>NZ_QUHG01000003.1:0-400000 GCF_003479505.1 Roseburia sp. AF15-21 | reverse complement strand
TGTAATCTCTGCATCTTCCGGTCCTTCTACTTCAAATTCCACACCGTTTTCGGATGCTACCATATTTGTAACTGCAGTTCCTGGAACAGATTCATATACAAACATTCCATTTCTCTCTAATTTGGTAATCTCACGAAATGTCTTAACTTTGTACAAATCTCCCGCATGTTCAAAATTGTCCAGTTTGGATTTTGCTCCCAGTGTATAATCTCCAAAACTGATTGTTCCGTTTGCTTCTGAACGAATTAATTCTGCAACTACAGCCATTTTTTATCCTCCTATAAGCCACTATCCCACGATGGCTTTTTCGTAAATTTTATGAAAATATTATAGCTTATCTCGACACATTTTTCCAGTTATTTTGATGAATTCACAACGGTTTTTATTTCCTTTTTTACCATGCGGATTTCCACATCATCTCCCGGCTTGATTTTACCGGATAAAATCTCTTCTGCCAGCATATCTTCTATCTGTGTCTGTATCATACGCCGCAATGGTCTTGCTCCATATTTCGGATTGTATGCCTTCTCAGCAATGTATCCTTTTACGCTGCCGGTTATGGTCAGATGGATACCCATCTGTTTTTCACACCGGTCAATTAAAGATTTGCTTAAAATGGTGACAATCTTCTTCATGTCCTCTTTATTGAGAGCCCGGAATACAATGGTCTCGTCAATTCGGTTTAAGAACTCCGGCTTAAAGATTCTCTGGACTTCTTCCATTACACCATTTTTCATGTATTCATAATTCTTCTTTTCATCTTCGCCTGCAGCAAATCCAAGCTTCTTCGGTGCAATGATAGACTGCGCCCCTGCATTGGAAGTCATAATAATAATCGTATTCTTAAAATCTACCCGTCTGCCCTGGGCATCTGTAATCTGTCCATCATCCAGTACCTGAAGCAATACATTAAATACATCCGGGTGTGCCTTTTCAATTTCATCAAAAAGAATAACAGAATATGGTTTTCTTCTGACCTTTTCGCTGAGCTGGCCGCCTTCTTCATAACCTACATAACCTGGCGGTGAACCAATCATTTTAGAAACACTGTGCTTCTCCATGTACTCTGACATATCAACACGAATCATTGCCTGCTCATCGCCAAAGACAGCCTCTGCCAGTGCCTTTGTTATCTCTGTTTTACCAACTCCGGTCGGTCCTAAGAAAAGGAAGGAACCTATCGGACGATGCGGATCTTTTAATCCTACCCGTCCTCTTCTGACTGCTCTTGCCACTGCACTGACTGCCTCTTCCTGTCCTACTACACGCTTATGCAGTGTCTTTTCCAGACGGTTGAGACGTGCAGCCTCGCCCTCTGCCAGTCTCTTCACCGGTATCTTTGTCCAGTCAGATACAATTTCTGCAATTTCATTTTCTCCGACAACCAGTTTCTTCTTGTCTGCATCCCGATGGTATTTTTCCACCTGCTTTTCGTATTTCTTCCGGGCAGCTTCCTTCTCCTTGCGGATTGCCCCGGCATCTTCAAACCGCTGTTCCATCAATGCCGTCTCCATATCGTCCTCTAACTGAGCAATCTTACGCTCCAGTTCACTAATCTTCTCCGGCATTTTAAATCCGCCAAGGCGAACCTTCGAGGAAGCCTCATCCATCAAATCAATGGCCTTATCCGGCAGATAACGGTCTGCAATATAACGGGCAGACAGCTTCACTGCGGCTTCAATTCCGGCATCTGTAATCTGTACATGATGATGTTTCTCATAGCGTTCTCTTAATCCCTTTAATATTTCTATTGCCTGCTCTTCCGTCGGTTCTTCCACCGTTACCGGCTGGAAACGACGTTCCAGGGCTGCATCTTTTTCAATATATTTACGGTATTCTTCTAATGTGGTTGCTCCGATTAATTGTATTTCTCCACGGGCAAGGGATGGCTTTAAAATATTGGATGCATCAATAGCACCTTCCGCTCCACCTGCTCCGATAATGGTATGAAGTTCATCTATGAAAAGAAGTACATTTCCTGCTTCTGTCACTTCACGAATGACTTTCTTAATCCGCTCTTCAAATTCTCCACGGTATTTAGAGCCTGCTACCATTCCGGATAAATCCAGTGTTACCACTCGTTTTCCCCGGACTGTATCCGGAACCAGTCCGGATGCAATACGCTGGGCAAGTCCTTCTGCAATAGCTGTCTTTCCAACTCCCGGCTCTCCAATCAGGCATGGATTATTTTTCGTCCTGCGGCTTAAAATCTGAATCACGCGGGCAATCTCTGCCTCTCTGCCAATCACCGGGTCTATCTCACCATAGGCTGCCATAGCAGTTAAATCCCTGGAATACTGATCTAAGGTTGGCGTTACTTCTACTGCTTTCTTTTTTCCGGATTTGCTTGCCGCAATCTCCTCTTTATAGTGGTTTACGTCTTCTCCCATGGCTACCAGAGTCTCGATATAAATCTTCTGGATATTCACACCCAGTGTATTCAACAGACGTACACCGGCACAGTCTGCCTCTTTCAATAATGCAATTAAAAGGTGTTCTGTTCCGATATTCTCATTGTCAAAACGCTCTGCCTCCTGGTCAGCGGTCTCAATGATATGCTGAATCCTTGGAGAATAACCTTTCCGGTCTAATACTGCCACATCCGAAGATGGAGCGATTAAATCTTCTATCAGTTCTACCAGACGGGTTTCTTCTACTCCCGCATCCATCAGAACACAGGCAGCTACTCCACTGCCTTCTTTTAGCAATCCCAGTAAAAGGTGCTCTGTTCCAATATAATTATGATGCATGCTTCTGGCTGCCTTTGTCGTCAGTTCTATTACTTTTTGCGCTTGTTTTGTATATGGTTTATGCATAAAATCCTCCTGTCACTACGCGCCAATTCTCTTATAAATCATTTAAATCCATTACTTCAATATCATCATCTGATGATTCTTTTTCAATAAAGTCATCATGGCTTGCAAAGATTCCATTATCTTCATCATCGTCATCAAAAATATCTTTGCTCCGCCGTTTCTTCTCTTTTTTTTCTCTCTTTTCCTTTTCACGTTTCTTTCTGCCGGACATAAATTCCGGTTCTTCTTCAAATTCTTCCATAAAGTCAGTTTCGCCTAACCGTTCTGCCACTTCTTCCGGTAACTGAGCGGCGGAATCCGCTTCTTCTTTTTCTTCTGACTCTGCTTTCTCCGGTAAATCCTTCACTGCACTGGTCTCTTTTTCTTCGACCGGTTCTTCTTCGACTTTACCGGCATCTTCTACGAATTTCTGTTTCTTCTTTGCCTTTCTGCGTTTTTCTTCTTCAAAGATATCTACTGCTTCTTCGATTTCATCATCGTCCTCTTCTTCATAACCTCTTCTTCCACGAAGCAACAGATTAATAATGATAAAAATAAGAATTACGATTACTACAATTAATCCGGCAATAATTTTTAAATCCCGGTCTTTTCTAGCGGTATATTTGTCATTTAAGTCATTTAATGCATTCTGAAGATAGGTGGTATCGGTATCCTCCTCCGTGCTGTCACTGTACTGGTATTCGCTGAAGGTTCCATCACTGGTATTGTAATTATACCAGCCTTCCTGTCCATCATTTGTCATTCCATATACGGTATAAATATTTTCTGTATCTGTTGCGTATGCATCTTCAAATGTACTGTCCCCAACCTGAATAGGCGTGGTTGCTTCGCCCGGTACAAAGGAAGTCACTGCCGAAGGTGTCATTAAAATCAGATAATTATCCCCATTATCGATACGAATATATGGGCACACACTGCCATCGGTGCCATTTACCACATAAAAGCCTGCATTTCCTGCTGCATCTGTCATATATAAAAGAGATAAATTACCATTGTTAAAAGCAGCACCACGGTATTCAGCTCCCTGATAAGGCACCTGTGCTTCTGTAAAATCTGCCGGAATCTGTTCTGCTGCGAAATCTTCTGACACGGTATAGGCAGATACAGTATCGTCCGGTGTGGCTGTATCTGTGCCATTATCTGCTCCGGTATTATTGTCCGCCGGAGTATTGCCTGTGTCTGTGCTTGTTGTAGTATCTGTATTTGTTGTAGCACCTGTTGCAGACTTGGTTATGGTCAGATGATAAGTTGCAAGATTTCCATTCTCTGCCTGCACTACTACGTCAATCTTTGTATCTCCATCTGTTTTTAAGGTAGTGGTTCCCACCCCGGACTGAATCGTTGCTGCCGGATTTACCGTTTTTGCACTTACCGTCACGCTGCTTACATCCTGTCCTACCTGTACCGTATAGTACATACGGCTTCCTTCAAATGCAGGTGATAATGAACCCTCGGCTACTGTCAGTGTCTCCAGCGAATTATCCGCAGGACCTGCATATACCTGCATCGGCATTCCTGACATGGCAAAAATGCAAATCAATGTCATGAAAAGTATCTCTATCTTACGAATTGTTTTCTTCATTTTCCGTCTCCTTCAATTCCCTTTTTCTCCAAAACAACAGAAAATCTTCTTTTGATTTTCCTGTACAATATAATCAGTTTCATTATAGAAAACTATCGGGAATGCGTCAACCTCAATTCGAAAAACCATGTCGTACTTATCCCACGGATATGTCTAACGGTTTGCCCTGATTAACCATCCCCACACAACTCCGGCAAGAGAAAGACCTGCTGTAATTGCTGCTCTGTGGTTCCAGTCTGTAATATCCTGTCCCAGCAAAGCTGCCAGCAGTAATAATGTTCCGCCGCTTACCATAAGGGCTGCAAGAGCTGCAAGCACTATCATTTCCATTCTTGACGGATGTTTCTTTCCTCTTCTTACATGTACTGTATTATCACGCATAATTGTGACCTCCCTGTGTCTTTTTTCTTATCTTTTCCTTCGCTTTTCTGCCACTTTTCTGGTATTTTTCAGTGGCTTTGCTCTCTGATAAGATCATGTTACAACAGGATGTGTCCCATATTTCGTACCTATATTATGTAAACTTATTTCCAAATTTTTTCTAAATACTTTGTTCCGAATCCAACCTTTTACAATAAATATAACGCTTGATAAACACCATAACCTGTCCGTCAGCTTCTTTGGATGCATAACAATGCAAAAGAGTTCTGCCGGCACAACACCCACAAAACTCTTTTCTCATATCCGTTATATTACTTTATTATTCGCTCTTTGTCTAATTTGCCGTACTGCCTCATAGAGCAATACGCTTACAGCTACCAGCAGACATCCCCACTGGTTCGCACTGAAAATCTTTCTGTCTTCATAATACCTCAGATAATCCAGTACGAATTTTAATATCGCATACAGCAACAGACTCTTTGGAATTATACCATTCCTTCTTCGTTCTGCCATCCTGTGAAGCAACAAAAACGCCAGCAGAAATAAGATCGTCTCTGCCAGCTGGACCGGAAAAAGGTATTCCCCCGCTGCTCCATTATCAAGATAGCGGATACTGCCAGGTCCCTGATATCTCATGCCAACACAACAGCCTGCAAAAAAGCAGCCTAGCTTTGAAACCGCATACATCAGTCCCAATGCCAGCACATATGCAGTCCATAGCTCTATCTTATGTTCCTTACTGATTTTTGTAAAAATCCACACACCGAGCAGGATGCCCGCCATACCGCCAAGACTGGAAAAACCAAATGTTTCTACTTTACCCTGTTCTGCCAGCTGCACAATAAAGGTATAAAATGCTCCAAAATATAATGCCAGGACTGTATTCAAAAGCTCTGAATAAAAGATATGACTGCCCCTTACTCCTGCTTTTTTCAAATACCATGTGACATAAAGATATGCCAGTACAAAGCTTAAGAGAAAACAGATAAAATACGGCGAAATTCTCCAGTGCAAAATCGTAATATCTATCATTTATTTTCCTGCCTCATCAGCCCGGACAGTTTCGGACACAGCTTATGAATGCCAGCCCACAGGCAATAATTGTTACTGCTATAAATACTACTACAAGAATGGCAAGTGCAATATAAAGCCACATCAGCACTTTACCAAATACACTCTGCGGATATTTTACACGGACCAAAATCATAAGTACCAGTGCTGCAATTCCACAGCCAGCCATAAGAAAAGTCAGAATTGAACCTAATACATAGCTGCTTGCGATATTATAATAAATTTCTTCTTTTCCTGCATCAAACAACAGTCCCAGAATAATATTCTTAATAAAAATTACTGCCATCGGTGCAAACATCAAAATCATGGAAATAATACATAATTTGTCTGCCTGCTTCTTATCTTCCGGAGAGAGCTCCGGTCGTGGCATTTTTCCCTGTCGTGGCGGCATATTCGTTGGCATCGGCGGTCTCTGCTGCATCTGCATGTTTGATGGCATCGGTCTGCCCTGTTGCATCTGCATATTCGGCGGCATTGGTCCACCTTGCTGCGGCGGCATATTCGGTGGCATCGGCGGTCTCTGCTGTGACGGCATGTTTGGTGGCATCTGGTTCCACTGATTATTCATAATTTATCCCTTTACCCTTTCTCAATACATATTACATTTCCTGCAACTTTTATTAGAGTGCTTTCTTCTCTTTAATCGGCTGTTTTTCATCACAACTATAGGTCAGTTTCTCTCCATAGGTCTGCTCGTAAACAGCTTTCCACGCTTCATAATTCTTATCCCGCATCTCACAGGAATTCTGTGCACGCTTTTTATTCGGATCCGGATAAATCGGTTCACAGAAATGCACCGTATATTCCTGCACATAGAATCCGTCATCATCTAAAACATCACTGTCTTCCATGGTAATAAATACCGGAAGTACCGGCTTATTATTTCTGGCAGCGAAGGTAAATGCGCCCTTCTGCAACGGTCTTGGTTTCCGGTAATTCCACCACATTCCCTGCTCCGGATAGACAAGTACAAACTGATTTTTCTCTAATACCCTGTCTACGGCAGCAATAAATTTCTCCATGGTCTTAAAATTAGAGCTTAACGGCAGTGTGTTGCAATGGCGCATTAACACTCCGTAAAATCCCGGAAATCCGGTATAATTGCCTTCCCGGATTACACGGTACATTTTTTTCTTTTTCAATTTACCCTGCTCGAAGGCAAGCTGGATGGCAAAGCTGTCAAATGCATTGAAATGGTTACAGGTAATGACTGCTCCGTCTGCTACTTTTTCAAGATTTTCAATGCCTTTGTATTCTTTGATTATCAACTGCTTTTTCTTTATCAGCATATTGACAAACCATCTTGCTACTTTAAATGCATATTTGGTCTGTGTCTTGCTCTTTAAACTTCTTGGAAGATAATTAATATCTTCCGGCATCAGAACCGGTGCCGGTGGATTTTCTTCTGCATCTTCTGAAAATCTTCCTTCCCGCTCCAGTTCCTCTATGTGAGCAAGCAGCGCAAGCTTACTTTCTGATTTTCCGGCTTTTTCCATCTTGCGAAGATAATTATCTTCTCTGTTAATCTCAGATACCGCAAGCTGGATTAATTTCTCACCAGACACACTGTCATTGCGGCGCTGCTCATCGGTATAATTAGCAAGTCCTTCTTTTATGGCATCATAATCCGCTGTCATCTTCGCATATTTCCAGAAATACTCTGCCAGACGGCAGTCTTCATAATGCCATGGTTTGGCTGCCATATTAAAATGGAATAATCCCACCTCTTCTTCCGGGCAGGCAAGTTCTCCAAATACCTGTGCATTCCACTTCGGTTCCATATAAAGCACCTGATTCTTGCAAATCAGATTCAGGTAATCCTGATCCTGCGCTACCACAAAAAGATAGATGTGAAGCATCTCTAAGAATTCATCTAAAAGATGATTTTCACGGAACTGACTGCAGTTCATCAGCATTACTCCGGCGTTGAAATATCTGGCACGCTTTACGCCTAATACCTTTTCTACATAATCACCTAAGATATCTGTCTGTGCTACCACACGGTCCGGACAGACTCCGGCATATAATTTACCAAGCTTATGGTCATATAATTCTGCAACATTTCCCACTACGATGGTATCGCTGTCAATATAAAGTGCCTTGCGGTACTGTGGAAACATATCCGGAATAAAAAGCCGGAAATATGTTGTGTTGGAATAATAGTCACGAATCGGAAGCTTATCTGCAATGCTCCTCATCTTGTCTGTAACATCCACAAAATCAATTGCAAATTCTTCATCTGCCATGGCAAGCACTTTTGCCTGGGTTGCTTCCGTAATTCCCATATGTAAAATGTAAATATGATATTTCCGGCTGCGGTCTGCATTTTCCATGATGGACTTCATGGAAACCATCGTATATTTTACAAATCCTTCATCGCAGGCAAAGAAAATCGGTATCTCCGCTTTCTTCCCATACTGTGATAAACTCTTCATTTCCATAAATTAACTCCTTACCTCTTAGTGTCCTGTTCAAATTTCTTTTTCAGATAAATATATTCGAACAGAATATCATCAAACGCTTCATACTTAAAAATTCTGTGAATTGCACTGACATTCCACTGCTTAATATTTGCCGTATGCGGATATGGCAGATAAAAAAGCCGTTTGGAAAAATGTCTGATTATTGTACTCTTATGTAAGAACTTCTGGTCATTATATTTCTGCGGCAGCATTTTCTTTGCCGTGGTACTTCTGTATACTGCATCCTGATCCGCAAACAGTAATTTTTTTGTCTTAATGAGATGTCTTGCTTTTTCAAAAAGGCCTGTTTTCTTAATCTCTGCCATATTAAAAAGCAATACTCCCGCATTGATATAGTTTGGATTGATTAAATATTTTCCATAGTGGTCTCTTGCTGCAGCATACTCATACCCCTTTACATCAATGTCATATAAAAGCTCCGGCTCCCGGTTAAATAAAATATCTGCATCCAGATAAAGAAGCTTATCCGGGATTTCCGGAATCTTATCTGCAAACAGACGAAGCAGGGTATATGGTGAACAATACGCACCTTCGTTCGGACAGCCTGCAAATTCTTCTTTATAAATATCTGTCACATCAATCTTGATTACAATATTTTCTTTGTTATAGGACTTTGCTACCTCATTTAAAAATGCAATCTGCTCATCACTCACCGGCAGAAAATCCTCTCTTAAATGTGATACATCCATTGTAAAAATGTAGATGCGGTATGGCTCTGTCGATTTCGTCCGCATAAAAATGGACAGCATCCCGGTCAGTATTCCATCAAATACTTTGACATTCCCCGAAAATAGAATATTTCTCATACATCACCTTTTTTGATATAAGTAGCAAGTACAAGGGTGTTCCTGCTGCTTCTTTCTTTCATCTGTTCATAAACCCTGTTTCTAAGGTCTGCTTTCTGCTCTTTTCCACGCAATTTCGCATCCGGATAAAACGGACCATCCACATAGGTTACTATCTGCGGCTTTTTACTATGCTTCCGTTTCTGATATGTATTGGTAAAACAGATTACCGGGCATTGATACTGCACCGGATAACGGAAGGAAGAATCCTTAAAAGGACGTATCTTCGTATAATAAGGCCAGATATGTGCCTCCGGATATATCATCACGCATTTTTTCGCAGTGATTTTCTTTCCGATTTCTTCTAAGAAATGTTTCATGGCATCCTTATCATCCGGCAGCGGCAACGCCCCAAGATATGGCGTTACTTTTCCGAAAAAGGGCATAGAAACATTATTCGGATGCACAATCACATATACATCCGTCGGATGTGCCAGCATTGTGGGAATCAATGCATCTGCTCCTGCATTGGTATGATTTCCGTAGAGGAAAAATCCCTGTCCCTTTAACGCTTTTATTTTTTCCCATCCCACTATCTTATGACGGTATTTTATCTTTAAAAAGCACCATGCCACCGGTTTTGCAATGAGATTATAACAGATAAAATGTAATAATTTCCTTCCCAAGCTGTCCTGGCTGTACTGATATGTTCCATCAATTTTCTTCGCAGTTATCTTTGCTTCCGAAAATTCATCCTCTAATTCATTTTCATAGTAGTATACTCGCATATCCCACAGTTTACTATTTCTTGCTATTTTTTGCAACTTTTCTGAACAAAGAATGTGCCTTGGCACATTCTCGCGCCTGCGGCGGTCGCTTACGACATCTACCTTATACGCCGCAGTGCGCATCCTCGCAGAGCGTTTTTACTTTACAGGAAAGCAATTTTCTGTAAAGTAAAAACGCTCCTGACAAAGTATGCCAGAAGCTGCTTTTTGCATTTTAATATTTTACATGGAAGCCCCGTTCCGTCTCATCCAGTGGAAGTTCTTTTCTGTCCATGCTGCAGATTTCGATGTAACGGTCCTGGCAGAGTCTTTGAATTATCATATCAATTTCTTCCGGCAGTCCCTGCAATTCTGCCTGTACCGAGCCGTCATATTCATTGCGCACCCAACCAGTCACACCAAAATACCCCGCCAGATGCGACATGCGATAGCGGAATCCCACACCCTGGACATATCCGTTAAACTGATAAAAAACACGAATTTTTCTATTTTCTGACATACGACCACCTCTCTTTATCATTCCAATGGTATCAATCTCTTCCATCCAGACTAACGTGCCCGTTGCCTTTTTAAGTTTCTGATTAACTGCGGCGTATGTAATGCCAGTATCCGGTTGACCTGATTGACAACATGTGAATTATTTAACACATATACGATTCCAGCACTTAATCCTAACAGGATAAAAAATGCTATCCAGCCCCAGTCACCTAGATAATCATAGATTCCGGCAAACATCAGAATATCCCGTAAAATCCGGTGCAGCATATATACCGGCATGGTATTCTGTCCGATTGCTGACAACCTTGTCTTTCCTCTCGGAATGCAAAACATAATTGCCCAGGAAATAAGAAATGCTGCAATCATCAGGGAAAGGCGGACCATCGGTCCTTTCCACACTTCTTCCAGTTCATAATAGGATATATTTTCATATACCATTCCCAGGGAATCTTTCAACCTTGCTCCATATGCCAGAATAAAGATACAGATTGCCTCCGCGCATGGAACCACCAGTCTCTGAAACTTTGGCTGCAATGCTTTTTCCAGTGTCTTCTGCTCCAGAAAATAGCCCAGATAGAAAAACGGTCCAAATACCAGAATTCGTGACAGACATAAAAAGTCCCCCACATTTTTAAAATAGCCAGCTGTTAATGCCAGCACTACCGTAAGCAAAAGAACCGGCACCGCTTTACATTTACGGACAAGTGGTATCGTCAGATACCATACAATCATTGCAAATAAATACCACGGTGCACCACTTTGGGAAAAGAAATCTATCTCCGTAAATTTTTCAAATCCCGCAATGGCATATACTATCTGAATTGCCACAACGAACACAACATATGCTTTCAGCAGATACAATATTTTCTTAAAATTATACTGTCCATTTTTATAAATTTTCTTGGCAAAATAGCCGGAGATAAATACAAAAAGCGGCATATGAAATACATAGATGAGCCGTTTCACCACCACCAATGGATTGTCTCCACGGATAGGGAGCAGGAAATGTCCCAGCACAACTAAGAATATCAATACCGCTTTTAAATTATCAAAAAAATAGTCTCTTTCTTTATTCATCCTTTTACATCCTCGCATTACCGAAAATGTATTATAGAACTTTTGCGGGAGATGTCAAGATTTTTTATCATTTAGGGAGAATCTGCCCGAGAATAAAGAATGTGCCTTGGCACATTCTCGCGCCTGCGGCGGTCGCTTGCGGCATCTACCTTATACGCCGCAGTGCGCATCCTCGCGGAGCGTTTTTTACTTTACAGGAAAGCAATTTCCTGTAAAGTAAAAAAGGGTACTTGAAAAGCCAAGTACCCTAGTGTATAATTTACTTAGAAAGGTAATCGGATATGCTCCGATTTGCCCTCAGTGAAAACTATTTTTGAAATAGCATCTACTTTTGGACGAGTGGGATGCTATTTCTTTTTATTATTATGATTATCTATGTAAGATAGCGCCGCGAATATTACTAGCAACAAAGTAAGAACTTCTATTGTGTTCATAGGGCATCACCCTCCTTTACCAACTAGAGGGCATCTAATAATCGGAAAACACATCCTGCTTTCTTTTTCAATTATACATTAATATTATACCATGTGAAGAACATATGTTCAATAAGTTTGTTTTTAATTATCTATCTTCATCTTTCCGTACAATCCCTTCTCCATCAAACTCCGGGATAAAGCTCTCCTCTGCCACATCTCCTTCCTGGATGAAGCCATTTTCAATGCCAAGTTCAATCGCATAATCCACCACCGCATCATATTCCGCTTCCGTTACCCGGCGGCTTAATTCCGGATACTCCCTGCACTGTGGCAGCGGCGTATACTGATTCATAATGCTGATAAAAATCTGACCGCCATAGGTCTTAAGAAGATAAGATATCACACGCTTGGAATCTTCCACACAGTCCGGCATAACAAGATGGCGCACAATGACGCCTTTTCTCATCAAAAGGAACTCCCCGGCTTCGCTGCGCTCCTGATATTCTGCTGCGTCAAATATCATATTATTCTGCTGTTCCGAAATTTTCTTTTTCTCATCTGCCGGAAATTCCGCACTGCTGCCTTCTTTGCCTGCTGCCCGTTCGAAAACAAATTCCGGTTTGCCTACCTGCCGCACCATTTCTGCAATCGCTGCACTGGCACAAGTAAAATAGTCCGCTGCATGGGAATACCTGCTGCTGATTGCGCTGTCAACATATTTTAAATCAGGAAGATAAATATCCACATAGCCCTCTAACAGGCGAAGTGTTTCCACCTTTTCATAGGAGCTGGTATTATAAACAATCGGAAGATAAAGTCCCTGCTGCTTTGCCTGCTTCAATGCCTCAACCACCTGTGGCACAAAATGTCCTGCCGTTACCAGATTGATATTATTTGCACCCTTTTCCTGCAATTCCAGGAAAATTTCTGCCAGCCGCTCTATACTTATTTCAATTCCAGCTTTTCCTGTGGCAATATTGTGATTCTGGCAGAAGATACAGCCTAAATTACAGCCGCTGAAAAATACCGTTCCGGAGCCATTCTGCCCGGAAATACACGGTTCTTCCCACATATGAAGTGCTGCTCTTGCAGCCTTTATAACTGCTGTCTGACCGCAGACTCCCATTTCACCTTTTTTACGATTTACGCCACATTCTCTTGGGCAGAGCATACAATTTTCCATCTCTTTTGCCTTTCCTTTATTTTTTCTTGCGGTTCTTCCCACTCCCGCCGGATTAGTCTTGCCTTTTCCGATTCTATCATATATAGTTATTCTTGTAGGATATTTTCTTATAATAACTATAACTTTTTTATATATCCTAACACAAATCTTTGAAATCACAAAGGAGTCTGACTATGAATACATCGATTCAAAACTGCATGGTTGCCCAGTCCGGTGGACCAACCGTTGCAATAAATGCAAGCCTTGCCGGTGTCATTAAAGGTGCTGCCGGCTGCTATGGCACTGTTTACGGTTCCGTAAATGGAATCTTAGGTATTTTAAATGAACATTATCTTAACCTTTCCGAAATTATGGAAGCGGACGAAAATGCATTAGAGCGTCTGATTCACACACCGGCAATGTACCTTGGTTCCTGCCGTTTTAAGCTGCCGGATTTTATGGATGATGATTCTTCTTATAACTATATTTTCAAGCAGTTTGAAAAGCTGAATATCGGTGCATTCTTCTATATCGGCGGAAATGATTCCATGGATACCGTATTAAAGCTTTCCGAATATGCCGAGCGTATCGGAAGCAATGTCCGCATTATTGGTATTCCAAAGACCATCGATAATGACCTGATGGTAACAGACCACACTCCGGGATTTGGCTCCGCCGCCAAATATATTGCATCTTCTTTACTTGAAATTGCACATGATACATTTATCTATGCCGTAAAGAGTGTAACAATCGTAGAAATTATGGGACGCGATGCCGGCTGGCTGACCGCCGCTTCCGCCCTTGCCAGAAACGAATACAGCGATGCGCCGCATCTTATTTATCTTCCGGAATGCAATTTTGATAAAGAGGAGTTCTTAACGGATGTGCGTGCTCTCTTAGAGGAACACAACAATATTATCATTGCAGTATCTGAGGGAATTCATGATGCAGAGGGCAATTACATCTGTGCTGGAGAAAGCATGGAAGATACCTTCGGTCACAGCCAGTTAAGCGGTGCCGGTAAAGCGTTGGAATATCTGATTAAAGACAATATCAACGTAAAAGTCCGTTCTGTAGAAGTAAATGTATTACAGCGCTGCGCTGCCCACCTTTCTTCTGCCACCGATTTAAATGAAGCTGTTGCTTCCGGTGAACATGCTGTTGCGTTTGCAAAACAGGGCATTACCGCTTCCATGGTAACCATGAACCGTACTTCCAATGCACCATATACCATCGAATATGGTTATGCAGAAATCAAGAACATTGCGAATGAAGCAAAATCCGTTCCGAGAGCATGGATTAACGAGCGCGGAAATGATGTTACTGAAGAAATGGTTGAATATCTTCTCCCACTGATTCAGGGCGAGACTTCCATTTCCTACGAAAATGGACTGCCAAATTATATGAACGTGTCACACCTGACTAACAAACGTTAGTTACCCGCATATTCAAAATCCGCTGTCCCGGTTAAGACATTTTAATCAGTCTTTTCCGATACAGCGGATTTTTACTCCGAAATCATCTCAATGAATTTGCCGACTTCAGCCCATGCCCGCTTGGATTCCGGCATCATAAGCATTGCCATCTGGAACACATGAAACATTCCTTCGTAAATGCTTAAGCGGACTTTTACGCCCTGCTTCTTTGCCTTCTCTGCTACGGATGTGGAATCACTTAAAAGCATCTCATAAGAACCAACCTGAATCAGCATTGGTGGAAATCCTATGAAGTCACCAAACAACGGTGAAATATAAGGATTCGTTTCGTCTGCGTCTCCCACATAATCCTTATTATAAATGAGACTGTCCCTTGTATTTCCAAATAACGGGTCACGCTCATAATTCGTATCATAGGATTCACCGCTGGCAGTCAGATCTGTCCAGGGAGACATGGCAATCAGTCCGCAGGGAAGTGCTTTCCCATGATCCTTTAAGTACATGCAAAGTGCCAATGCCAGTCCACCTCCGGCAGAATCACCTGCCACAATAATCTGTTCCGGCTTAAATCCACAGCTTAGCAGCCATTCATAGGCTTCCACCGTATCTTCCAATGCTGCCGGGAAAGGATGCTCTGGTGCCACGCGGTAATCGATGGTCAGCACACTGATTCCTTTTCCCACCTCACTGTAAAGTCCGGCAAAGGTACGGTAGGCATTTCGCATTTTTCCAATATACCCGCCACCATGCAGCTGCAGAACTACTTTATCTTCCCTTGGATTCTGCATGGAGGTTAAAAGCTCCATTTCAAACTGTGGCATCTTAATTTTCTGCATCAGAAAACAGTCCGGGCATTTCCACGCCGGTTCCACCATTTTCTTACGAAGCTCTCCGGTCTTTAATTTTCTTCCTATCAAGTTATCACTTGCAAAACGGGCAATTAGGTCACGGATGACTCTGCCCTGTACACTCGTCTTACTTTCTTCCATAATCACCTTACATGAAATCTTCTCTTTAACTCTAGTCTGGCTCTGCGGTCACCGATAATCAGCGTTCCGAGGAATAAAAATACCGATATTCCAAATGCCAGTTCACTTAAGCCCGGATGGGTCACGATGTGAAGTGCTATCAAAAGCAGCGGTATCAGGCTGCATACAATTCCAAACAACTGGAACATCAGATAACTCTGCCAGTTTCTGGAATTGATAATCATGAGCAGAACAATACCTGCATCTAACAGCATAATGCCTGCTGGAAGCACATAATTAACCGACCAGCCATGGAATCCCACTATCCAGTCAATCAGAATCACATATAAAATTCCGGATAATGTGGTTGCTATGATTTTCGTCCGATATCCATTATTGCTTAAAATATCCAACCGGAAAATCAGGAACAGATACCAAAGTCCTGCAATTGCAATCAGGCTCCAGAGCTTTCCCTGATACCAGATATAATTGAGATAGCCTGCTGCCACACTGCCTAATAACACCAGAAAGAATATAATATTTGTCACAAATTTTAATCTTCTGGTTGGAATCCATGCATCCGGATAGGTATTGTGTCCTTCTTCTCCCTCTTCTAATACACTGTGGCACAGCGGACAGATCTGGCTGTCATCTAAGATTTCCACATTACAATTCTTACATTTACTCATAATACACACCATTACTTTCTATTTCCACATTCAGACCATCCTCTGACAGTTTCCGGAAAAATCCACGCTGCAGGGATGTATCTTTTAAAACAGAACTAAAGGTAAATGCCAGCGTATCCTGATAGGAACAAATCGTTCCCTTGATATTCTGTCCCTTTGACATGGCAAGGAATGCATAAAACATCTTGATATATGGCTGGTAATCCTCTTCCACTTTCACATTTCCAATGTTGGTTACAGTGGATGTATTTGCCAGTGCTGCCGATGTATACACATAACGCATGGCAATATTTTTCAAAAACAGCGGTACTGCTCTTGCAACCAATAATTTTTCATTGGAAACATTATAGGAAAACAGTTCCTCTAAATGCTCTTTATTAATCTGTTGATGAAGACTCTCTGTAGTAATCTTCAATACTTCTTCAAACGTATAGGAATCCTCCACCGGTTCAAACTCTGCAGATACTACCGTAAAAAAGTTCTTGGTGGTAATGGAATTAAAATATGGTCTTAAATTCACCGGAACCGCTACACGAATCGGACGTTTGTCCGGCATACCATGCAGATATTCCCGGTATACGCTGTAAGCAAATGCCGCAACCAGATACTCATTGATGCTGACACCATATTTATGACATACCCCTTTCAATGCCGGAATCTTTACAAATCCATGAATTACTCCAAATTCATCGGTTCGTAATTTTTCCCCTTTGATAAGATATGCTTTCTTTGTCTTATATCCCTTGGCATGGCTGTGCTTGTAATTTTTAAGGAAGCTGTCCTCACGGTTCATGGATGTGTCGCTGCTTAACTTATCTCCCAGCTTCTCCCTCAGTTCCGGATGCACCAGTCTTAAATACTGATAGGTCAGCTCCTTTAAGAAATTGATTCCGCCCATACCATCTGTCAGTACATGAAAGACCTCAAGGTTAATCCGGCATTTATAATAAGTTACCCGGAAAAGATAGCTGTGGTTCTTATTCTGTCTGATAAAACGGCATGGAAAATGTCTTTCTTCCTGTACTCTTGGAGCACTCTTGCCATTCTCTTCAAAATAATACCAGAAAATTCCCTGACGCAGTCTCAAGTTAAAGCCCGGAAATTTCGGAAGTACGATATCCAGTGCCTGCTGCAGATACTCCGGCTGTACCTCTTCATTTAAAGTAACTGCAATCCGGTACACATTGCTCATTGCTTCTCCTGCAATGACCGGAAAAAGATGTGCCGTATTATCCAGCCGGTCCCATTTGATATCGGTATGACGGCGCTTATTATCTTCTGCTTTCCGCTGCTGCTTCTCCTGCTTTTCCAATTCCTTTGAAGCGGCTTTCTGCTGCCGGCTCTGCTCTTTGACAGCCTGCTTTTCCTGTTTGCTTTCTGCTTTGGCAGCGGCTTTCTCCTGTTTGCTTTCTGCTTTAGCGAAAGCTTTCTCCTGCTTTATCTTCTCTTTATGTTGTTGTCTCTGCTTTTTTTCTTCTTTACTCATAACGAATATTATAAAATAATACACCTAAAAATACAACCGGCGTTTCTAAGCTGTCGGCATTTTTCGTCTCGGCAGGCAGACCTTAAATGTTGTCCGGCCGTTTTCACTCATTACACGGATGGTTCCTCCATGCAGATCCACCAGTTCTTTTGCGATGGCAAGTCCCAGACCCGCTCCTCCGCTGTTGGTCTGTCTCGCTTCATCCCGCCGATAGAATTTATCAAAAATACGCTGCTGTTCTTCCGGTGATATTGTCTGCCCCTGATTACTGAACAGGATAACGGTTCCCGGTGGCTCCTCCCATGCGGAAATGACAATGGTACTGTCCGGGTTGCTGTAGGCAATGGCATTTTTTAATATGTTATTAAAAATACGCGCCAGCTTATCTGCATCCCCATATACTTTGCAGTTTTCATCAGCCTGTATTTCCACTTTCTTATGTTCCGGTGCAAGAAGCGGGTACACTTCATCCGACAGCTGCATCAGCATATAATAAAGATCTATCTCTGTCGTTGCTAGTTCAATATCCTGCCGGTTAAAACGGGTGATGTCAAAAAATTCATTCACCAGAACTTCCAGTCTCAGTGCTTTGTCCAGGGTGACATGGATAAATTTATCCTGCTGCTCTTTTGAAATATCCGGCATCTCCTCTAATAATTTCAGATACCCAATCACAGAGGTAAGCGGCGTCCGGATATCGTGGGCAAGATACAATACCAACTCATCCTTCTTCTTCTCTGCCATCTGAATATCATAAAGCTGCCGGTTTAAAGTTGCATTCACGCTGTTTAACTTTTCTTCCATGGCAGCCATTTCCTTCGACATGCGGATCTGTCTGCCATCATGATGCACCAATGCATTGATTCCATTATCAATTTCCTGAAAATATTTTGTAAATGAATTTAAAAAGAAATAAAACATCAGACAGAATACCAGTGCAATTGCCCCAAAGAAAATCAGTTCGAAGTGATTTCCGATATTATGCCAATAGAAATCTCTCGCATCTTCATAAGTCATGCTGGTAAAATCATAAAGAAACCTTACAATTCCATCCGCAAATCTGCCCTGCAGCACATACTGGTAGAGAAACCAGATGCCAAAGAAAGCTCCTGCCATCAGTAATACAATCCGGGAAAATATTTTTCGTCTTACCGGTGCAAAATCCAGTTTTTTCTTATTATTGTCATCTTTCAATCTTATATCCCACTCCCCATATTGTCTTAATGTATTTTGGACGTTCACCGGTATCCTTAAGTTTCTCCCGCAGATGCCGGATGTGAACGGTTATGGTATTGTTGCTTTTGCTATAATATTCGTCTTTCCAGATAATATGAAACAGCTCTTCCGCACTGAGTACCCTGCCTTTTGCTTCACACAACGCCTGCAAAATCGTAAATTCTGTCGGTGTAAGTGAAATCTCATCTCCATCCAGATAGCATTCATGTGCACATTTCTTTAACAAAATTCCACGGCATATAATAGTATCATCCGATTCCGTTCCTGCATGATTTGATGCATACGTTCCATCTGCCGCATCATATGAACCATTTGCAGATGTATTTTCTATTATATTACCGTCAAAAGACATATTCTCTGCCGGCTGGTCCGTCCTTGCTCCATAGCGCTCATAACGGCGTAACTGTGCCTTCACTCTTGCAACCAGTTCCAGCGGAAGAAACGGTTTTGTCACATAATCATCTGCTCCTATGGTAAGTCCGGTTACTTTATCCACTTCGGAATCTTTTGCAGTTAACATAATAACCGGATAATTCTCTTTTTTTCGAATCCGGCGGCACAGCTCCAGTCCACTAATCCCCGGCAGCATAATATCCAAAATTGCAAGGTCAATTTTCTCATGCTCTATTGCATCTATTGCTGTATCTCCATCGTAACACTTGATTACGTCAAACTTCTCACTTACCAGATATATCTCTACTAAGTCTGCAATCTCCTTCTCATCATCCACCACAAGAATACGGTTTTTCATAAAAATCCCTCCTGCCTGTCTGCTATTCCAAACACATTATAGCATACAGGCAAAGGAGGGATTCCTTATTATTTATTAAGATTTACTGAACTTTGCCAACATGGCGGTGAGGATGAATCCGCCATAAACCCGGTGCAAAAATCACTAACATCGGGTATAATTCCAATCGACCAACCAGCATGTCAAACATCAATACCAGCTTGGATAAAACACTGAACCCACCAAAGTTACCGGTCGGTCCTACCCTGTTAAGTCCCGGTCCGACATTATTAAAGGTTGCCATAACTGCTGTAAAGTTCGTTGTCATATCAAAATTATCAAGACTGATTAACAACACTGATACGATAAGAATAACAACATAGCCTGCCAGATAGCATAACACAGTCTTTACCACATTATCCGGTATTCGTCTTCCGTCCATATGTACCTTCTGCACACTTCTCGGATGGGTCACAGACATAATTTCATTACGGACAGATTTTACCATAATAATGAGACGGGAAACCTTAAATCCACCGCCGGTACTTCCGGCACAGGCTCCGACAAACATTAAAAGCACCAGAATCATTCTTGAAAATTCCGGCCAGAGATTAAAATCTGCCGTGGCAAATCCTGTAGTACTGATAACAGATGCCACCTGAAAGATTGCCTGCTGGAATGCTTTTCCAAAAGAAGCAAAGCTGGCTCTGATATTAAATGCAATAAGCAGTGCCGAACCGAATACGATCAAAAGATAGTAACGCATTTCCTCACACATCAGTGCTTCCTTCGGCCGCTTAATCAAAAACATATAATATACAGTAAAATTAATGGAACAGATAATCATAAATACCGTAATGATAATCTGCACCGCTGTACTATAAGATGCTATACTACTGTTCAATAGTCCAAATCCACCGGTTCCCACGGTACCAAAGGTCAATGTCATGGAATCAAAGAGTGGCATTCCTGCTATTAACAGCGCAATAATCTCAATCACCGTAAAGATTACATAGATTCCATAGAGAATCATTGCAGTAGTCTTTACCTTTGGAACCAGTTTTCCAACAGATGGTCCCGGGCTTTCTGCACGCATCAGATGCATACTGGAGCTGTCGGAAAGGGGCATGACTGCCATAATAAATACCAGCACACCCATACCACCAATCCAGTGGGTAAAGCAACGCCAGAAAGCTGTTCCACGGGAAAGTGTCTCTACATCACTTAAGATACTTGAACCTGTTGTCGTAAAGCCGGAAATTGTCTCAAATAACGCATCAATATAAGATGGAAATTCTCCGGTTAAATACATGGGCAATGCGCCAATCAGACTGAGGATTATCCAGCTTAATGCAACTGCTGCAAATCCTTCTTTTGAATAAAATACACTGCTCTTCGGTTTTCTTCTTCTGCCCCAAAACCCAATCAGCATACAGGCAAGTCCGATAATCAGATATAAAAAGCCTTCCTTTTCCTGATAAATACCTGCTGTTGCTGCCGGAAGCAGAAGAAAGATTCCCTCGAAGCATATAACACTGCTTAATATGTATCGAATCATGGAATAATTCATGACAAGCCTCCTACCTTAATGCATCCCGGATATCATGTAACCCTGTCGTCGTGGTAACAAGAATTACCGTATCTCCCACTTCAATTACACTCTGTCCTTTTGGAATGGTCACTTTTCCTTTATGGGTGATACATCCAATCAGCATCTTAGGTTTCAAGCGAAGATCCTGCAGTGGAATTCCAACCACCGGAGAACCCTCTTTAATTAAAAATTCCAGTGCTTCTACCCGGTTATCATTCAGCTTGTACAATGTCTCAATATTACTTCCCATGGAGTTTTTCATGGCACGTACATACTTGATAATACTCTCGGAAGTAATAAATTTCGGATAAATAATACTTCCTACATCTAACTGGTCAATAATATCATCATAAGAAATACGATGAACTTTAGTAATCAGTTTTGCAGAAGATAAACTCTTTGCAAACAATGCCAGCATGATATTCTCTTCATCAAAATTAGTGGTCGCTACAAAGGCTTCTGTCTCTAACAATCCCTCTTCGATTAAAAGGTCTTTATCTGTTGCATCGCCACAGATAATCATCGCCTTTGGAACCATTTCATTTAATTCTTCGCAGCGTTCTTCGTCACGTTCTACAATTTTGACACGGATACCCATTTCCAAAAGCTGCTTTGCAAGATAAACAGAAGTTCTTCCTCCACCGACAATCAGTGCATCTCTCGCAGAAGAAGTAGGTACTCCTAACTTTTTAAAGAATTCAATCGTCTTAGCCTGTGTTCCTACAATGGAAATCTCATCCCTGGCTTTCAACTCAAAATTACCATCCGGAATATATACTTCATCTCCACGCTCAACCACTGCTATCAGTACGTCACAATGCAGTCTGCTTCCCATATCCTTAAGCTGCATATTACAAAGAGGGTTGTCCTCCTCAATCCGGTAGTTGACTAATTCCACCCGGCTCTTGGCAAATGAATCCACTTTGAGCGCGGAAGGGAATTTCAGCAGTCTCGCCATTTCGCGTGCTGCTGCAAGCTGTGGATTGATAATCATGGACAACCCTAATTCCTCTTTAATAAAACCTATTTCTCTACTGTATACAGGATTGCTGACTCTTGCAATCGTATGGCAGCCTCCTGCTTTTTTTGCGATCAGACAGCATAAAAGATTCAGTTCATCTGAACCTGTCACTGCAATCATAAGGTCTGCATCTGCAATCCCTGCATCTGTCTGTGCATTAAAACTTGCACCATTTCCAATAATTCCCATTACATCACAGACATTGGTCACCGCCTCTACAGCCTGCTGTCTGGTATCAATTACTGTAATATCATGTTTTTCTTTACTAAGCTGTTCTGCAAGTGTTGCACCTACATTACCACAGCCCACTATAATTATCTTCATAGCTTCTCCTATGCTTGTTCTCATACATATTTATTGGTCGTTGAAGCAAATACCTATGACGAATTATAGCAGACTTTATAAATAATGCAATCCCGGCTTTACCCAATCCTAATTCTGGGCAAATCTTGCCAGGAACTGCTTTGTTCTCTCTTCTTTCGGATGCTCGATTACTTCCTTCGGGTCACCCTGTTCAATAATATAACCGCCATCCATAAAAATGACACGGTCAGCCACATCTCTGGCAAATGCCATCTCATGAGTTACAATTACCATGGTCATATGCTCACTTGCCAGCTGACGGATTACTTTTAAGATTTCTCCGGTAAGCTCCGGATCTAATGCGGAGGTCGGCTCATCGAAGAATAAAATCTGTGGATGAAGTGCTAACGCTCTTGCAATGGCAACTCTCTGCTGCTGTCCACCAGAAAGCTGGCATGGATAGCAGTCTGCCTTATCGGATAACCCCATTTTTTCAAGAAGCTCCATTGCTTCTTTCTTTACTTCTTCTTTATTCCGCTTCTGCACATGTACCGGTGCATCCATCAGATTCTTTAACACGGAATAATGTGGAAACAGATTAAAGTTCTGAAATACCAGTCCGAAATATCCCTGAATCTTTTTTAATTCTGCGTTTCCCACATACTGGGATTTTCCATCCGCACCGGTTGACACCGCATGCTCACCGAGATAAACCAGTTCTCCTTCATCCATTGTCTCAAGAAGTGTGGCACAACGCAGCAGTGTTGATTTACCGGAACCGGAAGGACCGATAATTGCTACAACCTCCCCCTGTTCCACGGAGAGTGAAATATCATGAAGTACATCTACAGCCCCAAAGCTTTTCTTTACATTCTTTATCTCTAACAGCTTCATTCTTTTCCTCTCCTTACTTATAATAACTCAGTTTCTTTTCAATTCGTTCCATGATAAATGCCACTACAAAGTTAAAGATGTAGTAGAAAAGTCCTGCTACAAACAATGGCATGATGCTGCTGACACGGGCTGCAATCTGTTTTGCAATGGTAAACATTTCTGCATAAGCCAGTACAAATGCCATGGAAGTATCTTTTACCAGTGTAATAACTTCATTGGTTACCGGCGGCACCACGCGTTTTACCATCTGCGGGAAAATGATTTTACAGAAGGTCTGTGCCTTAGAGTATCCTAATACTTTGGCTGCTTCATACTGTCCTACCGGGATTCCTTCGATTCCTGCACGATAAATCTCTGCGAAATATGCCGCATAATTAATGGAGAAACCAATGATTGTTGCATAAAAGCTATACTCTTTGGAGATTCGGATTCCAAATAAGTAATATGGTCCGAAATACACCACCAAAAGCTGAAGCATCAGCGGAGTTCCACGCATAATGGATATGTATAATTTTACAAGCCACTGCACCGGCTTAATCCGTGACTTTCTTCCAAATGCCACTAAAAGTCCTAACGGCAGTGAAAATACCAATGTTAATACAAATATAGAAAGTGATGCCAGCATACCGGAACCCAGCTGCTGTGCTACAGCAATAAATGACATATCTATTCTCCTAAGCAAACCATTTCTGGTAAATTATAATCTGTGTAGTTATTTACGATAGTAGTAAATGTTCCATCTTTTACCATCTCATCCAAGGTCTTCTGAACCTGGTCTTTTAACTCTGTATTACCTTTTTTAAATCCGATTGCATACTGCTCGCTGGATACCTGCTCATCCAACATACGGAAAGCATCTCCTCTGGATGACATCTGGTATTTTGCTACTCCGATATCCAATACTACTGCATCTACAGCACCAGACTCCAAGTTCATAAATGCAGTATTGTAATCAGCTACCTGCTGAAGTTCAGCAAAAGATGCAGTCAGCTCTTTATTTTCATCGGTTGCATCATCTCCCTGTAATGCTGCAAGTCCTGAAGAATCAGCCTGGACGTCTACTACTTTTCCTGCCAGATCTGATAATTTATTAATATCCGAATCTTTTGCAACAACTACAACAATACTGTTGTCTACATATGGATCAGAGAATGTATAATCATCTTCTCTTCCATTCATGGTAAATCCGTTCCAGATACAGTCAATGGAACCTGACTCTAATTCCATATCTTTTGAATCCCAGTTAATTGGTTTCTTTACCAGTTCCCATCCGTTACGGTCACATACTTCCTGTGCCAGTTCAAGGTCAAATCCGGTATAATCTCCATCCTCATCCATATAGCCATATGGTGGAAATTCTGCGTCAAATCCTACAACAAACTGGGTACGGTCTGAACCATTGTCGCTCTTTGCATTTTCAGTATTCTGGACAGATGCATTGTCTTTTTTATCTGCATCCTTACTTCCACAGCCAGCCAGTGACACGGTCATTGCAGCTGCCAGTAAAACAGTCAACATTTTCTTCTTCATAATAGAGTTCCTCCTCTTTTTGTAATATCTTTTTATTAAGTTCTTTTTCTATCACTTTAGTATACTACCATGATAAATCAGTAATGTAAATCATTTTCTATATTAATTTCAGGTTGTCAGCCGATAAATTTTAGACTAAAATTGGGCATATACCTGAATAATCCATAGGTACTTGCGAATGGGGAGAGTTTTTAAGAATAAAGAAATTTTGTGGCATTCGATGTACGTTTGATTTTTTTGGATGTGAAATGCCAACTGTTCTTAGTAGTCCATTTTTCTTTATTATAAACTGTCTTTTCACTTGCTTTGACAGAATATCGGCACTGTCTGTCAAAAGCGGATGCCACATAATGTCTGCAAGGGGCACTAGGAATTTCGGCATAATTCTGATTTCATCTGGCAACCGGCACATATTCACATCCATGTTCAAATGTGCCTCGCTGGTACATCCCTGCACCAGTGTTGCCTGTTGCCAGACGAAATTCCAAGTGCCCCTAACAGCCCTTAAAAGGCATCCGTACTTTGACGGACAGTACCAATATTCTGTTAAACATGGAAAAGACTGTTTTTATCCAAAAAAGAAAAATGGACTACTTAGAACTGTGGCATTTCATTATCTTAAAATCAAATGTGCAGCGAATGCCTTAAAACTTTTTTTATCAGGAAATCCTCTCCCCCTTTCGCAAGCACCTATGCAATCAATGATAAAAGGAGATATTACACCATGAATATACCAAATGACCCAGTCATGTTATTAAGTTACATCAATACACAGCTTCGGGATTTCTACCCTACCTTGGATGAACTCTGCTCTGCCTTAAATCTTTCGAGGAACGAGCTTTGCAATAAGCTTTCCGCCATCGACTATGAATATGACGAGAAGACAAACCAGTTTGTATAAATATGGTCTGTTGTGGCGGTAGGGAGGACATTTTCCCTCTCAGCATCAAAAATAACCACATTTATACCAACCGTTCCGATACACATAATGAAAGGAGTATCCCATGTCACTTTACGAAGACCTCTTGCAAAAACAGTTTCTGCCCCACGCCTACGAAGACTGGACAGATTATCGCAATGCCATCAGCAATTATCTGATTGCCTCTACTGCTGCTGACAGCTCCCTTGCCATCTTTGGTGCCGGCGGTTGTAACGACTGGGATTTATCGCTCCTTGCCGGACACTTTTCATCGATTACTTTAATTGATAATAATCTTCCTGCCATGAAACAGGCTCTTAAACGCTATCAGTTGGAATCTTATCCTACCATTCACCTTGACGAATGCAATCTTACCGGTTTATACGACAGTGATTACGAAAAATTCTGTGATACACTCTTTGAGCAGAAAAAGCTCTTTGGTGCTTCCATCGATACGGAGCTTCCGGTCAGTACGGCACTGGCATTTCTGCATCAGACTTATGAGAAAGCCAAAAAGCATGTCATACGCTATGGCAGCCATGCTTTTGATTATTCTGTGGCTTTTGGTCTTCACAGCCAGCTTAATAATATGGCTGCGTGGATCTGGGATACCATTGCAGAAGCCTGTCACTGGCAGGACGAACGGGTAACGGAATATATTGCCTCCCAGACCGATGAGATTGTAAAACGGGTTAATGATACCATTTTGCTTTCTACCGGGAAAAATGCTTTCTTTGGAAATGAACGGACTTCTTCCCTTAACGATTCTCCCGTAAGCGGCGCCATGGAATGCATTTTAGACATCAAAAAACGTTACCCCGGCTGCCAGGCAGCTCTCGTTCCATGGAATTTTAATCCGGAACTTGGGGTAACGTACGAAATGCTGTTACAACATGTAACACTATAAATCAATTCTATGACTGTACGAACTGGCTGTTATAAAGGGCTGCATAGAAGCCGTTCTTCCGAAGCAGTTCTTCATGATTGCCCTGTTCGATAATATGTCCGTCTTTCATAACCAGAATAATGTCTGCCTCTTCAATGGTAGACAGACGATGGGCAACGATAAAACTGGTTCTTCCCTTCATCATCCGGCCAAAAGCTTCCTGAATCTTCATCTCAGTTCGTGTGTCAATCGATGAAGTTGCTTCATCCAAAATCAGCATTGGCGGCAGGCAAAGCATAACTCTGGCAATGCAAAGAAGCTGTTTCTGTCCCTGGGAAAGATTGCCACCGTCCTCTGCAATTACCGTATCATAGCCCTTGGGCAGACGTTTGATAAAATTATGGGCATGGGAAGCTTTTGCTGCCTCCATGATTTCTTCATCGGTAGCATCCGGTTTTCCCATACAGATGTTCTCACGAATGGTTCCCTCCTTTAACCAGGTTTCCTGCAATACCATACCATAGCTGCTGCGCAGGCTGCTTCTTGTCATATCTTTAACCGGCACGCCGCTGACACGGATGATTCCGCTGTTGACATCATAGAACCGCATCAGAAGATTAATCAATGTTGTCTTACCGCATCCGGTCGGTCCGACAATTGCCACACGCTCACCCGGATTGACATGGAGATTAAAATCCTCAATCAGCTTCTGCCCCGGCTCATAAGAGAAGTAAACATGCTCTAAATCCACATCTCCCTTTACTTCCTCTAATACCACTGCATCTTCTGCATCCGGTACCTGTGCCTCTTCATCAATCAGCTCAAATACTCTTGCTGCACAAGCCAGTGCATTCTGTAACTCAGTTACGACACCGGAAATCTCATTAAAAGGCTTCGTATACTGATTTGCATAACTTAAGAAACAGGATAACTGCCCAACACTGATTCCACCATGGATAGCTGAAACTGCGCCAAACACGCCAACACCTGCATAAACTAACGCATTGATAAAACGGGTACTCGGATTGGTAATGCTGGAAAAGAATAAGGCACGAAGGGAATATTTTTCCAGTCTTCCATTAATTTCATCGAAACTTTCCAACGCCTCATCTTCATGGGAAAATGCCTGGACAATTTTCTGGTTTCCAATCATTTCATCGATTAAAGCAGTCTGCTCTCCTCTTGTTTCCGACTGCAGCTTAAACATGGAGAATGTTTTCTTTGCAATGAATCCTGCTACCACAAAAGACAACGGTGTTAAAAATACTACCACTGCCGTAATCTTTACATTGACGCTCAACATAAAGCCTAATGTTCCGACAATTGTTACCACACCGGTAAACAACTGGGTAAAACCCATCAGAAGTCCGTCTGCGAACTGGTCTACATCCGCAATTACGCGGCTGACTATTTCACCGTAGGAATGAGCGTCTAAATATTTCAGTGGAAGAATCTCTATTTTGCGGATAGCATCCTTACGGATATCCCGGACAATATTATAAGTCATCTTATTGTTGCAGACATTCATAATCCACTGGGCAGCTGCCGTAATCAGAATGACTACCACCATTTTCTTAAGGATCGGTGTAATATAAGTAAAATCCACTTTTCCTTTGTCTACGATATAATCAATGGCATCTCCGGTAAGAATCGGAATGTATAAGGTTAAAATTACACTGAGCACCGCTAATGCAATGGACAAACCTAAGAATAACCAGTACTTTTTCATATACTTAAGGATTCTTCCAAGGGTTTCCTTCTGTCTTGATTCCTTTTTCATATCAGTGTCCTCCTTCCGTCCTCTTAAACTGCGAATAATAGATTTCCTGATATACGCTGCAATCCTTTAACAATTCTTCATGGGTGCCGGTTCCTGCAACAGTTCCATCATCTAATACGATAATCTTATCAGCATACATAATGGATGCGGCACGCTGTGATACGATAAATACGGTCGGACGGTTTGGCATATTATGAATTGCCTGACGCAGTTTAGCATCGGTAGCATAATCCAGTGCAGATGAGCTGTCGTCCATGATAAGGATTTCCGGCTGTTTTACCAGTGCTCTGGCAATTGTAAGACGCTGCTTTTGTCCACCGGAGAAATTCTTTCCACCCTGTTCTACTTCCGCATCCAGCTTACCGTCTTTCTTATCTACAACTTCTGCTGCCTGTGCAACGGAAAGTGCCTGCTGCATCTCTTCTTCCGTCGCATCCTCTTTGCCCCAGGCAAGATTGCTTCGGACGGTTCCCGCAAACAGCACTGCTTTCTGCGGCACAATACCAATCTTATCTCTTAAATCCGTAATCTTATATTCCCGGACATCCATGCCATCTACCATAACCTGTCCCTCCGTGACATCATAGAAACGAGGAATCAGATTGACCACAGAGGACTTCCCGGAACCGGTTCCACCGATAATACCAATGGTATCTCCTGGCTTTGCTTTAAAATCAATGCCGGTTAAGGTATCTGCTCCGGCACCTTTATAACGCATGGAAACATTGCGGAATTCTACGGTATATCCGGTATCTTCCTTTTTGCTTCCATTTCCATCCACCATGGAAGTCTCCATCTCAAAAATACTCTGCACACGGTTTCCACAGGCAATTGCCTTGGTTACCGTAATAATCAGGTTTGCAAGCTTTACTAATTCCACCAGAATCTGGGACATATAGTTTACCAGTGCTACTACTTCACCCTGTGAAATCTTTCCGATATTTACCTGAATTGCACCTGTCCAGATAAGAATAACCAGTGCCACGTTGATGATAATATAGGTAAGCGGATTCATCAATGCTGAAATTTTTCCTACGAAGAGCTGTACATCCGTCAGCCTCTCATTACTCTCATCAAAATCTGCAATTTCTTCCTGCTCTTTATTAAAGGCACGGATAACACGGCTTCCGGTCAGATTCTCCCTTGTTACTCCAAGGACTTTATCTAAAGATGCCTGCACCCGGCGGAACAACGGAATTGTAATTATCATAATTCCAAATACCACAACGGATAAAACAGGAATCGTTACCACAAAGATAAGCGCTGCCTTTACGTCAATGGTAAATGCCATAATCATGGCACCAAATACAATAAAAGGAGAACGCAAAAACAGACGGAGTACCATATTGACACCGGACTGTGCCTGATTGATATCACTGGTCATTCTGGTAATCATGGTATCCGTTCCTGCGGTATCCATCTCTGTATAGGACAATTTCTGAATATGGTCAAATAATGCATGACGTACCTTAGTTGCAAAACCTACTGCCGCTTTTGCTGCAAAATACTGTGCAGTAATGGAACAGGTCAGTCCCACTAATGCCAGCAAAATCAAGATTCCACACATTTTCAAGATGAATCCGCCATCTTTATTGCCAATACCGGTATCAATGATTGCTGCCATAACCAAAGGCACAAACAATTCAAAGGATGCCTCTAATAATTTAAATAATGGACTTAAAATGCTCTCTTTTTTGTAATCCTTTAAAAAACGCAATAACTTTCTCACTGTACCTGCTCCTAATTAGTGATCATCTAATATTCCCTTTTTCCTATCTTTCTATGGTTGAATCTTATCTTTTTTTAATCCATCCATATAAACTTTGGTTTCAGCCACAACCACACCGCTCAATGCAGTAACTGCAATCAGGTTCGGCAGAGCCATCAGTCCGTTGAAAATATCTGCAATGGTCCATACAGCAGATACTGTCATAAACGGTCCGATAAATACCGCTAAGATGTATAACCAGCGGTATGCTTTTACAACAGCCTTCTTATGTCCGGTCAGATACTCCAGACAGCGCTCACTGTAATAATCCCATCCTAAGATTGTGGTAAATGCAAAGAATACCAGACATACCATCAGGATAAAGGATGCTACCTGATTTGGGAACGGAAGTCCGAGCTGGAATGCCTTGGTTGTAACAGCAACACCTTCCAAGCCCATGTCCCATGCACCGGTAAGTACGATTGCAAGACCTGTCATGGTACAGATAATCAGTGTATCAATTACAGTTCCAAGCATGGAAACCAGTCCCTGTTTTACCGGATAATCGGTCTGGGCTGCTGCAGCCGCGATTGGTGCACTACCAAGTCCTGCTTCATTTGAGAAAATACCACGGGCAATACCTTTCTGCATTGCTACAATAATACTTCCCATTGCACCACCGGCTACCGCCTTAAATCCAAAGGCACTCTTTATAATGGTTGCAAATGCTGCTGGAACCTCTGTAATATGCATCACAATAATAATTAATACAACAACCACATAAGTCAGTGCCATAAATGGTACAATGACCTGTGATACTGTAGAGATTCTCTTAATTCCACCGATGATAACAAGCGCCACACAGATGGTAAGAATAATACCTGCAATAATTACAGTCCAGGAATAAGTTCTTCCAAAGAGGTCAACTGTCCAGGTGGTATCCGGGTCAAAGAAACCCTTTACTGCACTGGTAATACCATTAATCTGTGTAAAGGTTCCGATTCCAAATAAGCCTACACCTACACCAAAGAAGGCAAATAATTTTCCAAGCCATTTCCACTTTGATCCCATTCCATTTTCAATATAATAGAATGGTCCGCCGATGATATGACCATCTTCTGCCACCACACGGTACTTGATTGCCAGTAGACACTCACTATATTTTGTGGCAGTTCCAACCAGTGCTGCTATCCACATCCAGAATAACGCACCCGGACCACCTTCTACCAATGCAGTTGCTACTCCGACAATATTTCCGGTTCCTATGGTTGCTGATAATGCAGTGCAAAGTGCTGCAAAACTGGATACTTCGCCGGATTCGCCACTCTTTTCATTTTCAAACAAATATTTTACTGCTAATGGTAATTTTCTAATCTGAAGTCCCTTCAGGCGGATGGTAAGAAAAATTCCCACCAGAAGGATCAATACAATAAGTGGTACACCCCAGACAAAATTATCAATTTTACCAAGAATGCTGTTAATCTGGTCTAACATTTTTGTTCGCTCCTATTCTCTTTTGATTCCAATTTAAATGGTTAAATACACTTTAGCATAGCATAGTTATCAAGTGCAATCAATAATTCTATCTTTTTTTCGCATAATTTGTATAAAAATACTCCTTTCGGGTTATATTACGGATGAGGTGATGACAAAATGATTTTAACCGAACAAGAGACTATGCTGTTAAATGATTTAAAGCAGCAGGAAGAGCTTTGCCGCGACAAATATGCCTTTTACAGCAGTGAAGCAAAAGACCCTGAATTAAAACAGTTATTCGAGGTCATTCAGAAAGAAGAAGCGGAACACTATGACACCATCAGCAGTCTGCTTTCCGGTGATACGCCTGATGTTGGTATAGCTGCCCCGAAGAACTATCAGCCAAACGCTGCCTACCATGCATCCAGCGAAAATGCCGACAAGAAGCACGATGCATTATTGTGCAGCGATTCCATTTCCAGTGAAAAGTATGTATCTTCCGCATACAACAACGATTTATTCAGCTTTGCTTCTCCAAAAGTCCGTCAGATTTTAAACCATATCCAGACAGAGGAGCAGCAGCATGCAGAAATGATTTACCGTTATAAAACTGCAAATCAGATGGCTTAACCTGCAGATGCATTGCAACTGTCAAAAAGGCATCGGAACAGGAAATTTTACTGTTCCAATGCCTTTCATGCTTTTTATACTTATTATTTATTTTCGCTGCTCACGGTTCTTACATTTCATCTCATACATTCGCTCATCTGCCCAGTTAATATACTGTTCCATGGATGCCTCGGTATCCGGCTCCTTCTGGTAATAACCGATACTCATAGACAGACGGTACGGCAGCTTCTCATCCCTCTGCCACTGCTTTAACAAGGCTGTTATCTGAGCTTTCTTTTCTTCAGCCTGTTCCCAGCTTAAAGCATCAGAAACCACTAAGAATTCGTCCCCTCCATAACGGATAATCAGTTCCTTTTCACAGAACGCCTCCTGCAATGCCTCTGCTGCAAGGCAGATTGCCTGGTCACCCGCTTCATGACCAAACTCATCATTGATTTTCTTTAACCCGTCCATATCAGCAAAGATAAATAACAATCGACGTCTGCTGGTATTTGCCTGTTTTACCATATCTACCACAAAACGGTTGATTCCCATCCGGTTATAAACTCCTGTCAGGCTGTCGCGGACTGCCATATTATCAATGTTACGGGCAGCATTCCGAAGTTCTGATACATTCTTTAACTTTTCCAATGCATTACTGATATTACGAATCCAGACATAATAATTCGGAATATGTTTTGTATCCAATGTACCGGTCAGTATCATATATCCCAGGCAATTATCCCTGAAATGAACCGGCATATAGAGATATTCCCCTGAACCTCTGCCATTCCACATTGCCGGGAACATCTGCTCACTGGTAAAAGAATAAAATTCCGGCATGCCGTCCTCATTATTTAATTTGGTTATGTATATCTTGTTTTCATAATCCCGGGTAATTGTGCGGTTGCGTAAAATGCTGTTACCACGGCCGGTCATCTCATAATAAATACTCTTATTCAGGCACAGATATACATCCTCTGTCGTAAACTTTCCAATATTCTGGCGGATACAGAAGATTAATTCTTCCAATGATTCGCACTCCATCATCTCATCTTCCATATTGTGTATCTGATAAGTATATTTTTCATTTTCTTTTTTTTCAAGGTATAACGTTTCTATCGCAGATACCACGCGCTTTTTATCCTCTAAAACACAGCCACAGCTTTCATCCACTGCAACACGGGATGTCAAAATCAGTTCCTGTTTCTTCCCTGTCTCAATTTCCTGCAAAAGCAACTGCATAGCGGTATATCCCAGTGTCTCCTTTGGTCTGTCTACCGTAGTAATTCCCGGAATATAGCGCCGGGTATCATAAGAGCCATCAAATCCTGTTACTGCTATGTCCTGTGGCACCTGATATCCCAACTGTTTCAAACGGTTGCAGGCACCTAATGCCATCTCATCATTGGCACAGCAAAGTGCCCGTGGCATCCTTCCAGCCTCTTCCATGGCATCCACTACCTGTACGCCACTGTCAAAGGAAAAATCCCCATGCCATACCGCATAATCTTCTGCAGAATAGTTCTTTTCTTTCACAAAATCTTCAAATGCCTTCTGGCGGATATTACTCTCTTCATTTGTTGCATTTGCAGCTACAAAATGAATCGGATGATAGCCATGACTGTCAACATGTTCTACCATCTCCCGCATTGCCTTATAATTATCTATTCCAATCAGGCTTAAGCCTTCTACCTTTTCCTCAAAGCTTACTGCAGGAATGCCAGCGTGACGTATTCTTCGAATAATTTCCTCTTTTGTTGGTTTCTCCCAAATTGTATTTGTCGCAAAAATTACGCCATCAAAACGTGAAAGATTAGCCAGCGAATATATTTTATTTTCTCCAAGCACATGCTTGTCCGAAATCTCACTTCCTGCCTGACAGGTAAAAATAGAGATTGCATAGTTTGCTTCCTTTGCCTTACGAATAATACCATTAATTAATCTGGTCTGATATTCACTATTCCATCCAGCTAAAAAGACTGCAATATTACCCAGTTCTTCCATTATGTTCCCTCCAGCATATTTCTTTTATTTTACCACAAATATTCCGACTTTCCACCTGCTTTTTATGAAACTCTTTAAATTTATTTACCAGACATTTATCCCACATTCTCGTGCCTGCGACGGTCGCTTGCGGCATCTACCTTATACGCCGCAGTGTGCATCCTCACGGAGCGTTTTTTACTTTACAGGAAAGCAATTTCCTGTAAAGCAAAAAAGACCTGCAAAATAACAGGTCTCTTTTTCTACATCTTCTTTATATATTTTCTTCAGTTTTCTTATAACTGCGTTGTTACGAAAATATCGTAAATTGCCTTGATGGCATTTTCAAAATCAGAATTACTTACTCCAATGATAATATTTAACTCAGATGACCCCTGGTCAATCATCTTTACATTGACATTTGCATGTGCCAGTGCTGAGAAGATTCTTCCGGATGTTCCTCTGGTGGAACGCATACCGCGTCCTACAACTGCAATCAGGGCGATGTTAGACTCTAATTCTACGCTGTCCGGCTTTGCAAGGCGGTGAATTGCAGATACAACTGCCTGTTCCTTGCCTTCAAATTCCGGCTGATGTACAAATACGGTCATGGTATCAATACCAGATGGCATATGTTCAAAATTAATACCGTTTTCTTCAAATGCAGAAAGCACTTTACGTCCAAAACCAACTTCTGAATTCATCATATCTTTATCAATATTTACAGATACGAAGCCTTTCTTTCCGGCAATACCGGTAATGGTATATTTGGACTGGTGACAGGTTGTTTCCACAATCCATGTTCCCTCATCTTCCGGTGCATTGGTATTACGGATGTTGATTGGAATACCGGCTTTACGAACCGGGAATACTGCATCTTCATGTAATACGCTTGCTCCCATGTAGGAAAGCTCTCTTAACTCACGGTATGTAATTACTTTAATTGGTTCCGGATTGTCAATAATTCTTGGGTCTGCAATCAGGAAACCGGAAACATCAGTCCAGTTCTCATATGCTGTAGCATGAACAGCCTTTGCAACAATAGATCCTGTAATGTCAGAGCCGCCTCTGGAGAAGGTCTTAACACTTCCGTCCGGCATGGAACCATAAAATCCAGGAACTACAGCACGTTCAACCTTGGAAAGACGTTTGCTCAACACTTTATCTGTCTTGTCTGCATCAAAGTTACCATCTTTATCAAAGAAAATTACTTCTGCTGCATCCACAAATTCATAGCCTAAATAGTTCGCCATTACAATACCATTTAAATATTCGCCTCTGGAAGCTGCGTAATCAGAACCTGCCTTAGCTGCAAAGTTCTTCTCAATTACTTCAAACTCATCTTTCAGAGAAAGCTTTAAGTTCAATCCGTTAATAATGGAATCATAACGTTCTGCAATCTTTTTTAAATCCTTATCGAAATCCTCATCATTTTCCGCCAGAGCATAACATGCATATAACATATCTGTTACCTTGGTATCTTTGGAATTTCGTTTTCCCGGTGCACTTGGTACAACATAGCGGCGTTCCGGGTCTGATGTGATAATCCTGCCTACTTTTGCAAACTGCGTTGCACTTGCAAGTGAACTTCCACCAAATTTAACTACCTTAATCATCGTCATTTGCTCCTTTACTATCTCATAACTCAAGATTGTATCTTATTTTTCCCCATTTGAAAAGAAGTAAATGTAATTTCCATTTAAAAATTTCAATTTAATTTCTATTCAATTTATGCTTCTTCCTGTTTTTTGGTCTTTAACAGTTTGGTAAAGCAGCTTGCTGCTACCATAACACCTAATACCATCAGAAGTACTGCAACAATGAGCTGCAATCCATCTACTAAGAATACTGCAGTTCCATTCATTACATTGCTTACCAGTGCAATGAATTTCTGAACCAGTGCAGTAAAGGTTACTGCCAGCATGCTTACCATTGGTACATACAGTGTCCAGCCGGTACGTCCGGTAGTCTTTAAGAATACAGCCAGTGCAATCAGAACAAGTGCTGCAAGTAACTGGTTTGCAGAACCAAACAGCGGCCATACATTGTTGTATCCGCCCAGTGTTAATAAGTATCCAAAGAATAAGGTCACGATTGTTGCGAAATATTTATTGGTTAATACTCTGCGGACACCACCCATTTTTGCAGGGTCTGTTGTATCCTCATAGAATAATTCCTGAAAGGACATTCTTCCGATACGTGCTACAGAATCCAGTGAAGTAAGTGCTAATGCAGATACACACATGGTCATAAATACAGTTGCCACATCATTTGGTACCCCTAACATCTCAAGGAAGCCTGCAACACCGGATGAGAAGATTGCAAATGGTGTTCCATCTGGTTTTGTACCATTTACAGCTACTGCACCAACAACGACCAATACGATAATTCCAAGTAATGACTCTACTACCATTGCGCCATAACCAACCATAGGCATATCTTTTTCATTGCGGATGGTCTTAGATGATGTCTCAGAAGATACCAGACTGTGGAATCCGGAAACAGCACCGCAGGCAATGGTTACAAATAAGGTCGGGAACAGATAGGATTTACTTCCGTCTGCTCCGGTTAAAACGAATCCGTTAAATGCATTTAACTGCATTGCAGGATGTGCAACTACTACACCAACAACTGCGCCGATAATCATACCAAGAAGCATAAAGGTTGTCATATAATCTCTTGGCTGCATCAAAAGCCACATTGGAAGTACCGATGCCAAGAATAAGTAAATCATGATAATGTAGATCCACATGGTCTTATTGGTATAGATTGGAAGTTTCATGCCTACTGCAAACATTACTACGATTAATGCAATTGCAACGATACCTTTTACGATTTCGTTCATCTTTGGTGCTTTCTTTAAGATAATACCAAGGATAACTGCAACACCAATAAATAACATGGAAACGGTTGCTGCTGCACCGTTAGCATATACAGCATTACCATCACCTGCCGGATATGCATTGAAGGTTCCGGCAACCATATCTGTAAATGCTGCGATTACCAAAAGGGTAAATAACCAGCAGAATAACATGAAAAGCTTTCTTCCCATCTTACCGATGTACTTTTCAATAATCATACCCATGGATTTTCCTTCATTCTTAACAGATGCATACAGAGCACCAAAGTCCTGTACTGCTCCGAAGAACAATCCACCAACTACTATCCATAAGAATACAGGTACCCATCCGAATACACTGGCAAGGATTGGTCCCGTAACAGGGCCTGCACCAGCAATAGATGAGAACTGATGTGAGAATACGGTAAATCTGGATGAAGGAACAAAGTCCTCTCCGTCTTCATATTTTACTGCAGGGGTTTCAGCTTTCGGGTCGATTCCCCATTTGTTAGCCAGCCAGCGTCCATAAAGTAAATAACCGGCAGCCAACAATACGATGGCTATTAATACAATAACTAAACCATTCATTTTCAAATTCCTCCTCATATGAATTATTTAATTATTGTTTTTACTCCCTTTTAAATTTAATGTCAAGGTCTAAATTTAATCAATTTTATATTACTTTTTTAATCTATCCTTCCTTCAATCGTTGCTCTGCAATGCGTCATAGCCGGTCTCCCCGGTACGAATTTTCTGGGCGGAGCGAATCTCATAGCTGAAGATTTTGCCATCGCCGACCTCCCCGGTAAAGGCTGCCTTCTGTATGGCTTCGATGGTTTTTTGTTCCCATTCTTCGGAAGATACTACGATTTCAAATTTGATTTTCGGAAGCATCTGCACTGCCACTTCCATGCCCCGGACAATTTCTTTATATCCTCTCTGCACACCGCATCCCATAACCTGCGATACTGTAATACCGTTGACTCCGATGGCATTTAATGCTGCTTTTACATCTTCGAATTTTTCTTCCCGCACAATTGCATCTATTTTAATCATCATATCTGATTATCTCCTTTTCTATCCTACTGGTCTAATCCGTTGAAGCTTGGGTAAGCATTTTCTCCATGCTGTGTTATATCCAGTCCAAGCTGTTCTTCTTTTAAGCTCACACGAAGCGGAGTAAAGATTCTTACCACTGCTACACAAAACAGGGTACCAACCACTGCAATTACAATGGTAATTAAAATTCCTTCCATCTGTGCCAGGAAAAGACGGTAATCTCCAAACACCAGACCATCCCATTTTGCAGTACTGTTAATGGATTTCTGTGCAAAAATTCCGGTAGCAATTCCACCCCAGATACCGCCGATTCCATGGCATCCAAATGCATCCAGCGCATCATCAATTTTCAGTTTCTTCTTAATAAGTGCAACTCCGAAGTAGCAAATCGGGCTGACCAAAGCTCCGATAATAAATGCTGACCAGATTGGAACAAATCCTGCACCCGGTGTAATTGCCACAAGCCCTACCACAAGCCCGGTGGATGCACCTACCAGAGTTGGCTTTCCTTCTTTTACAACATCAATAAGCATCCAGGATAATAAGGCTGCTGCTGCAGAAATTGCAGATGTCATAAATGCATGGGCTGCCAGTCCATCGGCTGCCAGTGCACTTCCTGCATTAAATCCAAACCAGCCAAACCATAAAAGAGATGCTCCTAATACAACAAACGGGATATTATGAATCCGATAAGTTACCTGCTCATAACCACGTCTTCTACCAAGTATGATTGCCAGAACCAATGCACTGACTCCGGAGCTGATATGTACCACATCTCCTCCGGCGAAATCAACAGAACCAATGGCTGCTAAAAGTCCACCTTCTCCCCAGACCATATGTGCCAGTGGATAATATACAACAAAGGACCATAATGTCACAAAGAGAAACAGTGCCTTAAACTTCATTCTTCCTACTAAGGAACCGGTAATCAGTGCCGGTGTAATCATGGCAAACATCATCTGAAATGCACAGAATACAAGATGTGGAATGGTATCTGCATAAGGACCTGCTTCCCAGTCTACACCATTCAAGGCTATCCAACGGAAATCTCCGATGATACCTCCGTGATTGCCACCAAATGCAAGGGAATAACCAAACAGTGTCCAGAGCACTACTGACAATCCCATGATTGCCACACATGCCATCATCGTGTTACATACATTCTTTCTTCGTACAAGACCTCCATAGAAAAATGCAAGTCCCGGTGTCATAAAAAACACAAGTGCTGTTGCAATCAGCATAAAGGCTGTATCTCCAGTATTCATATCTAATCCTCCTTCTTTTCACTTGAGAAACTCTTTATGCGAGTAGCGCACGGAGCAAAGCATGTGCCTTGGCACATTCTCGTGCCTGCGGCGGTCGCTTGCGATATCTGCCTTATACGCCGCAGTGTGCATCCTCGCGGAGCGTTTTTTACTTTACAGGAAAGCAATTTCCTGTAAAGTAAAAAAAAGATGCCAAAAACACGTTTTCGTGTTTTTGACATCTTCGTCTACAGCTAGGACTATAGCACTTTTCTATCCCTATTGCAAGGGCATTTTTTAATCAATTAATTATTTTTTGTTCTTTTATTAGTTTTTTTGCGATATTTCCGGCTGTTTTCTCACCCAAAAGGATACTTTATTTCATCCATTTATCTGCTTCTTCTTTCAGCCAGGAGTACCATACTTCCATTCCCTCTCCGGTCTTTGCGGAGATTGGGAATATCTTAAGATTCGGATTCCGTTTCCATGCATACTCCTTTACCTTATCCATATCAAAGTCAAAATATGGCAGCACATCAATTTTATTAATAATAAGTGCATCGCATACGGTAAAGATTAATGGATATTTCAATGGCTTGTCGTGTCCTTCCGGTACGGATAAAATCATTGCATTCTTCACTGCTCCGGTATCAAATTCTGCCGGGCAGACAAGGTTCCCCACATTTTCAAGGATAGCAATATCTACATCCTCAGTGCCAAGTTCCTTCAAGCCCTGTCTGGTCATGTCTGCATCCAGATGGCACATACCGCCGGTATGAAGCTGCACAACCTTTGCCTTTGTCTTATCAGCAATCGTCCATGCATCTACATCGGAATCAATATCCGCTTCCATGACTCCTACCCGGTAGTCCTTTAATAGTTCATTGACCGTTGGCACCAGGGTAGAAGTCTTGCCACTTCCCGGTGAAGACATCAGATTTAAGAGAAATGTTTTCTCTCCCTTTAACCGTTCTCTTAAGCTGGCAGCATCCTTATCATTATTTTCAAATATACTTCTTTTTACTTCAATTACTTTCATTTCCAGTTCCTCAATTATACCCTATTTTACATCTGCTCTTGCCAGTGCATCTTTATAATACTTGAAGTCTGTAAATACTTCGTTGGTATACGGATTCTTCTTATTCTTTACAGATTTGTAAATGATGTATCCTAAAGCAATGGCATTTACAATCAGTGCCAGTGCGCTGACGATTGTCATTGCGGTCGGATCTGCATTGTTCGAAGTTCCTGCTACAATGCCATTTACCGTTCCGTCTGCATACTGTCTGGAAATGGTTGCCCATGGATAATAGGTTGTTCCATCGGCAGCAGTCTCCTGAAACAGTGGAAAAATCTGGGCAAACATACACCAAATTGCCAGTGTATTTGCACGGTTCATAATCCAGCCACCCTTGTTCCAGATTAATGCTGCAATAGTAGGTGCTAAAAGCAGTGCTACACCACAGAACCAGGAGTGGGTTGGCAGACAATTGTAGGTATAAGCAAAGTTCCAGATATCATATACTACAATGTAAACCCAGATCATATCCGGCCAGATCATATCCTTCTTGTCTTTGGAGGAATATACTTTCCACCAGCCTGTCATGCAAAGGATATTTAAGATTCCTGCGATTCCGTTCATTACGTTGTGCCAGCCACCATAGAGCCATACATCTTCGGAAGATAACCACCAGGAATACCAGCCGTTGATTGCGGATTCGAAATCGCTGGCTACTGCAATCAAAATATTAATTGCTACAATTACAAACGGGAATGCGCGGAACCACTGTTTCTTTCCAATACCCCATTCATACTTAATCATCATAAAGCCGATACATCCGGCAAGTGCTGCATACAGTTTTGCGTAATGGAACCATCCATTCATATAAAGATGTGTCTGGTTATTTACTGCCCATTCTACGCCCTGTCCTGCGCATACTGCAATTACAACAAAGTAAACGGTAAGTGCCAGCGGAATAATTCCAAACATCATAAGTCCACCAAACTTGGTTCTTCTTGCAAACTCATTTAATAAAATAAGTCCGGCTAAGACTGCCAGCATGGCAATCCACTGATAAATTCCATTTCCTCCATAAACATGAAACAACATTTTTAACCCCTTCTTTCTTTGATAAATATTTTATCCGAAAGCCTGCCTCAGCAGGCCTCCATTTCTTTGATACTGCATTCATTTCCCGTCAGCAGATAGGTGTCATCACTCTTACAGTACGGACATTGTCTGCCGAATTTTACAGTCGGATAAGTCTTTTTGCAATTCTCGCACATGGTTACCGCCGGAAGCGTCTCGATACGCAGTTCCGATTCCGATAACAGGTCCGATTTCTTCCGGTAATAGTCCCAGCAGTCTAAAAGGTATTCCGGGACAATTCCGCTGACTTCTCCAATTTCCAAAGTAACAGAACCTATCTTCGTCACTTCATTTTCTTCTGCTACTTCCTTTAATGTTTTGGAAATATGAATGATAATTCCCAGTTCATGCATACACTCACATCCTGCTTTTTATTTCTTCCTGCCTTTGAATTTAATCTTAATCTCACGCTTTAACATATATGGGAAGATTGCCTTTAACTTGTCTTCTGATTTTACCATGCGGCTTGCATCCGGCAGGTCACGGCTTAAGTGGATGGCGTCAAATTCGCACTTCGTTGTACAGATTCCACAGCCGATACACTTATTCGGGTCTACTACGGTAGCACCACAGCCCAGGCAGCGGTTTGCTTCCTTCTGTACCTGCTCCTCGGTAAAGGTGCTTCGTAAATCACGGAAAGTATGCTTTGCATCTCCAGCCTTATGTCCCGGCACCTGACGTTTTGCATTGTCAAAGGTCTCAACTTTAATATTGTCTTTATCCAGCTCAATGAACTGTCTTCTGTTACGTCCCAAAGTAAGGCTCTGTCCTTCATGAACAAAACGGTGAATAGATACACAGCCTTCTTTTCCTGCTGCAATGGCATCAATGGCAAATCTTGGTCCGGTATAGTTATCTCCACCGGTAAAAATATCCGGTTCTGCGGTCTGATATGTTACCGGGTCTGCCTTTAAGGTTCCGTTCGGATTAAACTCCACTCTGGTTCCTTCTAATAAAGCCCCCCACTTAATAGACTGTCCAATGGATAATAATACCTGGTCACAAGGAACCGTTAATAATTCTTCTTCGTCATATTTTGGTGCAAACCGTTTATTCTCATCCAGTACAGAGATACATTTTTTGAATACCACTGCGGTTACTTTGCCATTCTCGGTAAGGATTTCCTTTGGTCCCCAGGAATTATTAACTGTAATGCCTTCCTCTTCTGCTTCTGCCACTTCATCATCTGCTGCCGGCATGATATCCCTGGATTCCAGGCAGAACATGGATACTTCAGAAGAGCCTGTACGGAGTGCTGTTCTTGCAACATCTACTGCTACATTTCCTCCACCGATTACTACGGTCTTGCCGGATAATTTCACGCCTTCTTCATTTAAGTTGACACGACGTAAGAAGTCTACTCCGGTTTCTACGCCTACTGCGTCTTCTCCCGGTACTCCGGTCATACGTCCACCCTGTGCACCAATTGCTATGTAAAATGCTTTATACCCCTGTTCACGCAGCTGTGCTATGGTAATGTCCTCGCCAACTTCTACGCCGCACCTGAATTCTACCCCCATCTCGCGCAGCACATCGATTTCTGCATTGATCACATCTTTTTCCAGACGGAAAGACGGAATACCATTCATCAGCATACCACCCGGTCTCTTTTCTTTTTCAAATACAGTTACCGGATATCCCATCTTCTTTAAATAAAAGGCTGCTGACATTCCTGCCGGACCTGCCCCGATTACCGCTACCTTCTCCTCAAAAGGCTTGCCGGAATAATTTAACATTGGCGGAATATAGCGTTTTTCAGCATGAAGTTCCTGTTCCGCAATAAATTTCTTGATTTCATCAATAGCAACTGCCTGGTCAATAGTTCCTCTGGTGCAGGCGTCCTCGCACCGGCGGTTACAGATTGCACCACAGACTGCCGGGAACGGATTCTCCGTCTTAATCAGCTTTAATGCATCCAGATATCTTCCCTGGGATGCCATCTTAATATAGCCCTGTACCGGAAGATGTGCCGGACATGCTGTCTTACATGGTGCAGTACCGGTATCATAGCAGTTAATCTGGTTATCATCCTTATAATTCGGATTCCATTTCTCCGGTCCCCACTTCGTAGTATCCGGAAGTTCCTGCTGTGGATAAGTGATATGTCCGCCATCTCTGGTACATAATTTCTGTCCAAGCTTTGCTGCTCCGGCCGGACAGTACTCTACGCATCTTCCGCAGGCTACACATTTCTCCGGTTCTACACTGGCACGGTATGCGGACCGTGACATGTTTGGTGTGTTAAAAAGCTGGGATGTTCGCAGTGCATTACATACACCAACTGCACAGTTACAGATTGCAAAGATTTTATCTTCTCCGTCAATATTCGTAATCTGATGGACATAGCCATTATCCTCTGCACGCTGCAGAATCTCCATTACCTCATCATAATCAATGTAACGGCCCTTTCCGGTCTCTACACAGTAATCTGCCATGTCACCGACACCAATACATAAATCATCCTCTAAGTCTCCGGTTCCCTCCCCACGGATTCGCTGCTGACGTCTGCAGGAACATGCACCAACGGAATATTTATCATATTTATTGAGCCAGTGGGAAATATGCTCCACGCTTGCCGACTGCTGGTTTGCCGGGATTGCTTTTTCTACCGGAATAACATGCATTCCGATTCCTGCTCCACCCAGCGGAACCATAGGTGTAACTTTCTCCAGCGGAAGTTTTGACATCTGTTCAAAGAAATCTGCAATCTCCGGATGTGTTTCCACCTGCTCTTTATTCATTACCATGAATTCTGCACAGCCCGGAACAAACATTGGCAGTATGTACTGCTTATGATGGTCTTCATTTTCCCGGTTGTATTCAATCAGTCCGATGACACTCATCTGCTCTAACAGTTCTTCGGTCCGTTCTACGCTCTTCTTACATTTCTTTGCTACTTCTGCTGCGGTAGCCGGTACTCTGACTTTCATTGCCAGTGCAACTTCTGCCATCTCATCCGTTACCACTCCGGCAAGTCCCCAGTATTCCGGGTCATTTTCCGTAACTTTCACTCCGATTCGGTCTGTAATTTTCTGACCGAGTTTCAGAATCAATTCTCTTGGTTCTGCCATGTGCCCCTCCTTTGTATGATACCTGTATTGCTCCCCTCACAGGTTGTTTTTTGTCGTGATTCATCACAGTATTTGTATATATTATACAATATCCGGTTATTTTTATCAATAATTATCACACTTTTCACAATAGTTCTTCATAAAAAAGAAACTGTGTCTTGTGAATTTTATACACAAAACACAGTTTCCTGTTTCTTTTGATTTTCTCACTGTTTGAAACTCATTTTCTAAAATCAGTTTCCAAAATTCTTATTTTCTATTAATCCAGTGGAATCAGTTTTTCTTTTCCACCCATATATGGCTGCAATGCCTTTGGAATATTTACGCTTCCGTCCGCATTGAGGTTGTTCTCTAAGAACGCAATCAGCATACGAGGTGGTGCAACTACAGTATTATTTAAGGTATGTGCGAAATATTTATTTCCATCCTTGCCTTTGACACGGATTTTCAGTCTTCTTGCCTGTGCATCGCCTAAGTTAGAGCAGCTTCCTACTTCGAAGTATTTCTTCTGACGTGGAGACCATGCTTCTACGTCACAGGATTTCACTTTCAAGTCTGCTAAGTCTCCGGAACAGCACTCAAGGGTACGTACCGGAATATCTAAGCTGCGGAACAAATCTACGGTATTCTTCCAGAGCTTGTCATACCACTCTTTGGACTCTTCTGGCTTACATACAACAATCATTTCCTGCTTCTCAAACTGGTGGATACGATATACACCACGTTCTTCAATACCATGTGCTCCTTTTTCTTTACGGAAACATGGAGAGTAGCTGGTCAGGGTATATGGAAGTTTTTCTTCATCATTGATGGTATCAATGAATTTACCAATCATGGAATGCTCAGAAGTACCAATCAGATACAAATCCTCGCCTTCGATTTTATACATCATGGCATCCATTTCATCAAAACTCATAACACCGGTTACAACATTGCTCCGAATCATAAATGGTGGTACACAGTATGTGAATCCACGGTCAATCATAAAATCTCTTGCATAAGAAATAACTGCAGAATGTACTCTTGCAATGTCTCCCATCAGATAGTAGAAGCCATTTCCCGCAACTTTTCCTGCTGCGTCCAAATCAATACCATGGAAACGATCCATGATATCGGTATGATATGGGATTTCAAAATCCGGAACAACCGGCTCACCAAATTTTTCAATTTCTACGTTACAGGAATCATCTTTTCCAATCGGAACGGATGGGTCTATGATGTTTGGAATTGTCATCATAATCCTGGTAATCTTTTCCTGTAAATCTTTTTCCTGCTCTTCTAACTCTGCAAGGCGGGCTGCATCTTTGCTTACCTGCTCTTTTAATGCCATAGCTTCGTCTTTCTTGCCCTGTCCCATCAATGCACCAATCTGCTTGGAAATACTGTTACGGTTTGCACGTAATGCATCTGCTTCCTGCTGTGCACTTCTTGCCTGCTCATCTAACTCAATTACCTCGTCTACCAGTGGCAATTTGTGATCCTGGAATTTCTTCTTAATGTTCTCTTTTACGATGTCCGGATTTTCCCGTAAGAATTTTAAATCAATCATCTTTGTTCTCCTTCTTTGATATCATGTGCTTTTTTTGAAAATTTTATAGGATTGATTCGTAAGCATGCGATTTTTCTCGCTACTCGCATAAAAAATGCCTTCCATCCCATGCATTTTCATACATGGGACGAAAGGCTTATCTACCGTTCCGCGTTGCCACCCATTTTGCCGCATCTCTTTTTACGTCTTCTCTTCTTTGCCTGCGACCACTTCATTGCGTATCATAAGGGGTACGAACCCGTGGCTTTCACCACCAGCCTCCGAAAGTGGACCAATTGCTTCCTAATACCGGCTCACACCAGCCGCCGGCTCTCTGAATTATTCCGTCAATCTTAGCTTTCGTCAAACGCTGTTTTTACTCTGTTCCCTATTATAGCGCGGGGATTGGATTTACGCAAGGGGATTCTACAATCCTCTGATTATATTTAAGTAATCCTGGCGCTGATCAACAACAGCATAGATTATAACTCTTTTATTTTCTTCATTTATCTTATAGAAAACCAGATTTTTTTCCAATATCAACACCCGATGCCCTTGTCTTTTCAATACAAGATAATGCGGTTCTCCCCCCTTTAATGGATGAACCGCCAAATCAAGAATATTCTGTTCCAGTTCTTCTAATTTTTCCAGTGCAACCTTATTACCAAAATTTTCGGCTATATACAATACGATTTTTCTAATCTGCGCATCTGCCGTTTCTGTACGAACAACTTCATATTTCAATAATTCTATTCCTCCCCAAGCATTTGTCTTAAATCATCAAATGTTTCACGAACCGGTGCTACTCTACCATTCTTTACATCATCTTCCGCTTCTGTAAGAATTTCCAAAAGTTCTATTCTTGACTTCATTCTTTTATATTCCTCATACGAAAGAGAGACTGTATCACCCCGACCGTTTACTGTGATTATAACCGCTTCATTTTCTTCTCTGCATTGTTTTGAAATTTCACTATAATGATTTCTTAAATCTGCAGATGGTCGTATTGTTTCCTGTAATGCATGCATAAAAAACACCTCCGCCTATATTATAGTCACATCATATCATGATTTGACTATGTTATCAAGTTTTCCATTCGTAAACCCATCGTAAACCATCGTAAAACCATAAAACCCATAACAAAATTCGGAAGGGATTTTTGTTACTTTTTACTATATCCATGTTCATTTCTGGAAAAAGAATGTGCCTTGGCACATTCACGGTCTAAGCGATTTTTCTTTTAACAAAATTTTTGCAGTTCTTTATATCTAAAATACTGTGTTGCTGAAAAATGTGATGAATGTATGGTTAGTCGATAACTGTTGCATCTCTATCCCACAAAAACTCTCTATGTCCATTCCAATTAACCCTATAAAAGGTATATCCTTCTGCCTCATTATTAAAAACTTCTAATACATCAAACTCGGTTCCATAATCCGTCAAAATAAAATCGTGATACTCTTTGTCACTTGGCTGGTCTGTTAAATATGCTCCATTTGAATTCGTAACCTTCACCCGAAACAGCACCGGCTCCTCTGTTTCTGTCTCCGTCATAGCCTCGGTCTCTGTCACGTCCTCATTTTCTACCTTTGCCTCCGTTGCTGCCTCGCTCTCTGTCTCAGTTGTGACAACTGCTTCGGTCACTTCTGTGGCAGCTGGATTTGCCTGCTCTTTCGTGCTGCCACAGGCTGTAACTGATATTGCCATAAGTATCGTTAATACTCCTGTCATAACTTTTTCCGCTATTGCTGTTGAAATCTTTCTGTTTTTCATAAATGTCCGCCTTTCCTGTTTATCTTCCTTTTATCATTTGAACTGCTCTCTATTTTAGTACATATATTTACTAAAATCAATAGTAAACATCTTTATTATGATAAATTAAAAAAGTCCTCTGCAAGACATACTATTTTTAGGATATATTCTGGATTTTTTGAGAATTATATAAATTTATTTTTGAAAAATTCCGGATTTATTTTTAGATTTGGAGATTATATGGATTATATACAGCGAATGCGTAATTTACGCGAAGACCATGACAAAACCCAGCAGGAAATTGCCGACGTTCTCGGAACTTCCCAGACCATGTATGCCCGTTACGAACGTGGTGCTAACGAGCTTCCTATCCGTCATCTTCTGAAGCTTTGCCATTACTATAGTGTTTCTTCCGATTATTTTCTTGGTCTTTCTGATATAAAAACAGCTCATTTACACCATGACAGTAAAACCTAAAAAGAGGAAAATTCAATGAAATCTGAATTTTCCTCTTATTTTACACGTTTTCTATTTTTTACTCGTGACGCAATGCCTCGATTGGGTCTAAGTTTGCTGCCTTATAGGATGGCAGAAGACCGAAAATAATTCCGATAATCATGGAGAATACCACGCCGCCTACGGCTGCCGGTGCACTGATGGCAACCGGTGTGGTACTAAGTTTTGAGATAATCTCAGCTAATATGATTCCCACCAGAACTCCAATCAATCCGCCTAAACTGGTAAGTACTGCTGCCTCGGTTAAGAACTGTCCTAAGATAACAGACTTTCTTGCTCCGATTGCTTTCTTCAGACCAATCTCACTGGTACGCTCCGTTACGGATACCAGCATGATATTCATTACACCGATACCGCCAACCAGAAGGGAAATTCCAGCAATCCAGATTAACATGGTATTGGTGGACTGGCTCAACTGCTGAATTTGTTTTGCCTGCTCCAGTAAGTCTTCGGATTTGTACTTAATGGTATCATCCGATGTTGCAAGATAGCCATTTAAAATATCGGCACTCTTCTTTCCTGCATTGGTCATATCGCTGGTGCTCTTTGCTTTAATGAGAACCTGCTGTGGTTCGTCATAACGATAGATAATCGGCCAGGTTACAGATGGTACATAAATCTTACCACTGCTGTCCTGGGAATAAGTATAATAATCATCAATGGAATTGATAACCGGCTCGAACTGCTCGCTCTTGGTTGCAATTCCTACAACAATATATGGCTGCTGCTTAATCTCAATGGTCTTTCCAATTGGATTCTCACCCTGAAATAATGCTTCTGCAGAATCTTCATCTAAGATTGCGACCTTTGCAAAATCACTATAGTCCTCTTCGGTAAAGCAGCGTCCGCTCTTCATAATCATTCCCGCAGTATTAAAGTAGCCATTGTCTACTCCCATAATATAACCGCCGGAAAGAGAAGTATTTTTATAGTATGCTCCATCATAATCCTGTCTGGAAAGGAATAAAGATGCATCCTCTACTTCATCCAGATCTTTAATCTGCTCCAGTGCTTCATTTGTAATTACCGGAATTCCACCCGGTACACTTTCATAGGAAAAATCCATGGAATAATCTCCCTGGTACAACTGCACTGTAACATTGTTATCGCCTGCGCCAATCAGGTTCTGCTCAATCTGTTCATTCGTTCCTTTAATCGTAGATACAATTGCAATAATTGCTGCAATACCAATAATAATACCCAGCATAGTTAAGAAGGAACGCATCTTGTGTGACCAGATACCCTGAAAAGATAATCTTAAATTTTCTAACATGTTCGTCCCTCCTACTAATACATTACAGTTCCGGAATCTTCATCCTTATTGGTTTTGACTCCTTCTTTTGCTGTCTTGCCATATGGAAAAGCAAGATAATCATCCATTGTAACTCCGGATTTGATTTCTACTGCATATCCGTATATGGTCTTTCCTGTCTTCACATACTGCTTTACCAGATGACCGGTTCCATCATCCTTCATGACATAGCTCTTACCATCTTCCTTACGCACATACGCTTTATCCAGATAAATCTTATCAGAAGCATCTTCATCTCCGCCAAGATTGATGGAAAGACTTAAGTTATCTCCATTGCTAAGTCCGGTACTGTCTTCAATATATGCAGTATAGCCATAATAGGAAGCATTTGGATTACCACTGCCATAATATCCATTTGCATCTTCCGGGTAATCATTAATCTCTGTTATCGTTGCATCAAATACCATTCCGGTGCTCCAGGAGGTTGCTGTAACACTCTGTCCCACCTTCACCTGTTCCAATGCAAGCTCATTTAGTATTCCTTTTACATATAGACCATCTGAACCGGAAAGTGTCAAAAATGCATTTCCATCATTTGGAAGATTATCCGGATCTCCTGCTTTCTTTACGGTACCATTAAACTCAGCATAAACCATTCCATCTTCTGACTGGCTTTCCATCTGTTTCAACGCAAGCTCCGCTTTTCTTTTATCCAGATCAAGCTTAGTCAGTTCTTTTTCTTTATCCGCAATCTCTTTTGCCAGTTCATCTGCCGTATATCCGCTCTGCTGGTTATCATCCGGTACAGATGGTGTATCCGGTACAACCGGTTCGACCGGGGTATCCGGGATATCCGGCTCATTAATTACTTTACTTCCATCAATAACATACCATTTTGCATCCGGGTCTGCTTCCTCTAAAGCTGCACCGACTTTTGTCCATGCACTGATTAAGGTTCCGGCTACGGTATTTCCGTCATGAATTTCAAATACCGCAACCTTCCCCTCACTTTTCAATGTATTCAGATAGCTTCCATAGACATATGCTTCCTTTGTACATAAGAAGCGGTATGGATTCTCCTGGCTTCCATCTCCGGTATATGGCTGCGCCGTTGTTGAAATATAATTATAGGCATCTCCGTTCTTCTCTTCTACCGTATCCGGTGTGGTTACAGAAGTATCCGTAGATGGTGTTTCCGGTGCTGATGGTGTCACACTGTCTACAGACGGTGTACTTGTTGTGGTATTGCTGACCGGCTTGGTATTTTTAAGCTTTTCCAATTCCTTCTGTGCTACAGCAATATTATTTTCGGTCGTCTGGATGTCTAATTTCTTCATCTCAATTGCAAGGTCAATATTGGTCATATCATACTGTAACAGTGGGTCACCTTCGGATACTTCCTGTCCTTCTGTTACAAATACTTTCTGAACGGTCTGCTCTGTGCTGACATAAACATCCTGCTGCTGTCCATTGGTCACGGTTCCGTCACTTTCCATGCTGTCACCCCAGAAACCGGTATTTAACATGGATACTGACTGTACCTCTGCTACCAGCTTACTGTTCTGGTATGCCCGGTATCCTACTACTCCTCCGGTGATTCCACCTCCGGTTAAAACTACGATTAGAATTGCAATTATAACTTTCTTTTTCATGCCTTGCCCTCCTCATCGTCTGTAAATATTTCTCCGTCTACTATATGGAGGATTCTCTTTGCCTGCTTTGCAATATTAATATCGTGGGTAATCATGACAATGGTAACGCCCTCATCATTCAGGCTCTGGAACAGTTCCATAATCTGTTTACCGGATTTCTGGTCCAATGCTCCGGTCGGCTCATCCGCCAGTAAAATCTTCGGATTATTTACCATGGCACGGGCAATTGCCACTCTCTGCTTCTGTCCACCGGAAAGCTGTGTCGGGCGGAATCCGGAACGGTCTCCTAAGCCTACACGCTCCAATGCCTTCTGTGCTCTTTCTTTCCGTTCTTTCTTCTTTACACCGGCATAGCTCAGCGGAAGTGATACGTTATCCAGTGCACTTTCCCTTGGCATCAGCTGAAAACTCTGGAATACAAATCCAATACTGTTCAGTCGGACAGCCGACATCTCACGGTCTTTTAAGTTTAAGACATCCTTTTCTGCCAGTTCATAGGTTCCGGAAGTCGGTCTGTCCAGACATCCGATAATATTCATCAATGTTGTCTTTCCGGAACCGGACGGTCCCATGATAGCAACATATTCTCCTTCTTCTACCTGTAAAGATACATCCTTCAATACCGGAACTACCAGTTTATCCTGATTGTAATCTTTATAGATATGCTGCAGATTCAGAATCATTCAACCACCTCCGAATCTGTCGCACCTGACTCGCCGCTATCTGTAAATTCAGTTCCGGCTTCATCATACATTCCTTCGTCCATGTATTCGGTTCCGTCAGTATTATACATACCTTCATCCATGTACTCAGTTCCGGCTTCATCATACATTCCCTCATCCATACCGGAATCATCTGTAGATTCCTGATTATATAATGGAGAAGAATAATCTACTTCTTCCATATTGGTAACTGCAGCTACACCCTCATACAGTCCCTGCATTGGGAATGCAATCAGGTCATCTTCAGAAAGTCCGGATTTAATCTCATATTCACCCAGATTTTCATCATACTCGCCTAATTCCACTTTACGTTTTTCTAGACGGTTCTTCTTATCTGCTGCCCACACATATGGATCTCCATCATCCTGCACAATATAATAGTCATACAGCCAGAGTCCTTCTTTTTCCTCTGCTGTACCCTGTCCGTAATCCGGCTCTATATATAAATGCTGTCCTAACATCAGTCCATCTGTACTGTCCAAAGTAACATAGAATGAATACTTGGACGCAGAATCTCCGGAGCTGCTTCCATCATACATATAAGCAGAATTACTGTCTGTCTGAGTGCTTTCAGTATCAATCTTGGAAATACTTCCTGTCCAGGTCTGCGTATCGTCTAATCTGGAACGTAAAATAACCGGTGTTCCCTCGGATATTGTTCCTACAGAAGTCTCATCAATCGTTCCTTTTACACGGTACTCGCCTGTAGCTAATATTTTCATATATGCTGCAGTATTTCCATTGGAATCCACCCCGTTTTCATTGATTTCTTTTACAACACCAGCCATCTTACTGGTTACTTCTGAGTTGTCGATGGATTTCTGGTATTTGTCAATCTCTGCCTGTTTGCTTTTCTTATTATATTCTGACTGCTTAATGGAAGTCTGCAGTGTCTGAATCTGTGTGGTATATTCAAACTGCTGGTCTTCCGGTGCACTTGCTTTTTCTTTCTGTAATTCGGCAATCTGTGCATTTGAATTAGAAATGTCATTTGCAATGCCTTCCATCTCAAGCTTTGCCTGGTCTATCTGCATCTGCAAATCTTCTGTATCATAGGAAAATAATACGGTTCCCTCTTCTACTTCATCGCCAACGGAAACGTATACTTCCTTTACCTTACGTTCGGAATCCCTATTTATCTCTAAGGTCTCCTGTGGTTCTACCACACCACTGTAACGGTTATTGACTCCTGCTGACTGATTCATGATTGCAGATACTTTTTCTACATATACCTTGTCTGCCGAATTTCCACCGCTGCTTCTTCCCTTTAGGAAATAGAATCCTACTCCGGCTGCAACTACTGCCGCTGCAATAACTCCAATAATAATGCCTACCTTCTTTTTGCTCATCTGTCTCCTCCTGAATAATTCCTTTTTCCTGCCTTTTACCTGTAGAAACTGCCGTTGGCAGCTTTTTATGGGTGCCTGACTTCGAAAAAAATAGCCGTAAAGCTTTCATACTTTACGACTATTTTATCATTTTCTTATTCGAAATACAGCGTGGATAATTCCTAAGATTTCTTAAGAAATCATTAATTTCCTGACGAAATTTTTTGTGATTTATTTCAAAGGATATTTTGCAGTTAACTCTGATACGATTGCTCTTGCTTTTTCAGAAGCTGTTTCACCCTCTTTAATCATCATGGCAATTGCTTCTGCAATCTTATCCATATCCTCTGTATTCATGCCTCTTGATGTAACAGCTGCAGTACCGAGACGGACGCCACTGGTTACAAATGGAGACTTCGGATCATTCGGAATGGTATTCTTATTACAGGTGATATTTACAGAGTCTAATAATTTCTCTACTGCCTTACCTGTCAGATCATAGTTGGTAAGATCTACTAACATCAGATGATTGTCGGTTCCACCGGATACAATCCTGATGTCACGGCTTAATAAGCCCTTGCAAAGTGCCTGGGCATTATCAATAATACCCTGCTGATATACCTTGAATTCCGGCTGTAACGCTTCTTTTAAGCAGACTGCCTTTGCTGCAATGACATGCATTAAAGGTCCACCCTGGATTCCCGGAAATACTGCCTTATTAAAGTTATATTTATCTGCTGCTTCCTGATTGCAGAGAATCATTCCGCCTCTTGGTCCTCTTAAGGTTTTATGGGTTGTTGTTGTTACAACATCTGCATATGGAATTGGGCTTGGATGAAGTCCGGCTGCAACAAGTCCGGCAATATGTGCCATATCAACCATAAGAACTGCACCACAGGCATCTGCGATTTCACGGAATTTCTTGAAATCAATGGTTCTTGCATATGCGGACGCACCTGCAATAATCATCTTTGGCTTACATTCCATTGCAATCTGCATAACATTGTCATAGTCAATGAAGCCTTCATCATTTACACCATAAGGCACAATATGGAAATATGTTCCGGAGAAGTTTACCGGACTTCCGTGTGTTAAATGTCCACCATGGTCTAAGTTCATTCCCATTACGGTATCACCCGGTTTTAAAATAGCAAACTGTACAGCCATGTTTGCCTGTGCACCGGAATGTGGCTGTACGTTTACATAGTCACAGCCAAACAGCTCTTTTGCTCTCTCAATTGCCAGATTCTCTACAATATCAACGCAGTCACATCCGCCGTAATATCTCTTTCCCGGATAGCCTTCTGCATATTTATTAGTCATTACACTGCCCATTGCTGACATTACTGCCGGGCTTACCCAGTTCTCAGATGCGATCAGCTCAATGTGGCTGTTCTGACGGTCAAATTCTTTGGTAATGGCATCTGCAACTTCCATGTCCACTGCCTGAATATCTTCTAATGTATACATGTTTCTTCTCCTTCTCTATGTGATTTTCTTTAGGCGATTGCGAAAGGGGACAGCTTTTCTTTCAAAATTTTGCTATGAAAGGGGATTTGAAGTCTGCACTGAAATCCCGCAGTTCTAAAAGGCATGTTTTGCGTAACGCGATAAAAACAGTCTTTCCAATGTTTGACATCGTCGCTGCATTGTTCGTCAACTTCAGATGCATGATAAGGGCTGTTAGGGGCACTTAGAATTTCGTCGGTTCTTTGGCAACGCTGGCACAGGGACGTGCCAGCGAGGCGCAATTGAACATGGATGTGAATTTGCGCCGGTTGCCGGAAAATATGGCATTATACCGAAATTCTTAGTGCCCCTTGCAGACTTTATGCTGCATCCGCAGTTGACGGACAGTACAGCGACCCCGTCAAAGCAACGGAAAGACAGTTTACAATCACGCAAAACATACACTTAAGAACTGCTGGCATTCCAGTACAAATAACTTCAAATACCCTTTTATATCTAAAATTTCAGAAAGTACATCTATCCAATTTCGCAATCGCCCAATAAATTTACTTTGAGTATCATTATAAGTGATAGCCTGATTCAACGCAACAATATTTTTACGCATTACCGTAAAAAAGTGCATTTTCAGATATCTTTTCCAGTTCCCTTTTCTAGGTGTCGTATTTCATATTATACTGCCACTTAAATATGGCAGTTCCAATGATTACAATATAGCCTGCAATACTGAGGACATCCGGTATCTGATCCAGGAACAGAATGCCAAGAAGTGCTGCAAAGACAATCTGGGTGTAATCAAAAACAGATATCGCTTTTGCCGGTGCTTTCGTATATGCTGTGGTAATGCAGATCTGTCCGCCTGCTGCACATACGCCAGCCAGCATAAGGCAGACAAACTGTGTCATGCTCATAGGCTTATATCCGATGATGAAAAACGGCAATGTGACAACACAGGAAAAGAGTGAAAAACAAAGGACGATAACCGGTCCCTTCACTCCCATTTTCCCTAATTTACGCACATAGGTATAAGCAATTCCTGCACCCAGTCCGCCCAGTGCTCCAATCAGTCCGTAAACAAACTGTATATCAAAGGATGGCTTAATGACAAGCAGTGCTCCGGTAAATGCCAGCACGACTGCTCCCCATTCTACTTTATTTGCCTTTTCCTTTAAGATAAAGGTTGACATAATAATTGCAAAGAAAGGCGATAACTTATTTAACATATTGGCATCTGCAATATTCAGCCGGTCAATGGCATAGAAATTACAGATTAATCCTACCGTTCCGCAGAAGCTTCGCATGAAGAGTCCGCCCCAGCTTTTCTTTGGTGCATAGAATGGCTCTTTTGCCCGGATGAGCAGAAAAGCTGCCACAACGGCAGCTACTGCATTTCGGAAAAAAGCCTTTTCCATCGTAGGCAGGTCTCCTGACAGCCGGACAAAAAATGTCATCAGTGCAAAGAAGAAGCCTGCTCCTATAATAAATAAAATTCCCTGTCTTTTTTCCTGTTTCATATGATTCTTTCTATTCTGCAAGCAGTTTTTCTACGCTTGCAAGTTTGACGCAAAGTACAAAAATTTTAGTTGCTGTCTCAAGTTCTTCCATAGTCGGGAAGCTTGGTGCAATACGGATAACAGAATCCTCCGGGTCTTTTCCATAAGGGAAAGGTGCTCCTGCCGGTGTCAAAACAACGCCTGCTTCTTTTGCTTTGGCAACAACACTCTTTGCACATCCCGGTAAAGTATTAAAGCAGATGAAGTATCCACCCTTCGGGCTAATCCAGGAACCGATTCCAAGCTCGCCTAATTCATCCTGCAATGTTCTTTCTACCATTTCAAACTTCGGACGCATAATTGCTGCCTGTTTCATCATATGTGCATTGATTCCGTCAATATTTTTGAAATAACGTACATGACGAAGCTGATTAATCTTATCATGTCCGATGGTCTGCATCGTAAACTGTTTTTCAATGAAGTCAAGGTTTGCCTTGGAAGTTACGATTGCTGCAATACCGCTTCCTGGGAAGCTTACCTTTGATGTAGAGCAGAATTCATATACCATATCCGGGTTGCCGGCTTTCTCACATTCGCTGATGATATCTAAAAGGTCATCCTGCTCATCTTCATAGAGATGATGTACTACATAGGCATTGTCCCAGTAAATACGGAAGTCTTCTGCTGCCGGCTTTAATGCTGCCATACGGCGGACAGTTTTATCGGAATAAGTGATTCCCTGAGGATTGGAATATTTTGGTACACACCAGATTCCTTTAATGGAATCATCGCTGCTTACCAGACGCTCTACCATATCCATATCCGGTCCTTCGGAAGTCATCGGTACATTTACCATTTCTACACCGAAAAATTCTGTTACTCCGAAATGACGGTCATAGCCCGGTACCGGACATAAGAATTTTACTTTATCCAGTTTGCACCATGGTGTACTTCCCATGACACCGTGGGTAAAGGAACGGGATACGGTATCGTACATAACATTTAAACTGGAATTACCGTATACAAAAACATGGTCCGGTGTGCTTCCTACCATATCTGCAATTAATTTTCTTGCTTCCGGAATTCCTTTTAATTCTCCATAATTTCTACAATCTGTACCATCTTCTGCAATTAATTCACTGCTGCTGTTTAATACATCCAGCATCGGCATGACAAGGTCGAGCTGGGTTGCTGCCGGCTTTCCTCTTGCCATATTTAAAGAAAGACCCATTCCCTTGTATTTTGCATACTCTTTTTCAAGACCTTCCTTTACCTTATACAATTCTTCTTTTGACATTTCCTGATAAGACTGCATCTTATTCCTTCCTCCTGTATCATTCATCATTTTCTTTTAACCAGTGAAGCCACTGGGCGATTTCTTTTTCTTTTCCATTGTCGGTCGGCTCGTAAAATACCGAATCCGTCAGCCCATCCGGAAGATACTGCTGTCTGACATAGTGGTGCGGGTAATCATGGGAATAAAGATAACCCAGACCATGTCCTAATTTTCCGGCGGATTTGTAATGTGCATCCTTTAAGTGATTTGGTATCGGTGCCGTTTTGGTATGTTCTACCACATCCATCGCGCGATTCAGTCCCATATAGGATGCATTACTCTTTGGTGCACTTGCCACATAGGCAACTGCTTCTGCAAGAATAATCTGTGCCTCCGGCATACCGATGCGTTCTACTGCCTGTGCTGCAGAAACCGCTACATTCAATGCCATCGGGTCTGCTGTACCAACATCCTCTGCCGCGCTGATCATGATTCTTCTTGCGATGAAACGGATATCTTCTCCTGCATATAACATTCTTGCGAGGTAATAAAGGGCTGCATCCGGGTCTGTTCCACGGATACTTTTGATAAATGCAGAAATCGTATCATAATGATTATCGCCTGCCTTATCATATTTCACTACACGCTTCTGGATACATTCCTGTGCCACATCGATTGTAATATGGATAAGTCCGTCTTCGCTTCGTGGTGTGGTTAAGATTCCAAGTTCAATGGCGGTAAGGGCTGCCCTTGCATCTCCATTGGCTACATCTGCCATGAATTCCAGTGCATCCTCATCGATGACTGCCTGATATGCACCCATTCCTTTTTCCTTATCAGTAACTGCCCGCACCAAAAGCTTCTTAATATCTTCTTTTTCCAGTGCATGCAGTTCAAAAATAATGGAACGGGATAGTAAAGCTCCATTGACTTCAAAATATGGATTTTCCGTTGTGGCACCAATCAGGATAATCGTTCCGTCTTCTACAAAAGGCAGAAGGTAGTCCTGCTGTCCTTTATTAAAACGATGAATCTCGTCGATGAAAAGAATCGTTTTCTTTCCATACATTCCCTGATTGTTCTTTGCCTGCTGCACCACTTCCTCCATGTCCTTCTTTCCTGCAGATGTAGCATTCATCTGAAGGAATTCAGCACTGGTGGTATTGGCAATCACTTTTGCCAGCGTGGTCTTTCCGGTTCCCGGCGGTCCATAGAAAAGAATAGAACTTAACTTATCTGCTTTAATGGCACGATATAACAGCTTGTCCTTTCCGATAATATGTTCCTGCCCGACCACTTCGTCTAAGGTCGTGGGACGAAGTCTTGCCGCAAGGGGAGACTCTTTTTCCATATTCTGTTCCCGCATGTAATCAAATAAATCCATTTTTGCTCCTTGCATAATTTCAAAACGAATCTTGCATTTTTACTCTTATTTTTCTTCATTTTTATACTTTTTTGGTTTCAAAATGACATTTGAGCTTTAAAATAATTCATTTCATCCTAAGATACCATACCTTAATTTTTGCCTTTTGACAAGTCTATTCTGGTATTTTTTCTCGATTTTCCAGCGAAAACACGCAAAAAATCCATTGAAACATTCTTTTTTCTCAAGGTAACTCAAATATCAGCTTATCTACCGTTACAAATTCATAACCCTGTGCCTGCAGCCGGTCAATAATCTCAAAGGCTGCCAGCATACTGCTGTCATAACCGTCATGTAATAAAATAATATCACCATCTTTGACATCCGTCATTACTTTATTGACGACTTTTTCCTTATTCTGCACCTCCCAGTCCCTTGGGTCTACATCCCAGAGCACCTCTATCATATTCATCTGACAGTCCAGATTCTTCTGGGTGCTTCCGAAAGGAGAGCGCAAAAACTGCGGATATTCCCCGGTAATCTGATAAATGGCATCATTGGTCTTTCGAATCTGCTCACAGGCATCTTTCTTCGATAAGATGCCAAGGTTCACATGGGTATAGGAATGATTTCCTATGATATGCCCATCATCCTGAATTTTCTTTATCAAATCCGGATATGCCTCTGCTTTCTCTCCGATTACAAAAAAGGTTGCTTTGACATTGCGCTCCTTCAGCCCTTCCAGTAAATCTTTCGTACATTCCGGGCTTGGTCCATCGTCAAATGTCAATGCAACCTCTTTTATTCCACTTGTTTTCTTTATATTCATGCTCTCTGCATTTACCAGATGATTGACACGGATCCGACAGGCTCCGGCGGCAATTACCAATACCGCCAGTGCCAGATTCATCCATATCAATGCTTTTCGGATTCGACTCATTTTACACCGTTACTTTTCTGCTCTCCTGACAATATATGCAGCAACTGCATTTCTTATTATGTCAGGCTTGAACCATTTCAGGCGGTCGCCGGTTTTGCGCTGGCAGTCAGTTCTCCATTGGTAAGGTCGATAAGAATGGTATCTCCCTCTCTGACTTTATCTGCAAGAATCAATTTTGCTGCCAATGTCTCCACATATTTCTGCAGGAAACGTTTCAGCGGTCTTGCACCATATACCGGGTCATAACCTTTCTCGGTAATATAATCCTCGGCAGCCTTGGTCAGTTCCACTTTCAGTTCACGGTCTGCAAGACGTTTATTCAGATCTTCCATCAGTAACTTGATAATGTTGCCGATGTTGTCTTTGGTCAGCGGCTTGAACATAATGATTTCATCCAGACGGTTTAAAAATTCCGGCCGGAAGTTACCCTTCAGTTCTTCCATGACAGCTTCTTCTGCTTCCGGACGAATCTCGCCATTTTCGTCAATGCCCTCCAACAGATGCATGGAGCCTAAGTTAGAAGTCATGATAATAATGGTATTCTTAAAGTCTACGGTACGTCCCTGGGAATCGGTAATTCGCCCGTCATCCAGTACCTGAAGCAGTACATTAAAGACATCCGGATGTGCTTTTTCCACCTCATCAAAGAGGACTACGGAATACGGTTTCCGGCGGACTGCCTCCGTCAGCTGACCACCTTCATCATAACCTACATATCCAGGAGGTGCTCCAATCAGACGGGAGACGGAATATTTCTCCATATACTCGCTCATATCGAGACGGACCATATTGGATTCATCATCGAAAAGGCAGCTTGCTAATGCTTTGGCAAGCTCTGTCTTACCTACACCGGTTGGTCCTAAGAACAGGAAAGAACCGATTGGCTTGCTCGGGTCTTTGATTCCGGCTTTGGAACGAATGATTGCTTCTGTTACCTTGGTAACGCCCTCGTCCTGTCCAATGACACGTTTATGCAGTTCTTCATCAAGGTGCAGTGTCTTATTTCGTTCGCTCTCAGTCAGTTTTGCTACCGGGATTCCGGTCCAGCGGGAGATAATCTTTGCGATTTCTTCTTCGCTGACGCTTTCATGTACCAGTGATAAATCTTCACCTTTGACTTTCTCTTCTTCAATTTCCAACTGCTGCTGTAACTGCGGCAGCTTACCATATTTTAATTCTGCCGCTTTATTTAAATCATAGCTCTGCTCTGCCTGCTGGATTTCATTTTTCAGGCTTTCCAAATCCTCACGCAGCTTCTGGACTTTCTCTACGGATTTCTTTTCATTGTCCCACTGTGCCTTCTTATTCTGGAACTCACTCCGAAGCTCTGCCAACTCTTTCTGTAAGTCTGCCAGACGCTCCTGGCTCAGACGGTCATCCTCTTTTTTCAATGCAGTCTCTTCAATCTCTAACTGCATGACACGACGGTTCAGTTCGTCTAACTCAGTCGGCATGGAATCAAGTTCTGTCTTAATCAGTGCACAGGCTTCATCCACCAGGTCAATTGCCTTATCCGGTAAGAACCGGTCTGAGATATAACGGTTCGAAAGCACTGCTGCGGAAACCAGTGCACTGTCGGTAATCTTTACTCCATGGAATACTTCATACCTCTCCTTTAATCCACGCAGGATAGAAATAGTATCTTCTACCGTTGGTTCGTCTACCATAACCGGCTGGAATCTTCGTTCCAATGCGGCATCCTTTTCAATGTATTCCCGGTACTCATCCAATGTGGTAGCACCGATACAATGCAGTTCTCCACGGGCAAGCATTGGTTTTAAAAGCTGTCCGGCATCCATGGCTCCATCGGTTTTTCCTGCACCGACAATGGTATGCAGCTCATCGATAAAGAGGATAATCTGACCTTCGGATTTCTTTACTTCATCCAATACTGCTTTCAGACGTTCCTCAAATTCACCACGGTATTTTGCTCCGGCTACCAATGCACCCATATCCAGTGCAAAGAGCTTCTTATCCTTTAATCCTTCCGGAACATCACCACGTACAATCCGTTGTGCCAGTCCCTCTACAACTGCGGTTTTACCTACACCGGGTTCGCCAATCAGTACCGGATTGTTTTTCGTCTTACGGGACAAAATTCGCACTACATTCCGGATTTCTGCATCTCGTCCGATGACCGGATCCAGCTTCTGGTCTCTCGCCCTCTCTACCATATCATATCCATATTTATTTAAGGTATCATAAGTAGCTTCCGGATTATCGGAGGTCACACGCTGGTTGCCACGCACCGTAGACAGTGCCTGCAGGAAACGGTCTCTTGTAATACCATATTCCTTAAAAATTTCCTTTAATGCAGGATTCGGATATCTTAATAAGGATAAAAACAGATGCTCTACAGAGACATAATCATCTCCCATCTGCTTTGCCTCATCCTCTGCACTAATCAATACCTTATTCAATGCCTGACCGACATAAACCTGGCCGCCGGACACCTTGGTTCTTGCTTCCAGATGGCGGATTGCATTGTCTACAAAATGCTCCTTCTGGATTTCCATTTTCTCAATCAGTTTTAAAATCAGTCCATCTTCCTGCTGCAGTAATGCCACTAAAAGATGTTCCTGCTCGATTTCCTGATTGCCATATTCATATGCTAATTTTTCGCAATCCTGGATTGCTTCCATTGACTTCTGTGTAAATTTCTGAATGTTCATATCTTTCACCTCATTTCCCACTGTGCTATGAACGAATTCCTGTTATTTCTGTTTCCAAGCATAAATATAGCACGCATTATTAGCACTGTCAATAGGTGAGTGCTAAAATTTTCAGACAATTTTTGTTAATTTCTATTTTTCTTATATTTAAAAGGAATTCAGCAGTCCTTTCAGCCCTTCCTCTTTATAAACTCCCTTATAATATGCAACTTCATCTTTTATCATCTCATCAATCACCTGCATTCCAAGAAGTTCCACCGGTGCCTTATCATCTGTAAGAATATAATCGCCCTTTTCATAGGAAACGGTATCTGCCAATACCTCTGTCATCATTCCCTTTAACTCCTGATTTTCAAGCTTGGAAATGTTGTTAGAAAGATTCTTTAAAATTTCTCCATTGTCGGATGCAAACAGTTCCCGGTTTGTAGAGCCTGCCACATCCACAGTATATTCTGTTCCAAATACACTTCCTATGGTGTCGGAAAGATACTGGTTAATATTTCCTTCTTTCTGCCCACGCATGTTCATATTCACCACCATTACGCCATTTTCATTTAAATGCTCTTTTACCAGCGTAAAAAATTCAACGGAAGACATCTGAAACGGAATCGTAATATCCTGATAAGCATCTACCATAATGACATCGTATTTCTTATCGGATGCATTTAAAAATGCTCTTCCATCATAAGTCGTTACCGGCACATCCTCCGAAAGTGAAAAATACTGTCTGGAAAGCTTTGTAATCTTCTCATCAATTTCAACACCTTCCACATTCATATCTCCAAAATATTTCCGGCACTGGGTTGCATAAGTACCGGTTCCCATTCCAAGAATCAGCACATCCATGTCTGATATTTCTTTGTCTTTTAACATAAGCGGTGCCGCCATGGCATAATCATAATACATGCCGGTCAGTTCATCCTGCTTCATATACACAGACTGCACACCGAATAACACATTGGTGGATAAGGACACCTTGTCCTGATTTTCGTATACCTGAAGATAGTTATATACGGATTCCCCCTCATAGGTCAGATTATTTTCCCAGAATGCAAATGAGTCGGAATATCCAAACCCGCAGCACAGTGCAAATATCAGAATAGATGCAACTATTTTCTTCTTTCCGGTATGCGCATTGATAAAATATACGATGGATAATGCCAGTAAAATTCCCGCAAAGATAAGAAATGTAACGGATGTTCCTACTGCCGGAATTGTCACAAAGGTTGGGATAAAGGTTCCAATGATGCTTCCGATGGTGTTAAATGCCCCTAAGGTACCTACTGTCTTTCCGTTGTCATCTAAATTATCAACAGAATATTTTACCAGGGATGGTGTTACCGTTCCCAACAGAAACAGCGGAAATACGAAAATTACCATGCAGGCTGCAAAAGCTGCAATAATCAGGAAATTATTATTTACCGCAAAGATTAAAAGGGCTGATATTCCTATGATAATATATTTTCCCACTACCGGAATTAATGCAATCCAGATTGCGGCAATGATAATTCTTCCATACAGTTTATCCGGGTTCGGTGATTTGTCTGCCGTCCTTCCGCCATAAATATTTCCCAATGCCATGGCAATCATAATGGTTCCGATAATGATTGTCCAGACTATCTGAGAAGAACTAAAATATGGTGCAAGTAATCTGCTTGCGCCTAACTCTACTGCCATCACTGACATTCCTGCAAAAAATTCCGTCAAATACAAAAATAACTTTTTCATATACACCTCTTTTATTTTCTTTCAATATCAATCATAAGATACTCCGACTTACATCCCGTTTTAAACTTAATCGCCCAGTCGGAAATTCCTGATGTTACAATAAAATTCGTATTTTCTCTCTGCTCATATCCATAGACACGGTCATCCGGTGTCATTTTCGTAAGATTCTCAATGGTCATCAGCGGGAATAGCTGTCCACCGTGGGTATGTCCGGAAAGAACCAGATCCACATTGACATTCTGCTGCGCTGCATAATCCTGTGGCTGATGGTCTAATACAATGGAGAATTTATCCGGATCAAGGTTTGCCGTCAGTTCTTCCATTGTGGCTCTTTTTTCTGCATATTCTTCGGATTTATCCTGTCTTCCTATTATATAGAATTTATCCGCAATCAGTTCTACCTCATCCTGCAGAACATGTACCTGATTTTTTTCTAATTCCACTATCAAATCATTTCCATCATAGCCCCGGTATTCCGGCGGATAATATCCTTTATCATGATTTCCAAAGACATAATATACACCATAAGTCGCATCAAGCTCTCCTAATGCTTTGCAGCAGGCTATCATATCTTCTTTTGTCGTATCATCATCCACAAAGTCTCCCACAATCAGAACCACATCCGGGTGCTGCTCCTCTATGGTTTTCATATGCTCGGCAAAGCCTTCCCCATGAAAAGTTGTCCCTACATGGGAATCTGCAAATACTGCCACCCGAAGGCTTCCTACTTCCTTATCCGTCTGAATCTGATAGTCCGTCTCCCATACATGATGTGCCAGATACCAGCCGCTTCCAAGATATCCTATGGTAAATACAAGTGCCACAGCTCCGGCATAATATCTTTTCAAAGATCTCTTCCGGCGTTTTTTTATCAGTGCAAAAATTCCGTCACTGATAAGCCAGAATATAATCAGATGCAGAATGCATACTATAGCATTCATCGAACCCCACGCTACCCAGAGTATTACGGTGATTCCACATACCAAAACCGCACTAATTAGGATGCGCAGCCACTTTTTTCCTTTTGTTATTTTATTCAGGAAACCAAATTTTCCAATCCGGTTTATCAGATAGATGATTCCTGCAAACGCACTGAAAAACAGTACTATCATTAGTATTGCCCACATCTTTTAAATCCTCATTCCATCCTTTTTATTCATTATCTGTTTATCCGTCTATCATTCATCTACTCATTTATCTGTTTAATCAATTTTATCAGCTCATCCACGTCTTCCATTGTCGTTGCCCAACTGGTTGCAAAACGAATTACCGTATGGTTCTCATCCTTTTTCTCCCAGAAGCTGAATTCAACTTTTTGCGCAAGCTTTTCCATAAATGCATTCTCTACCACGCAAAAGACCTGATTGGTGGGAGCATCCAGATAAAGTTCGATTCCATTTTCCTTTAAGCCTTCCCGAATCTTATCTGCCGCTGCAATTGCCGGCTCTCCGATATGCTCATATAAATCATTTTCAAATAACACATCAAACTGGATGCCAAGTATCCGTCCCTTGGCAAGCAGTGCTCCATGCTGTTTTACAATGGTGAAGAAATGCGGAATAAGCCCCGGCTTTGGAAATACCACCGCCTCTCCAAACAATGCACCGCATTTTGTTCCTCCGATATAAAAGGCATCGCAGCATGCTGCAATATCTTCTAATGTCACATCATTCACCGGGCATGCCAGTGCATAAGCAAGTCTTGCTCCATCTAAATAAAGTGGAACACCATTGCTGCGGCATACTTTACTTAATGCTTCTAATTCCTGCCTGTTATATAAGGTTCCATATTCTGTCGGCTGGGAAATGTATACCATTCCCGGCATCACCATATGATCACGGTTGCCATCCTCTTTAAATTTATTTAAGACTTCTTCTACCTTTTCTGCGCTGATTTTTCCATCTGTCTGCGGAATCGTCAACACTTTATGTCCACCCGCTTCAATAGCTCCTGCCTCATGGGAACTGACATGTCCGGTCTCTGCCGCAATCACTCCCTGATAGGATGCTAACAGGGCACCAATTACCGTGGCATTGGTCTGCGTTCCTCCCACCAGAAAATGCACCTCTGCCTCCGGTGCATTGCAGGCTTTCCGAATCTTTTCCCTTGCAGTTTCCGAATATTCATCCAGTCCGTATCCGGCACTTTTTATCAGATTTGTCTCCGTTAACTTTTTTAGAATTGCCGGATGAGCTCCTTCCATATAATCACTTGCAAACGCTAACTGTGCTGCCATTTTTCTACTTCCTCTCTCTATTCTATACTGACATAGATTCTTCTATGATTTTTCCTACTTCCTCCGGTTTGATTTCCACAATCTCTGCTATCTGTTCTAAGGTATAGCCCTTCCTGTGCATATTGGTAATTACTTTTTTGTTTGTTTCTCTTAATGTCTTTTCTGTAGCCTTTTCTGCTGCTCTTTCTTCTATTCCTTCACTCAGATTACACATCAGGTTCACTTCCTCTCTCAATTCTTCACTTACCGGAATCTGATATTCCAGTTCTATCATATTTAATTTTTCTTCTGCTTCTATTTCATTTGACAAAAGTGTGCTTATCAGCCGATGCAGCTCATAGCGTTCCTCTCTTTTGGGAACTTCATTTGTTACACCAAGCAATACAATATTCAAAAGGTTTATATTTCCTTCCCAGTCATATTCATTTACGATATCTTCTTTCATCAGATGAATATAACTCATCGAATTCATATCCATATTCATGCAAATCCAGATACTAAATACCCGTTTTATGTCATCATAATCCGAATGCCAAAAATCACGTTCCTTTTGGGATGAAATAAGCCTGCTTACATAGAATATCGCCCGGTTCAATATTTTATATGTAACAGGTTTGTTCTTCTGAGCTTCAATATTTACTATAATTTGAGAAATTCCATCTCTCATGCGCACATAAAAAACAATATCAAACCTGACCGTTCCTTCATTTATTTCTGCATTTTCTGAATTAAATCCGCCAATATGTCCTGCCATATCGCTTGCATTTGTAAGTCCCGGTTCTATGGGCACAACACCAACCTGTGGTTCTCCTTCAATATACGGTATCACATCCTTGGGATTCATACCTTTAAATTCATCCACGGTATTCACCAAAATATGCGCCAGAATACTTTTTTGTCCTAAGAGTCTTTTGGCACATTCATCATATTGTGCCCGATTTCTTGCAGCTTTTACTGCATTTGTAATTTCGCTGTTCAGGTTAATAGCCTCCTTTGTTTCCGATTCCTCTCTCAAACCCTTCACAAAGTATGCTCTATTGAATATCAATCCAATTTCATTATACGGTTCCATCCTATCAGACGCAAATAAATTTTTCATAAAGAACTCCCGGAACATCGTTTTTTCGATACTCCGGGAGTCTGCTATCTTTTCTTCTATAATATATTGTCTAAGTTTCTGATTACATCAGTTTACGGAATAAAGCTTTCAAATCCTCTACATTTGTATCCTTTGGATTGCCCGGTGCACAGGCATCAGCAAAAGCGGATTCTGCAAGGAATTCTAAGTCTTCTTCCTTTAACGCCTCTAATTTTGTTGGAATTCCAACATCTACAGATAACTGCTGTACCGCATCAATGGCTGCCTTTCTGTATTCTTCTACAGACATGTCATCTACGCCTTTTACACCCATTGCTCTTGCAATCTCACGATATTTCTCACCAGTGCATTCTGCGTTGTATTCCATTACGATTGGAAGCATCATTGCACAGGCAACTCCATGTGGAGTATCATATACAGCACCTAATGTATGTGCCATGGAATGTGCAATTCCAAGTCCTACATTAGAAAATCCCATTCCTGCAATATACTGTCCTAATGCCATTCCTTCACGGCCTTCTTTTTCATTGGCAACTGCACTTCTTAAAGATCTGCTGATAATTTCAATCGCTTTCAAATGGAACATATCAGTCATTTCCCATGCAGCCTTTGTAGTATATCCTTCAATGGCATGTGTCAGTGCATCCATTCCAGTGGAAGCTGTCAGTCCCTTTGGCATAGATGACATCATCTCCGGGTCAATTACTGCGATAACCGGCATATCATGCGGGTCTACACATACAAATTTTCTCTTACGCTCTACATCTGTAATTACATAGTTAATGGTAACTTCTGCTGCAGTTCCGGCTGTTGTCGGTACAGCAATAATCGGAACACAAGGCTTCTTTGTCGGAGCTACACCCTCTAAGCTTCTGACATCCTCAAATTCCGGATTTGCAATAATGATACCAATTGCTTTTGATGTATCCATAGATGAACCACCACCAATTGCAATGATATAATCTGCTTTTGATGCTTTAAATGCTTCCACACCATGCTGTACGTTCTGAATGGTAGGATTTGCCTTAATATCTGAATAGATTTCATAAGCAAGTCCTGCTTCATCCAATACATCGGTTACTTTGGATGTTACACCAAACTTAATCAAATCCGGGTCAGAACAGACAAATGCTTTCTTAAATGCTCTTGCCTTTGCCTCGTTTGCGATTTCTTTAATTGCTCCTGCGCCATGGTAGGAAGTCTCGTTTAACATAATTCTGTTTGCCATTTTATCTTCTCCTTTGTCCTTTATTGATACCTCTATTTTACCAATGAAAGCGACAAATAAAAAGTTACAAAAAGCCAACTCTGTCACTTGATTTTTCAATATCTGTCATGGACAAATTCCACTCTCAATCATCATCCGTCACCACTATATCATCTGCAATTTTTCAAATACTGCTTTCAGTTCTGCCGGCACCGCTTCCGTCAGTGCCTTTGCCAGTTCCCTCGGTGTAGTCTTCTTTCTTCCAAGCACCCACTGAATTGTCATATAAACTGAACCCTGGCAATACATTTCCAGAAGGAAATGAAGATGCTCCGATAATTTCTGTCCTGATTTCTTTTCTATTTTATCCGTATAAAACCGGGTAATCAGTTCAAAATCATGGTCTCTTAAGCAGTTCTGGCTGTCTGATTTAAATGCAGCCCGGAAAAATAATTTTTCCTGTTCAATATATTCAAATTTCTTTACCAGCCCCTCATATACCGTCTTTCCCTCTCCCATATGTTCAAAGGATTCTGCTAAAATTTTGTCAAAATACCAGTTTATCAGATCATATTTATCCTGAAAATGACGGTAAAATGTCTGTCTTGTCGTTCCGCTCAGTTCCACAATCTGCCGGACTGTAATCCGTTCTATCGGCATCTTCGCCATACACTGCTTCATGGCATCTGCCAGCCGGTATTTCATCTGTTCTGCTTTCTGAACATTCTGCTCCATGCCTTCTCCTCCACTTACTCTGCCAATCTACTATCGTCAGCATAGCACCAACCTGTGAAAAAGGCAACCTGACCATTTTCGCCTATAAAGTTTTCCTGCGTTTCCAACGCCAGATTACAATAGAAAGGAGAACTGCCACATAATCCGTCAATGCCTGTCCGTAGATAACACCGTGCAGACCGAGCAATGCATTCAAGCCGTAAAGCACCGGAATCAAAAGTACGCCCTGTCTCAATATAGAAAGAATCGTTGCCGGAAGTGCATTTCCGGTAGACTGCATACAGTTCATATTCATAAATAAAATGCCAATGACCGGACCGGAAATCATATAAGCAATCAGCATTTCCACACCATAATTTATGACCTCTGTATCAGAAATAAACAGGCGGATAATCGGCTCCCGGAAAAAGAAAAACAGTGCTGTCGCCAATACACCTACAATCAGACAGCATTTCTTCGTATAACGTTCCACTGTAATAAAACGCTCCCTGTTCCCTGCACCATAACTATAGCCTAATAACGGTTGTACTCCATTTGCCAGTCCCATCTGTAAAAATGTGATAAACATATTTGCCTTAAATACAATTCCAATAGCCGCTACCGGTGCATTTCCATATGCCACCAGAATCTGGTTTAAAATAATCGTAGAAATGCTCATCAATGCAGAAAAAATAGCTGTTGGAAGTCCTGCCGAGCATACCTGGGACAGAATTCTGTCCCCACATTTAAAATACCGGAATGCCATAGACATGTTCCTGCTCTTTCTACAGAAATACCAAAGATAATATACACTCGCCATTATATTTCCAATAGTCGTTGCAATGGCTGCGCCTGCTGCACCCATACCAAATCCACTGATAAATATCGGGTCTAAAATAATATTGGCCACGGTTCCTATCATACTTCCTGTCATAGCTTCCCGGCTGGCTCCGTCCGCACGCACAACAAAGCTTGCTGTCGCAGACCAGATAATAAACGGTGCACCATAAGAAATGTATGTTGTGTATCCTTTCGCCAGTTCATAAGTATCTGCATCTGCTCCAAACAATTGTAAAACCGGCTGCATTCCAACCAGTAAAATTGCAGCAAAAACAATTCCCACGATAAGTGATGCATAGGTAATAAAAGAAGAAACCTGCTTTACTCTTTTTTCCTTCTTTTCGCCCAATGCCATAGATGCCGCTGCGCTTCCGCCCATACCAAACATATTGGCAAATGCCATGAATAATATAAAAATCGGATTCGTCAGACTGACTGCTGCCACCTGCAACGGATCCCCTGTCTGCCCTACGAAAAATGTATCCGCCATATTATAAACGACAGTAACCAGACTGCTGATGACACTTGGAATTGCCATCTTTGCTACTGCCTTCGACACCTTCATGCTGCCCATTAATTCATTTTCGTCCATTGTAACCCTTCCTTTCTGCCGGTAAAATCTGCTTCCCAAAGACACTCATTGGCCTCTTGTAACTTTAAATTTCTCATTCCAGATTCCGAAGCATCTTCTCGGCAATTCTTAAAAATTCTTTTCTTTCTTCTTCCGTAATTCCCTGTAATAAAAGTTCTTCCGATTCCATAATTTCCTTTCGCAGAATATGTTCAATCTTCCGCGCCTGTTCTGTAAAAACAATCTTCTTATATCTTCCATCCTCTGATTCCGGCACCCGGCAGATTAGTTCTGCCTGCTCAAGATTCTTTAAAGTCTCTGTCGCAGTAGACGGACGCAAGCCAAATTCTTCCTCAATCTCTTTCTGGTATACCGGATGGTTTTCTGATTCCACCAGAATATAATTTAAAATGTTACCCTTTGCTCCGCTGATTCCAATAGATTCCTGTATTTTCTTAGAACGTCTGCGGAGCCGGTTGGATATTTTATTAATTACCTTTCCTGTTTCCATGGCAAATCTGTTCCTTTCTTTAAACTTATTACTATTTCTAATTAGTTCGGTTCCTAAGTATTTTAGCCAGATTTTATTCCATTGTCAACTTTCTATTTTATCTACTCTATTTCTTCATGCATAATATTCCTTTTCCCGGCTCATGCTAATGCCGATATATAAACTTTTCTTAGGCGATTATGAAAAAGAACGTAAGAATTTATTTCCAAAATTTTAAATATAGAAGGGCATTGGAAGTAATTTGTGCTGAAATGCCCTTCTATAGTAAAAATTTTGAAAGAAAAATATATCTTTTCGCAATCGTCCAAAAAATTTTCTATAAAAGGAGATTATCGTATGGGAAATAACATGGATTTAAATTATGAAATGTTCTGCTATCAGTGTGAACAGACAGCCGGTGGCAAAGGCTGTACAAAGCTTGGCGTATGTGGAAAGACACCGGAAATTGCCAACCTGCAGGATTTACTTATTTTTCAGATAAAGGGAATCAGCTGCTACGGAAAAGTGCTGGTGGAGCAGGGACAACATATGGACAAATCGATTGTAAGCTTTATTGAAAATGTACTTTTTACGACACTTACCAATGTAAATTTTGATGCAGATGTACATGTGGCACTGCTCCGGCAATCACAGCAAATCAAAGAAGAACTTCACAATTTGGTAGGTGAAATTTCGAATTCCACACTCCATGCCACCTATCATCTGCCGGATTCAAAAACGGATATGTTAAAGGATGCTCCTATGGCGGGCATTATGTATGACAAATCCTTAGACCCAGACATCCGCTCCCTCCGTCAGACTATTCTCTACGGTTTAAAAGGTATCAGTGCCTATGGTCATCAGGCAAGAGAATTAGGTTACTTCAGTGATGAAGTGGATGACTTTTATATACTGGCATTAGAAGCCATTACCGATGACCGGCTGACTGTCGAAGACCTGATCCGTCTGACCATGCGTACCGGTGAAATGGCTATTGAAGTCATGAAAAAACTGGACGATGCCAATACCACTATTTATGGCAATCCTTCCCCGCATAAGGTAAATGTTACTATTAAAAAAGGGCCATTTATCATTGTCTCCGGTCACGACTTAAAGGATTTGGAAATGCTGTTGAAGCAGACGGAAGGCACCGGCATCAACATCTATACCCATGGTGAAATGCTGCCCTGCCACGGTTATGATGGACTGAAAAAATATTCTCATCTTGTAGGTAACTTCGGTGGAGCCTGGCAGGATCAGCAGAAACAGTTTGACAACATTCCCGGCTGTATCCTGATGACCACCAACTGCCTGATGCGCCCGAGAGATTCCTACAAAGACAGGATTTACAGCACGAATGTAGTGGGCTGGGATGGTGTGAAACATGTCGGTCGGAAAGAAAATGGAGACAAAGATTTCAGTGAAATCATAAAACAGGCAATTGAACTTGGCGGTTTTCAGGAAGACCAGCCGGCAAAAGAGATTCTGGTAGGTTTCGGACACCACGCTGCCTTAAGCTATGCCCCACAGCTTGTGGAAGCTGTTAAAAGCGGACAAATCCGCCATTTCTTCCTTATCGGCGGCTGTGACGGTGCCCGTCCGGGTCGAAATTACTACACTGACTTTGCCCAGATGGTTCCATCCGACTGTATGATTCTGACGCTTGCCTGCGGAAAATACCGTTTTAATAAACTAGATTTTGGTGAAGTAGCAGGGCTTCCACGTCTTTTGGATGTGGGACAGTGTAATGATGTCTACTCTGCCATCCGCATTGCTACTGCACTTGCAGATGCTTTTGAAACGGACGTAAACGGACTTCCACTGTCACTGATTATATCCTGGTATGAACAGAAAGCGGTTGCTGACCTGCTTGCCCTTTTAAGCCTTGGCATTCATGATATTTATTTAGGTCCAACGCTTCCTGCCTTCATCAGTCCAAATGTGCTGCAGTATCTTACCGATACCTTCCACCTGAAACCAATCAGCAATGCTTCCGATGATATCAAAACCTGTCTGAAACAGAGCCTGTAAACAAAAACCTCCTTACCAGTTTTCTGGTAAAGAGGTTTTTATTTATGCGAAATCTATTTTCCTGTCTGATTTGCAATGCAGACGCAATACCATTTATCATCTGTCTGACTGACATCATGATTACAGTTGATAATCGGATGATTCAGGTCATTTGGTGGAATGTAACGTACCACACCGATTCTTCCATCGGACATCTGTACCTTTACATCCCGGTAATTTTCCACCATATTTTTCACAAATAAGTCTACCAGGCGTTCATCCAGTCCCGGAAATTCACCCTTTTTAAATTTCTCCAACACATCAAAAGGAATCATGGATTCCTTATAACTTCTCTGGGAAATCATGGCATCATACACATCGGAAATGGCGGTAATCCTTGCCAGCAGAGAAATCTCATCTCCTGCAATCTGATCCGGATAACCCTTGCCATCCAGCCGCTCATGATGATGTCTTGCCGCTAACCGGATATCTTCATCTACATTATCCCAAAGCAGCTCATATGAATAAACGGGATGAGCTTTTATGATTTCAAATTCTTCTTCCGTAAGTCTTCTCGGTGCATTTAAGATTTCTTCCGGTATCTTCGTCTTTCCGATATCGTGCACTAATCCGGCGCATACCAGCTTTTTAATCACCGGTTCCGGAAGCTTCAGCCACTGCCCGATAACACCATTGGTAAATGCTACGTTCAGGGAATGGCGCTGCAAATTCTCATCCATCTCTCTCGGTGCATCAATACACTGAAATATTTTAGGAAAATCCAATACCTTAATCTTAGTAAAAATATCCTTTGTAACAGTCTCCGTTGCTTCCATATTAATTTCGGAAGCATTTCTGGTTACAGAAAAAATACTGTCTACATCGTTTTTTAATGCTGTATAGCCGATTGCTTCTTCGTATACTCTCTGCAATGCAGCTCTTGGTGCTTTTCCACTGTTGAGAATTTCCTGATAAGTTTCCTCACTGGTTGTAATATATCCACCACGTTCAAACTTGGAAAGTTTATCTAACCGGTCCTGTGTCAGGACTTCGCCCCGTTTCAAAAGCAGCACCGAACCTCTGTCATTATAAATATCTCCGGAAAGTTCCAGGCCTTCCCATAAAAAATCAATTGGAATTTTTCTAAGTCTCATTCTGTCACTCCGCCCTTATATATTCCTGTCACGAATCATCATGCAGCCATACTCTTCTGTCTTAAGATTTGCATTCTGTATCCGGACAATCCGATATGTCTTCTGTAACATTGTATCTCCAAGTTTCACGCAAATCCGCAGTTCCGTTCCAACTGTCCCGCTTCCTGCCATTGTCTGAATCAGAATTCCATTTCCACTGATATTACAGGTTTCCATTTCAATTGGCTTCTGCAATTCAATTAATGTTCCATCCACAATAACAGATTCTATATATCCCTTTTCTTTTAAGGGATAACGGACATGCTTCCGCTTCTCACCATTCTTACTCCTGCCCAGCTCGATTTCTACTTCATTGGCAATTATAACCTTCCGAAGATTACCGGTAGCTTCTACCAGGCTCCCATTCGGTCCAAATATGATAACCGTCACTGCATGCTCCATCCGGTTGTCCAGGCTTCCTGCACTAACCTTTACTACTTTACGGATCGGATCATAAGATTTAATTCTTGTATCTAATACCCTCTTCCCGCCGGCAATTTCCTTTACAATAATCCGGCAGCCATTTAACTCCATCATTCCTGCCATAATTTGCATTTCTCCCTGATACTGTTGTTCACCTATTATCCATATCTCATTTCTGTTTGATATATTTTATCACGCCTATCCCGGTTTGAAAATATTTTTACCAAAAATAATAGTATAAAACCAGTTGCACAATCAGAATAAATGGCATTCCGATTACAAAGTACCAATGTTTTGTCTTATGACGGAACAGATACATACCTGCCCATGTCCCAATGCTTCCTCCCAGTATGCTTACCAGAAATAATGTTGTTTCCGGAATACGCCATTTATGACAGATGGCTCTGCGTTTATCTATTCCCATGACGGATAGCCCGACAATATTTGCAATTATTGCATATGCAATTGCTATTTTCTGAATTGTAGTCATTCTTTTCTCCTTTTTCAAATATTAATTTCGGGTGATTGCGTAGGAAGAAGATTTTCAAGATAAAATAAATTTTGTGATATTCGATGCATATTTGATTTTCAGATGATGAAATGCCACTGTTCTAAGTAGTCCATTTTTCTTTTTCTGATAAAAACAGTCTTTTCCATGTTTAACAGAATAGTGATACCGTTCGTCAAAGTACGGATGCCTGATAAGGGCTGTTAGGGGCACTGGGAATTTCGTCTGGCAACAGGCAACGCTGATACATGGATGTATCAGCGAGGCACAACTGAACATGGATGTGAATTTGTGCCGGTTGCCAGATAAAAATAGAATTATGCCGAAATTTCCAGTGCCCCTTGCAGGCTTTATGTGGCATCCGCTCTTGACGGACGGTACTACTATTCTGTCAAAGCAAGTGAAAAGACAGTTTATAATCAAGAAAAATGGACCACTAAGAACAGTTGGTATTTCACATCCCCAAAAATCAAATATACATCGAATTCCACAAAACATTTTATTCCAAAATTCTCTTCTCCCTACCGCAATCACCAGATACTAATCTTTAAACTGCACATAAATGTAAAAATCCCCTCTTCCAAATCAGAAGAGGGGAAACCATTTCTGTTACTTATGCATTCTTCTTTGCAAAGCGTGTTTTGAATACAAACCACAGCTCCGTTGCAATACAGATAGAAGAATAAGTTCCGCTCACAATACCTACCATAAGAGGAAGTGAGAAATCTTTAATGGATGCAACTCCAAGGATATAAAGCAGGAATACCATTACAAAAGTTGTAATTGAAGTATTTAAGCTTCGAGAAATTGTCTGGGAAATGGAGCGGTCAGCTATTTCGGTTAAGCTTTCCTTATCCACATTTCTTACCAGATGCATATTCTCACGGATTCGGTCAAAGATAACGATGGTATCATTGATGGAATATCCGATGATTGTCAGCATTACTGCAATAAATGTGCTTCCTACAGACAGCCGCAGCAGAGAGTAACAGGTTAAAATAACCAGTACATCATGAATAAGTGCTAAAATAGCAGAGGTTGCAAAACGAATGTCTTTAAACCGGAACCAGATATAAACCAGCATACAGATTGTTGCAATTACTACTGCCCAGACTGCATCTTTTGTCATTTCACCACTGATAGTGGAACTGATATTAGTAGAGGAAACAGTTGAAGTATCTACACCAAGATTTTCTTCTAATGTAGTATTTAACTGCTCTCTTTCGTCCAAATCAAGGCTTCTGGTCTTAAATACAACCTGTGTACTTCCTTCTACCTTCTGAGCCTGTACACTGGAATCTCCAGTCACATCCTCAATCAGAGGAATTACTTCAGAATCTAATTCTGCAAGAGTATAATCTTTACCCATATCTACGGTTGTAGATGTACCACCGACAAATTCAAGGCTTAAGTTCAATGCGCCCTTGCCATTGGCTTTGTTTACGCCCATTCCCACAAATCCGGCAATGATAATTACTGCTGAAATAATAAAGAATACGTGGCGTTTTGCAATAAAATGCATTGGACGGCGTTCTTTCTGTCTTCCATAGAATTTTGCATCACGGAAACCAATTACATACAGTCCATGTAATACCAGTCTTGTTACAACTAATGCAGTAAACATAGATAATACGATACCGATTGCCAGTGTATAAGCAAATCCTTTTACGAAACCGCTTCCCTTAAATGCCAGCACTGCTGCAGCAATCAGAGTGGTGATATTTCCGTCTAAAATTGCAGATAACGCTTTCTGGAATCCGGTCTTAATCGCTGTCGAAACAGTCTTGCCGGATGCAATTTCTTCCCTGATACGGGCGAAGATAATAACATTTGCATCTACCGCCATACCAATGGAAAGGATGATACCTGCGATACCCGGAAGGGTAAGTGTAATTTCAAAAAGATAAATAACTGCAACTACCATTGTAGTATAAATTCCAAGTGCTATGGTTGCTGCCACACCTGAAATCCAGTAGTAAGCAATCATGAATACCGCAATCAGGGCAAGACCGATTGCTGCTGCCTTTAATGCCGTTGAAATTGCTTCTGTACCAAGCTGTGCTGCTACTATCTGGGACTGTAACTCAGATAACTCTAAGGAAAGAGAACCGATACGGATGTTAGAAGCTAAAGTCTCTGCTTCTTCATAGGAACTCATTCCATCGATTACTGCGCTTCCGCCGGTAATTGCTTCTTTTACACGAGGAGTACTGATTGCCTCATCATCATATACAATTGGGCAGACCTTTCCAACATTGGCAGTGGTTGCATCTGCAAATTTCTGTGCGCCTTCATCGGTAAGTGTAAGCTGGACCACATACTGCTTGTTGCCAAGGTTATCCTGCTGTGTTGCAGCCTGTGCATCCTTTACATCATTACCGGTCATGTAAACATTTCCGTCCGGATCCCGGAACTCTAAGGAACCCGGTTTTCCAAGTTCGTCCAGAATCTTGTTGGCATCCTTTACTCCTGGAATTTCAACGGTGATACGGTCATCACCTTCCTGATATACAGATGCTTCTGTACTGTAGCCTTCCACACGCTTCTGAAGCTTGTAAATAGTATCCTTCATCTGCTCGGAAGTCGGATTCTCGGATTCCACCTGATATGTGATGCTGACACCACCTGCCAGATCCAATCCAAGCTTAATGTTCTTATCTTCACCTTTTCCGGTTGAAGATAAGATGATAGACGCATAATACGACAGTCCTGCTAAAACCAAGAGAACTGCAAGTAATATGGCTACGCCCTTACTTTTCTTCATTTTCTTCTTCCTTTCTCCTGACTTAAATTTCCGCCTCTGCGGCTTTTATCATAATTGCGCATTCCACACGTTTCTTCTGCAATGCACAACCAATGTCATAGGTATTATGAATATCACCATGGAAATTATAAGAGTTCGCTGCACATCCACCGCTACAGTAGAATCTTGCAAAACACTCTCTGCATTTTTCCTTGGAATAAACATTACAGCTCTTAAAGGAATCCCGGATATCGGTACGTTTTAAGCCTTCAAAAACATTTCCCATCAGGAAATCTTCATTTCCAACAAACTGATGACATGGATACAAGTCTCCCCAAGGTGTTACTGCCAGATACTCGGTTCCGGAACCACATCCGGAAAGTCTCTTGGCAACACAAGGGCCGCCCTCCAAATCAATCATAAAATGGAAGAAGTTGAATGCTTTTCCTTCTTTTTTCCGTTTTACCATCTCTTTTGCCAGTGCATCATATTCTGCAAAAAGCTGTGGCAGGTCTTCCTCACGAATGGCATAATCATCTGTCTCCTGTGCCACAACCGGCTCTACGGAAATCTGCTTAAACCCAAGGTCTGCCAGATGCAGTACATCCTTGGAAAAATCTAAATTATGATGGGTATAGGTTCCACGCACGTAGTAGCGTTCCTGATTTCTGCTGTCTGCAAATTTCTGGAATTTCGGAACAATCACATCATAGCTTCCCTGACCACCACGGAACGGACGCATATAATCATTGACTTCTTTTCTTCCGTCAATACTTAATACAACATTGTCCATCTCTTTATTGGCAAACTCCATAATATCGTCATTTAAAAGAACGCCATTTGTGGTCAGTGTAAACCGGAAATTCTTATTATGTATTTTTTCCTGCTCTCTTCCATATGCTACTAAATCTTTTACCACCTGGAAGTTTAAGGTAGGTTCTCCACCGAAGAAGTCCACCTCTAAGTTCCGGCGGTTGCCGGAATTGGCAATCAGGAAATCCAATGCAGCTTTTCCTACTTCATAGGACATTAACGCACGTCTGCCGTGATATTCTCCCTCTTCTGCAAAACAGTATCTGCAGGCAAGGTTACAATCATGGGCAATATGCAGACACAGTGCTTTTACTACAGTAGGACGCTTTGTTACATCACCGATGTATTCTTCATAATCATCCGGTGTGAACAAATCTCCGTTCTTCTGCAATTCCTCTATCTCTTCAATTGCTTCTTTTATCTCCGCCTCATCATAGGTCTTATTCAGTCTCTGTATGATTTCTTCACGGCTTGTCTCTTCCCACAATGCAATGACATCATAGGTTAAGTCATCCACAATATGGATGGCGCCGCTGTTTACATCCAGGACAATATTATAGCCGTTGTTTTTATACTGGTGAACCACTACAATATTTCCTCACTTTCTTACAACATTATAACGACCGTCCGCGCAGGCGTACGGTCGTTTCGTTCGTTCTCAATCTGAACTTTTGGTAATTATTTGCAATGCTCGCAAGTCTGGTTTCCTACAGTACAGGAAGTCTTGCATGCTGACTGACAAGATGTCTGGCACTCGCCGCATCCGCCCTTCTTTACTGTATTCTGTAACTTTCTTGTATTCAGGGTCTTAATATGTTTCATCTCGTTATCTCCTTTCGAAAAAATACCTCTAGTTAGTATAACACATAGTCTTTCATAAGAAAAGCACTTTTTTTAACTGAGCATTCCTCCCACAGTTCCCGAAGCAGTGCATAAAATCAGTGTTGTAAGGATATGCTGCATTCCGGAATCCAGTCCCTTTTTCAATATCAGGGACACAATGAGCAGCACTGCAAAATATAATAGCCCCATCACGGCTCCCCACAGATATTTCCGGCTCTTCTTAATCTTTCCAATGATGAAGCCGCCGACAAATCCCACTACAATATAGCTTATGATAATGCTGATATTTACCGCAGCTTCGCTTAATTCCATTTTATATAAGACTGCCGCCAGAATAAAAAGCAGCATTCCCGTCAGAATATACATGACCAGCAACACTTTGCCCATTGTCGTAAAAAGATTTCCTTTTCCTGCCACCTTCTCTTTTCCCATATATCCTCCATCCATCTTCGTACCTTGCGCCTGCATCCGTAACTTATTTTTTATATCATGTTCCGGATACATTTTCGCTTTGTACTATATATGAAAAAAAGATTTATATTATGTATAAAAATGTCTCCTGCCGTTTAACTTTCCAATCACGGATAAAAATACCAGAAATGCCGGAATATTTTTCCATCCTGTTTTATCTTCTCTGTTTCCTGAAAGCCAAGTTTATGAAGCAGTCCCAACGATGCTTCATTCCCCGGCTCCACCAGACAGTCAATTCTTCGAAATTCAAGATTATTTTTTACCCATGCCATGATTGCCTGACAGACCTCATATGCATAACCCTGCCTCTGGTATTCCGGTGCAATGACATAGCCCATCTCGATAATTTCTTCGTCAAGCAGTTTGCGATAGTCGATCCCGGCTCTTCCAATCAGTTGATGGGTGTCTTTTCCCTTTACCAGCCACATGCCATATCCATAGTAGCCATACATATTTTCAATGTATGCTCTCTGGTACTCCTCCTCTTCCTGCCTTTCGTAAAGGGGCTCGATATAATCGGAGATTCCCTTCTTATTATATAAATCAAATAAATCGTCCATGTCATCTAACGTAATCTCTCTCAGATAGCACCGCTTTGTCTCTAGTATCCGCCACGGCAGGTGATGCTTCCGCTGAAATGTCCGAAGTAAAAATTCTGTGTCCACTTCTTCCAGTCCAAGAAGCAGCATATCCACATTGCTTAAAGGCATCTGTTTTGAAAAATCCGGTACTTCATAGCCAATGATGGTAAGCTGGTCTGAGTCTGAGTCTGCATCTGCATCCTTTTTCGCCCATGCCACTTCTTCCGGTTCTGTTGCAAGCAGCATACATTCCTCCGGCTTTACATGATGTCCGCTCAGGAAAAATGTGATATCTTTTTCCAAATCAGCATCTGTAAAAAGAAGTCCCACTTTTTTCTGCTCTGACAGTTCTTTTTGCAGGCGGCTTAATGCATGTTTTTCTTCTGCCGGAAGTTTTTCTTCTAATGTTTCTTTTCGTATGATACAGTTCCAGTTTACAATATTCCAGTGACACATATTCCCTTCTCTCTTTCTTTACAAAAAAGCCTTTTTCCGCTATAGTAGAACTACATTCTGTTATGCAGGATGAATTCAATGAACAGAAATGAGGTATCTTACAATGGCTCAGAATCCTATTATTACATTTGAAATGGAAAACGGAGATATTATGAAAGCGGAATTATATCCGCAGGTTGCTCCTAACACAGTAAATAACTTTATCAGCCTTGTCAACAAGGGATTTTATGATGGACTTATCTTCCATCGTGTCATCAACGGTTTTATGATTCAGGGTGGTGACCCGGAAGGAACCGGAATGGGCGGTCCAGGATATGGTATCAAGGGTGAATTTGCACAGAACGGCTTTGCCAATGACTTAAAGCATTCTGCAGGCGTTCTTTCCATGGCTCGTTCCATGATGCCAAACTCTGCCGGCTCCCAGTTCTTTATCATGCATAAGGATGCTCCACACTTAGATGGTGCTTACGCTGCTTTCGGTAAAATCATCGAAGGCATGGATGTGGTAAATAAAATTGCAGAAGTTGCAACCGACTACAGCGACCGTCCAATGGAAGACCAGCGAATGAAAACCGTTACCGTAGAAACCTTTGGTGTTGATTACGACGAACCGGAAACCGTATAATGCCATCGCAACAGCCGTATCAGTGTATACACTGGCGCGGCTGTTGTTTTTTTTTGCAAAGCTTCTCTTTTTATTCTTTCAGTTTCCGGTAAAGCTTCTGTACAAACTGCACATCCTCTCTGGTAAGTTTCTTATGGCTATACGCTGCCACTTCAAGAATCTGAAGATAATGTTCCTTTTCTTCCATGCTCCAGCCCCCATAATTTAAAAGCTGTTCCCGGAATGCCCGGTCGGATTGTACTTTTGCATTTACAATGCCCTTCCGCCGTAAAATACGATAAATCTGGTTCGAATTCCAACGGATGATACGCTTGTAACTATGTGTTCCCTTCTTCCGTTTTCCTTCTATCGCTCTTAAGTAATACCAGATACCTGCTGCAAGAAGCAGAATGATGATTACCACAGCAATCAAAATGACCTTTAAACGGCTTCCCTTTTGATTCTGTTTTCCTGCCTTATTGCCATCCTGCATGGAATTTTCTGTATTCCGGTTTTCCGTGCCCTGATTTTCCGTATCCGGGTTTTCTGTATCCTGACTTTCTGTGTTTTGATTTTTTGTATTCTGATTTTCCGTATTTGGCATTCCGCTGCCGGATAAATCCGACTGACTGTCATCTTTGGAACTGTCCTGATAATCACTTCGCTCCAGCGTAATTAGGTCAGCTGTTCTGCCATCATTCATCCGGATGGTAATGCTGTCACTTTCCTGCTGAATCTCCAGACGGTCAATGCCGGTTTTATTTCCCGGTGTCATTTCCACCGGCACCCAGCCAACACTGTCTATATAGATTTCCGTCCAGGCATGTGCCTGATTATCAAGAACCTCTGCCGTATAATTACCATCACTGTCCATCTTAAACTTCGATGTACTTACAGCATAGCCGCTGACATACCGTGCCTTAATTCCCATCTGCCGCAGAAGCAGTGTTCCCGCACTGGCAAAATGCTGACAGAAGCCTTCCTTCGTATCAAACAGAAAATGTTCTGTTACATCCTGTCCCCATGGCACATTGTCCAAATCCAGATTATAGTTACACTTCGCCAGTTCCCGTTTCACCAGATAGACTGCATAGATTTCCTTAAAGTTATAAATATTATCATAATAAGTACCATTCTCAGTAAATCGGTTATCTACAAAATCCGAATAATCTCTTTCATACTCCGCTTCCAACTGATTTCCCAGTTCCCGGATTCTTGTGAGATTTTCCGGCACATACGTATATTTTTCCGTATACTCATTATATTTCTTTATAAATGCCCATTCGTCTTCCGGTAATTTACTGTTAAACCCAGCCAAATCATACCGCCAGCTATTCATATTCTCTATAATTTCATTTACTTCCGATTCGCTCAGTGTCTCATTCCGGTCCACATAAGCACCATCTGCCAAATCTGCTGTAAACAAAGCATTCATATAAAGATGTGACATGCTGTTTCTTATGGTTCCGTCTACTTCCAGAACGTCATTGCCATTTCGGAGCACAGTACGGTCTCCATCCATAAGAACCCCGGCGGGCTGCCGTTCATCCTGATAATAGCTTGCCAACGTATAGTATGGCAGGTATGCATAGGGGTCTTTCTCATCAAAATACTGCACCCGGTAAATGGTATCCCAGTAATAGGTATAATAGCTCTGGGTATATGCCAGAATATTCTGTACCTGTTGTCCCGCGGTCTGTTCCTTAAGACTGCTGTCCACTTCCTGCATGGCAGTCACAAAATCACTGGAATCATAAGTCTTCCAGCTTCCATTTTTGTAATAATCGCCTACATAACCTCTTAAATATACCGTATCATCCGGTATCTGATAAGCAGTCACTTCCATAACCGGCTTGTCCTCAAATTCCGGTGCCATATTGCTGACCCGTCCCGGCTGATGGAAGGAGAAAATATCTTTACCAAAAGGAATTTCTGCCAAAAGATTGGCAGCTGTCATTGCCATTTCTGTTACCATATCCTGCGCAGTTTTTTCAATTTCACTTCTTCTTGCCACCATTTCTTTGGCTTTCGGTTCTGCCACTCTAAATACCAGCGAAGAGACAACTACCGCCACCACCAGAAAAAGGCATACTGCTTTCTGCCTTAGATATTCCAACTGCTTTAATTCCACCCGGCCGGCAGCCCGGTAACCAAAGCTTCCTGCCGCAGCCAGTGAGAAACAAATCAATGCCCGCTTTGATAGTGCATAGCCCACCGCAAAATCCAGCATTATAAGAAGTAGCGGTGGAATCAACACTCCAGCCAGCCGTTTTCTTACCACCAGAAAATAAATCTGCAGAATAGACAAGATAACTAACAGCCATGCTGTTACTTCTACCACCGGATTTAAATCAAGATACCGTTCAAATCCGGATACAATCTGCACATTATAGTACATATTGATTTTCTGCACTACCAGCCGGATCAGTCCTGCCAGCCCTGGGTAAAGCTCTTTCCGGCTAAGCACCAGTCCCACCAGCAGTTCTCCCACAGGCAGCAGCCACTTGTCCGCCTTCTTAAAATAGGAAAAAGAAAACGTCAATGCTGCCGCAGAAACAGAAACCCATATCAATGCAGGCTTTCCAAACCGATTAGTCAGAAAGATGTCTCCAAATATAAAGAACATGGAAAGCTCCCAAAGTACAGCCAGCAGGCTCTGCATTCCCACACGCATGACCTGCGGCGGCAATGCAATTTTTCCTGCCCGCCGTCCTTTCTGCGAATACCGTATGTTTCCGGTCTTTTTCATAACCGATGCATATGTTTTCTTCTTTTTTCTCATACTCTAATCTCCGCTTTTGCGAAATCTTCTATTTCCGTTCCTGCCACAATAAGTTTTCCTGCAAGGTTCATTTCTATCTTTGTAACTGCTGTCTCACCCCGGTATTTCTCCTGATATAAAAGTGCAATATCCATCTTTTCCCGGCTCTGAACCGCTCCATACAAAAGCAGAATAAAATAATATACCTTCTCTTCCTTATCTACCCTTACCCGGATGAGGTCATGTTCCTTTTCATCATACCATGCGATATAATGAGGGCACTGTTTTTCCACCAGTCCAAAAGAAATCGAAATTACCATTTCAAAAAAGTGGTTTCTCTGCTTCTCCGTCTCTTTCTGTCCTCCGCTGATGTCAAGAAGAATCACCACCGGACAGCCCATCGACTGGCTGTTTTCCCGCACCATCAGTTCATCTTCTTTTGCCGATAATTTCCAGTGAATATTCTGGATTTTATCTCCCGGCTGAAAGGAACGGATCTGAAATACCTCAGATACGTCATCTCCCCCGGTTTTATCATCATATACTTCCGATTCTCCCTGAAAATACCGGGAAGCTAATCCCACCTCTATCATTACCGGTGTTATCTTTGGCATAATGGAAAGCCGTTCCTCATAGCGCACATACCTGGTCAGATAGCCGATTCCAAGCAGGCCATAAAATCTTACCCGAACCAGCCGGAATGTATAATTTCCACTGCTTTTTGCTGCTACCTCCACGCTCATCCGGCTGCTGCTCTTTGCATCCGCTGCCGCCTGTATGGATAATATTCTTTTTTTCCTGCCAAAAGAATTCCGGTAATCCATCCGGTATACTACCTTCGGCAATGGCAGCCTGCTCCGGTTTTCCGTCACCGCACAGATCATAACGCCTTCTTCCTGCTCTGCCATAACAATCGGAATCTGAATCCGGCATTTTACCCGAAGCATCATATATAAAATATAGCCATAGCCTAAAAACAGCATTACTCCGCAGCAAATCGCCAAAAGCATCAATGCCGGGCTGGTATAAATGATTCCAAGATATCCTAATGCACCAACAATAAGTACAAGTATCAGTCCTGCTGCCATAGGCTACTCTTTTCCCTTAAATGAAGTTGGTTTTGTGGTATCTTCCATAATTTTTTCAAGAACTGCTTCCCCGGACACCCCGGTGACCCGTGCTTTGGTATTTAATACGATTCTATGCTTTGTGACATCATAAAAAACATCCTCTACATCAGCCGGAATCACATAATCTCTCTCATTTAAAAATGCATTGGCACGCACCATTTTCGTCAGTGCCACCATTCCACGCGGACTGACGCCCAGCTCAATATAAGGATTTTTTCTGGTGGCATGAATCAGCGCCATCATATATTCATAAATTCTGTCATGTATAAAAATATTTTCTACGGTTTCTTTCATTGCCTGCAGCTGCGCCCCTGTCATCACACCTTCTATGCTCTCATAGCTCTGTCCGATGCTCTTTCCTTTGGCAATCTCAATCTCACTTTTCAAATCCGGGTATCCCATGCTCATACAAATCATGAAACGGTCTAACTGGGATTCCGGCAGCATCTGTGTCCCGGCACTTCCCTTCGGATTCTGGGTTGCCATTACAAGAAATGGTTTCGGAACCGGATGACTGATGCCATCTACCGTCACTTTTCCCTCTTCCATAACCTCTAACAGGGCTGACTGGGTCTTTGGAGAAGTCCGGTTAATCTCATCCGCCAAAAACAGATTGCACATGACTGCACCCGGATGATAATAAAAGCCGCTCTGCTCCTTATCATACATGGAAAATCCCAAAATATCCGCCGGCAGCACATCCGGCGTAAACTGTACCCTGTGATTTTCAAGGCACAATGCCCTCGAAAAAGCCAGTGCCAGCGTTGTCTTTCCCACTCCCGGTACATCTTCAATTAAAATATGTCCTCCTGCTAAAATTGCACAGAATGCCTTCCGGATACAATCATCTTTTCCTTTTACGCTTTTTTTGATTTCATTTTGAACCCGCTTTGATAATTCCACCGCCTGCTGTAATTCCATCCTTCTCCTCCTGCCTTGAGTCTGTTTCCTGACTCTACTTTTTTCTTATCCGGTTTAGAAACATTTTTTATTTCACAAGTTTCTTCTGTCCCTGAATCTTTTTTACCAGCCATACCGAAACTAACGCCAGTACGGTTCCAATCACCACTCCTGCCAACACATCCGATGGATAATGCACCCCTACATATAACCGTGAATATGCAATCAGAACAGCTGCAATTAATGCCATTACTCCATATTTTTTAGGAAGCTCTTTCCATAATACAATTGCTGATGCAAAAGAACTTCCGGTATGTCCCGATGGGAAAGAATAATCTGGCTGCTTTTCAATTAAAAGCTTCAATCCATCAACCACTTCATAGGGTCTGGTTCTTGCCACCAGATTTTTAAGTAAAATATTGTCTACAATTAACGAACCAATTAAAGCCAGTGCCGACATATAGCCTACGTTCCTCGTCTTCTTGTCCAACAAAAGCACAATGGTTATCAGAATCCATAAGATTCCAGCATTTCCAAGATTTGTAATATCCTTCATCACGGAAGTCAGTGCCGGGAATCGCAGATACTCCTGTATCCATAATAAAATCTGCCCATCTATATGTAATAACTGTTCTAACATGATATGTTCCTCTTCTTTCCGTACGTTTTCATCACTTTTACTGCTGCTTATAGTATACCGTGTTTCCTTTGATTTCGAAACAACTTAATGAAATATTAAAAAACTAAACTCCAGCCATTCCCAAGCAACGCAAAACAGGTCATCCCAGCCCTCACAAGCTGAATATGACCTGTTTCTTTCTACATAAATTGCTTTTTATTACTTACTGAATATCTTCTTCCTGAATCGGATTCATGTCAAGTCCACGGTTGGCATCTGCCTTTGGATCATCTCCGAAATGATAATCTTTACCAGGTAAGATTGCATTTAAGATAATTCCAGCTAAAGCTGCGATTGCAAGTCCGGTTAAGGTAATGCTGGTTCCTGCAATGGTAAAGGTAAGTCCATTGGAAAATCCAAGTCCGCTGACTAAGATTACTGCTGCAATGATTAAGTTACGGGATTTGGTAAAATCAACGTGATTTTCTACTACGTTTCTGACACCGATTGCAGAGATCATACCATAAAGCATGAAGCTGACACCACCGATGATTGCAGATGGCATGGAGCCAATGATTTCAGCCATTTTCGGAATAAAGCTTAATATAACTGCAAATACAGCTGCAATACGGATCACTCTAGGGTCATGCACACGGCTTAATTCCAATACACCGGTATTCTCACCATATGTAGTATTTGCAGGACCACCAACCATACCTGCAAATGCGGTTGCAAGTCCGTCACCGATTAAGGTTCTGTGAAGTCCCGGATCTTCGATGAAGTTCTCACCAACAGTTGCAGAAATTGCAGACATATCTCCGATATGCTCCATCATAGTTGCCAGTGCGATTGGTGCCATAACCAAGATTGCAGTCAGGTTAAATTTGCATAACTGGAATGGAGGAAGTCCTACCCAGCTTGCAGATGCTACTTCGGTAAAGTTTAAGATAGCACTTCCATCCGGATTAGTCAGTCCTGCTGCCTGCATAATCAGTGCTGCTGCATAGGAAATGACAACACCTAAAAGAATCGGGATAATGCGGAACATTCCTTTTCCCCAGATGTTAAAGATAATGATAACTGCCAGTGCAATCAGTGCAAGAATCCAGTTGGTGGATGCATTGTTTACTGCAGATGGTGCAAGGGAAAGGCCGATACAGATGATGATTGGTCCTGTTACAACAGGTGGCAGGAAACGCATTACTTTCTTTACTCCTACGACCTTGATAACAAGTGCAAGAATCAGATATAAAGCTCCTGCAACAACAATACCACCACAGGCATATGGAAGCTTCTCTCCCATGGTCATGTCTGCAAAGACTCCGGTATCCAACTGTGCAATCGTAGAAAATCCTCCTAAGAATGCAAAGGATGAACCTAAGAATGCAGGTACTTTTAATTTGGTACAAAGGTGGAAGAATAAAGTTCCAAGACCGGCACAGATTAAAGTAACCTGTACGGAAAGGCCTTCTCCCTCAAAATAGCTGTTCACCAGAATCGGCACAAGAATGGTTGCGCCAAACATTGCGAACATGTGCTGAAGTCCTAACAACAGCATCTTCGGAACACCAAGTGTCCGTGCGTCGCGAATTGCGTCTTTTCGTTCGTTCATAACGAAAGCTCCTCCTTAAAATATAATGTGTGATATCCGTGGAATTTTATTTTCCACGTCTGCGGTGCTTTTCATGCATTTTTCTGTTGCTATGCTGCATCCGCTTTAACTACGGGAAACATATTTTCCCGCATAAAACAGGTAACCCACCGAAATGGCAGATTACCTGTTATTATCTAAATTTGTTCCAACGCTTCAATTGCTTTGGCAATATATGGGTTGTCCATAGTATAAAATTGTCCTGCATCGGCAGCTTTTGCATATGCCGGGTCCAATGGGAGTTTTCCAAGAACGGACAAATCAAGGTCTGCTGCGATTTCATCAATATGGCTTTCTCCAAATAAGGAAATCTCTTTTCCACAATCCGGACATTTTAAATAGCTGTAATTTTCAACGATTCCAAGGACAGGAACATTCATCATCCCTGCCATGTTATATGCTTTCTTTACAATCATCTGAACCAGTTCCTGCGGAGAAGTTACGATAATGATTCCTTCTACCGGAAGAGACTGGAATACAGTCAGTGGAACATCTCCGGTTCCCGGTGGCATATCTACAAAAAGGTAATCAATGTCACCCCATACCACGTCACTCCAGAACTGCTTTACTACGCCGGCAACGACTGGTCCACGCCATACAACCGGTGTTTCTTCTGTATCAACCAATAAATTTACAGACATAATCCTGGTTCCGTCTTCTGCCACTGCCGGAAGAATCTCTTTTCCATCTCCGACTGCTTTTCCGTGAATTCCATACATCTTTGGAATGGATGGTCCGGTAATGTCGGCATCCATAATACCTACTTCATAACCTTTCTTACGCATAGCGGCTGCCATGGATGCTGTGACAAAAGATTTTCCAACACCACCTTTACCGCTGACTACGCCGATTACATGCTTTATGGATGAATGTGCATTCATTGGCTCTTTCTGAAACTTTATTGCCATTTCTATTCCCTCTTTTCGCTAAACAGGCGGTGTACGTGATCGACACCGCCTATATTTTTATTAAAACCTCATTATTACTATCATACCTTACTGATAGATACTTTTCAAGATATCAGTTTGCACAAAAATTGATACCTTATGCATTTCTCTTCGAAAGGATTTCTTTTAAGCTCTCCGTATATGGCTCTCTTGCGATTCCATACTCTGTTACAATTCCGCTTATTAAATCGTGATCTGTCACATCAAATGCCGGATTGTATACTTTGACGCCTTCCGGTGCCATCCGCTCCTGATACCACATCTCCGTCACTTCCTCTGCCGGACGCTCTTCAATGCAGATATCATCCCCGGTTGCTGTATTTAAGTCAATGGTAGAAGTCGGTGCACAGACATAAAAAGGTACATGATACCGCTTTGCTACCGTTGCCACAACGGAGGTTCCGATTTTATTTGCCGTATCTCCATTGGCTGCCACCCGGTCACAGCCTACAAATACAGCCTGTACCAGCCCCTGCTTCATAACGGCGCCTGACATATTATCACAAATCAGGGTCACATCCACCCCTGCTGCATGCAGTTCAAAAGAAGTAAGTCTCGCCCCCTGCAAAAGAGGTCTTGTCTCATCTGCAAATACATGAAAATGATAACCTCTTTCTTCCCCCAGATAAATCGGTGCTGTAGCAGTTCCATATTTACTGGTGGCAAGCTGTCCGGCATTGCAATGGGTCAAAATACCATCACCCGGCTTCACCAGTGCCAGTCCGTGTTCTCCGATGCTTTTGCAGACCCTGATATCTTCTTCCTGAATCTCAAGGGCTTCTTTATGAAGCAATTCTTTTATCTCTGCAACCGGCTTATTTTTATTTGCAATGCAGACTCTCTCCATCCGGTTTAATGCCCAGGAAAGATTGACTGCGGTCGGGCGGGAAGAATTCAAATATTCTTTCTGTTTCTGAAAAGTTTCATAAAAGACTTCATAATCCTCTGTTTCAATTTCTTTTGCCAGAAGATAAATGCCAAAGCCTGCTACTACACCAATTGCCGGTGCGCCACGGACTTTTAATAAATAAATGGCATCCCAGATTTCCTGTGCACTCTTTAACCGGATCAGTTCTATCGTTCCCGGCAGCTTTGTCTGGTCGATGATTTCAATGGCATTCTCTGCATCTAAGAGTGTAACCGTTGCATAATCCATAATATTCTTACTGTTTTTTTCCTTCTCCATAGCCTTATCTCCTACTTGTCCTGAGCCTTTATTCTGGCATTCAGTTCTTCTAAATACTCCCAGCGTTCCATCTTATGCTCTAATTCATCTTCCACTTTTATCTTCTCCTGGGTCAGCTCATTTAACTTTACAAAATCACTGGCAAAGCTTCCCATCTTCTCATCCAGTTCTTCTAACTTTGCTTCCAAAGCTGCAATATCGTCCTCAATGGTCTCATAATCCTTCTGCTCCTGCCAGGTAAATTTCAACTTCCTGCCGCTCTTCCAGGTCGCCCTGGAATCCTTCTTTTCGGTATTCTCTATGGTGTCCGCATTTTCCTCCTGATCTGCTTTTTTCCTGGAAGTCTCTGTGCCTGCATTTCCTGCTGCAGTCTCTTCCTCCGGCCGCTTGGCAAGATAATCCGTATAACCGCCCTCATACTGTCTTATGTTTCCCTGTTCAAATGCAAAAATCCGCTTTGCGATACGGTCAAGGAAATACCGGTCATGGGATACCGTAATGACGATTCCATCATAATTATCAAGATAATCCTCTAAGATTGCCAGTGTGGTAATATCAAGATCATTGGTCGGCTCGTCTAAAATCAGTACATTCGGTGCTTCCATCAATACACGAAGCAGATTCAGTCTCCGCTTTTCTCCACCGGAAAGTTTTCCGATAACGCCATACTGTTCTTCCGGTGGAAATAAGAAACGCTCCAACATGGCTGATGCGGACACCAGTCCATCCTCTGTCCGGACATATTCTGCAGTATTGCGGATATATTCAATAACCTTTAAAGACGGATCCATATAGGCAACTCCCGCCGATGCATCCTTTTCAATCTCCTGGGAATAATAGCCTATCTTTATGGTCTGTCCGATAACCAGTTCTCCGGCATCCGGCTTTACCCTGCCATCGATAATCTTCATCAAAGTGGTCTTACCGCATCCATTATGTCCCACAAATCCGACTCTGTCATTCTTAAGAAAGATATAGGAAAAATCCTCAATCAGCTTTTTTTCTCCATAGGATTTACTGATATGATGAAGCTCTACCGTCGTCTTTCCCATACGGCTGGAAACCGAGCTTAATTCCACCTGCTTATCAAACTGTGGTCCCGCCTGGTCTCTAAGATTCTCATAGCGCCTGATATGTGCTTTCTGCTTGGTAGACCTTGCCCTTGCGCCCCGCTGCATCCAGGCGATCTCCTTGCGAAGGATGGACTGCCGCTTCCGTTCCCCGGCAACTGCCATATCCATACGCTCCTGCTTCAAATTCAGATAACCGGAATAATTTTCCTGATAACTGTAAATGGAGCCTTTATCAATTTCTGCAATACGGTTACATACGCTGTCCAGAAAATACCGGTCATGGGTTACCATAATCAGTGTTCCCTTAAAGCCCTTTAAGTATCCTTCCAGCCACTCTGCCATATCTGCATCCAGGTGGTTGGTAGGCTCGTCTAACAGCAGAATATCGCAGGGTGTTAAAAGCACTGCCACAAGAGCCAGACGTTTTCTTTCTCCACCGGATAAGTTTTTCGTCTTTTCCTCAAAATTATATACGCCAAGTCTTGTGAGCATGGATTTTGCCTTGCTCTCTAAATTCCACATCTGATAATCTTCCCCGGAAGCATCTGCCTGATTTTTCCGGTGTGCCGTTACCAGTACACTTTCTAAAACAGTCTCTTCTTCTCCAAATTCCGGCATCTGCGGAAGATAGCGGATTACCGCATGATTTGCCTTGGTGATTTCTCCAGCATCCGGTTCCTCTAAGCCTGCCAGCATTTTCAGTAAAGTGGATTTTCCGGTTCCGTTAATTCCCACAATTCCGACTTTCTCTCCTTCCTGCAAATAAAAGGAGGCATTGGAAAATAACTTTCTTCCGGTAAATGTCTTGGTTATATTCTCTGCTGATAATAAATTCATAAAGGTCTCCTGTATTTCTTTTTCATTCTTATTGGCAATAATTTTCTATCACAATACATATTTACATTTGACTGCTCACTGGCTATACTGTAATGCATAGCACAACTATTCAGGAGGTAATATATGTATCATAGAGCATCTGAATTAAAACATATTTTTAACGAAAATATGAAAGGCGGAACCGGCACTGTTGAGATTATCCGTTCCGTCAATCCTATAGACTATGAAAGCCCAGCCAAGATGATTGCAAAACTCATCTTAAGACCGGGCTGTTCTCTCGGAAAGCATATGCATGAAGGGGAAGAAGAAATCATCACCATTCTCTCCGGTCATGCAGCCTATGACGATAACGGAACCATCGTTGCTTTAGAAGCCGGTGATACCTGCGTCTGCAAAAGCGGAGAGTCCCACAGCATTGCAAATGCTTCTCCAAAAGAAGATCTCATTCTCTTTGCTGTCATTAACTATCTTGCCTAATTACCGGCAAAATAAGCATCAATCCCATTGGCGATTCCCTGTGCAATCTGAGTCTGATAAGAGTCCGTTGCCATGTTGGAATCTTCGGTGGGATTTGTCATATATCCCATTTCTACAATCGTTACCGGCACGGTACTCCAGTTAATTCCACTCATGGTATCCGTCTCCCACACATATTCCTTCTTTGCACCTGTCTGGGCACACAAACTATCCAGTATATTCTGGGAAAGGGATCGGCTCTGGCTGTAAAAGCTTCCTACATATGGATTGGATGCGGTCTGACAGATTGTCATAGCCCCATTGGCTCCGCTGTTGGTAGATCCGTTGGCATGTATACGGACAAATGCTTCTGCTCCCGCATTGGTTGCAATGGCTGCCCGCTCGCTGTTACTGAGATTCACATCATTGGTTTCTCTTGTCATGACTACGGTATAACCTCTTGCTACCAGTTCATCCCGCAATTTTAAGCTGACGGATAAGTTAAGCTGATATTCTGTCTGTCCGGTTGCAACGCCGGATGTTCCTCCGGTTACTCTTGCCTTGGTCTCAGAAGATCCCGGTGCTACCGGCTCCGGTGTACTGTCTCCTCTGCTCTGATGTCCCGGGTCAATGCAGATGACATGTCCACCGCTTCCGGATGTAATTCCGGTTCCCGCACTTCCAGTCAATGCTACCGGCTCCTGCGGCTTCTCTGTGGTCAGATAATCGGATGCTATATAATAAGTTCCTTCATCCAATGAAACCTGGCTCCAGCTTCCATCATTTGCAGTGCGGGTAAGTTCTTTTCCTGCAGATAATTTCTTATAAACCTCTGCATCGGTAGAAGGTTCTACCCTCACATTGACTCTTGTTGTCGTATAAACAGTCTCTTCTGCATAAACTACCGTATCCGGATTCAATACTGCCGGAACATGCTCTGTTTCCGTCTCTGTTTCTGTTTCCGTATCTACAACTTCTTCGGTGTCAATTACATTTTCTGTTGTTGGTACCTCTGTATTTGTTAATGTTTCTTCGGTATTCACATTCGCAACTGTATCGTCTTTTTTATCCTTCCCGCAAGCGGTCAGAAATACCAGACACATAACAAGCAACAGGCATACGGTAACTGCCGAGTGCCTGCTGCCCTTATGGAATGTGCTTCTTTCTGATGTTCTCATAGATTCCCTCACATTTCCCTATATCATCTTACTTATGAATCAAAGTTCCCTTTAATCCGCTGACACCATCTAATGCTTCCTCTAAGTTTGCAATCAGTACGGAACGGACTGCAGAATTGCCGATGTAATCGATTGCTGCCTGAATCTTCGGAAGCATGGTTCCTTCTTCAAACTGTCCCTCGTCCATATACTGTTTTGCTTCTTCTACGGTCATCTCATCCAATGGCTGTTCATTGGCTGTACCATAATTTAAGCATACCCGCTCTACACTAGTTAAGATAATGAGCTGGTCAGCATCTAAAAGCTCTGCAAGTCTGCCTGCTGCAAGGTCTTTTTCAATGACTGCGCTGGCACCTTTTAGATTATTATCCTGCTCTAATACAGGAATACCGCCACCACCACAGGCAATTACTACCTGATCTGCATCGGAAAGTGCACGGATTGCATCAATTTCTACGATGTCCATTGGCTTTGGAGCTGCTACGATACGGCGGTATCCATCGCCCTGTTTTACCGTATGGTTCCCTTTCTTCTCTTCTGCTTCTGCCTCTTCCTCTGTCATGACACGGCCGATAATTTTGGTTGGATGATAAAATGCTTCATCGTATGGGTCTACGGTTACCTGTGTTAAAACAGTAGATACCGGTTTGTAAATTCCACGGTTTAATAATTCGGTACGAATGGCATTCTGCAAATCGTATCCGATATAGCCCTGACTCATAGCAGAGCAGACAGACATCGGAGTAGCAGTATATTCCGGATAAATTCTTGCGAATTCAGCCATTGCAGTATGTATCATTCCCACCTGTGGTCCATTGCTGTGGGAAAGAACTACCTGACAGTCATCCTTAATATAATCTCCGATTGCTTTTGCGGTAAGCTTGGTTGCTTTCTTCTGTTCCGGAAGTGTTGTTCCCAATGCTTCATGTCCTAATGCAATCACAATTCTCTTCTTTTTCATGTTACAATCCTCCAATTCTATGCCCAAAGATTTTCCGGATAGACACCGTCTTTAATCAGTCCGCGGATGGAATCCACAACAAATGGTTTGTCCTCTAAATAAGTAACTCCAAACCAGCGGTCTGCTGTCTCATAAACTTTTACGGTTGCCTTATCCTGATTCAAAAGCAATTCCACAATATTTGGCAGCAGATACTCTTTCTTCATCGGATTGTCTTCAATATGTGCTAAGAACTCACGAAAGCCCTCTTCCAGATAATCAATAAAATCCGGATAGCCAGCCCACATGTTCATAGATACATTTACATCCGGGTGAATCCATTCTGCCACATCAGCTTCTTCACAATGTACTTTTCCTTTTTCATCGGCATAGATGCTGTGTGTCTCTAAAATTTTTTCAAGATAACCACTCTTTTCATCTACCACACAGACACCACGGGTAACAGTTCCGTTATCACTCAGTGTGTTCTTCAGGATATATCCAGCCATTCCAAGACGGAATCTTTCCCTATCCTCTTCATGATTTACCAGAAAATCATGCATCTTTACAAATGCTTCTTTTCCGTAATAATCATCTGCATTGATGACTAAAAATGGTTCCTTCACTACGCCTTTGCAGCATAATACTGCCTGACCGGTTCCCCATGGTTTTGTTCTGCCTTCCGGCACTGTAAAGCCTTCCGGTATATCATTGATATCCTGGAATACATAATCTACTTCTACCTGTTTTCCGATTCTGTTTCCAATGATTTCTTTAAAATCCGCCTCAATATCCTTGCGAATGATAAATACAACCTTATCAAAACCTGCGTCCACCGCGTCATAAATGGAATAGTCCATAATAATCTCGCCATTTGGTCCCATTTTCTCAAGCTGCTTAATTCCGCCGCCAAAACGGGAGCCAATGCCTGCCGCCATAATAATCAGTGTTGTTTTCATTCGTATTCTCCTCAACCTTATTTTTAAAACTTTTTTCTCTCTACCCTTTTCTTTTTCCTCTATTTCACTATTCTTATCTAATGATTTCGCCGCTCGTCAACGATAAAGGCATACTGACTCACTTACGCCTGCTATTTCATGTATTCTTTGTAGCCGACTTCCTGAAGCTTCTTATCCTTTGCTTCTACCTGCTCTTTTAAATTCTTAGAATATTCTTTTAATCGTGCCAATAATGCATCATCTGATGTTGCAAGAATCTTTGCTGCAAGAATTCCTGCATTTGCGCCACCATTGATTGCAACGGTTGCTACCGGAATACCGGTCGGCATCTGTACGATAGAATAAAGAGAATCTCTTCCGCCTAAAGATGTGGTATGCATTGGAATTCCGATTACCGGCATAGGGAAGATTGCTGCACACATTCCCGGAAGATGTGCTGCCATTCCTGCTCCTGCGATAATTACTTTAAATCCTTTGCTCTCTGCGCTCTTTGCATATTCAAAAAATACATCCGGCTCACGATGTGCGGAAATAATTGTCATCTCATACTCGATTCCAAGCTGTTCCAAAATATCTGCTGCTTTTGCCATTACAGGCATATCTGAATCACTGCCCATTACAATTCCTACTTTTGCCATTTTCTTTCTCCTTTTCTCATAGATACTTGTCCTTTTAGTATACACTGTTTTACGCCGGAAATGAAGTCTTATTTTCCAACGGCTCATTCAGTTTTTCTGTGCCCGGTACTACAAACCTGCCATCTCTTATAATATCCCCGGTACTGCCATCTGCCCGTTCAATATAAATGCAGTCTAATTCATCATACGGTATCGTAATATCCGTATGGCAGTTAAAGTATGCCTTACTCTCGTCTTCTTTCCGAAGAATTGAGATTTCATTGTCCCTTGCCACAATTTCTTTGCCATCCGGATTATAAACCGGCGTATCCTCTGCCTGGGAATAACAGGTATCTCCCACTGCAAAATGTGGACCTGTCTTCTCTGCAATCAGAATCGGCAATTTATCTGCAATATCAAAGTCCTTTGCCATCCGGTATGCCGTGGTGTTGGTTCCAATAGCAAACTCCCCTAACGGCAGCGTATCATGGTGCATCAGCACATTATCATAAATATATTTATGGTTCTCTTCTTCACTGTCAAAATTACTGCAACTGTAATCCACAACTTTTCCATCTTCAAACGTCATTTTCAGGTTCTCATACCGGAGTCCGTTAAGATAGACATAAGATACATGCAGTACTCCGTGGGTTCCGGTCAGCACCGGTGAAGTAAATACTTCCCCTACCGGAATATTGACATCTGCCACGCAGTTTTCAAAGATAGTCTCTTCCTGTGGATTCTTAAGGCGGTATAATTCCACGGTCATATCTGTTTCGTTATTGCCTTTTCCCTTGATATGTGCCCGGACTCCCTGGTCTAATACTTCAATAATTTTCGCCTGCATATCCCGGTACAGGGTATAATCCAGTGTATTTAATTCTACCGTCTTATCAAAGATTTCTTCAAAGTTGCTGCCAATCTGCGGGAGCGGATAAGCAATAATCGTAAAGCTTCTTTCCTCTCCCTTAATATACTGATTGGTAATCTGCCCAGCTTGTGACGCATAATAGACATTTAATTCATTCTGCTTATCACTGTAATGGCAGGCAGTTTTTTTATTTTCCGGTTCAAATAACGGCTCTCCGAACACCTCGATTACAGCCGGACCTGCGTAGCCTGCTGCAAGTTCTTTCTTATCTTCATATACAGTCCGGAGTGTCTCTAATCGGCGTTCCACAAAGGCTTTATCTAAATATACTGCTTTATCTGCTTTATGGTCATAATCAAACTGACGGTTCACAGAAGCCGCATAGCAGCCCCGCTTGGAATTGCCGCGGTTACGGAAGGAAGAAAACGCATCCCGGTAAATCGTCGGTTTTAATCCCATCTTCTCAAAATTAGCAATTGCTGCCCGCACCATACGTTCCATTCCGATGGCATATTCCACATTTACGGTAGATTTTATGGATAAGTCTTTTCCGGTGGTAATAAAGCCAATCCGGTAGCCTTCCGTATAAGTATCTGCCATTGCCTGAATCTTCTCCTGCGGAAGCTGGTTCATATACTCTGCCATACGGATTTCATTTTCTCCGACTGGTTCTCCATAATAATAAAGGTATTTTAAATCCTGTAAATCAGAATCCATTACAATCCGGGTAAAAAAATCCCGGCTGGCATCTACCATTTCACAGACGCTGCGCTCTGTAAATAATTCACTGTAATCGTGGAAGAACCAGTAAATTGCCTGCTGCACTTCTTTCGGGGTTGTTCCCTCTTCGTCATTAAAACAGGTATAAACCTGGATAAACAATTCACAGAAGCAGGTATAGGCTTCCACATCGCCCTCATAAGCATAAGGAATCAGGCTCCGAAGCTCTGCGTAAAGCATACTAAGCAGTGTACCGTATTCCTCTCCCAATGTTTCACAGGCATAATCCGGGTTGGCATAGCTTTCTTTATAATGCTCCGGCAAAATATCCTCATACAATGCTTCATTTATCTTCTGTAATGTTTCCCTGCTCTGGCTGCAGAAGCTGTCATTTAATACCTGCCGCAATACTTCTTCCGTTTTTACAATAAATGCTGCCGTTCCTTTAAAATAAGCACGGAACGGCTCACAAACCTCCGGTTCTGCCGCAAGTTCATGTATCCGTTCCGTTACCAAATCCAGTCGTTCTGTAATTGCTTCTCTTTCTTCTGCGTTTAAATTCTGATATTCCATACTTTATATCCTTTATATTTCTAATTTTGCCTACAACAGAATACCGCCTGCATAGACAGCTATCCAGATAAGCAGTGAAAAAATCGAGAAAAATGTAGCAGCATACGGAATGCTGCGAAATGAATTTTCCTCCTTCAGGCTTATAATTGCAAGAATCACTGCGGCTAATGCTGCAAAAAAAGCGAGGATTCCATAGCAGGCTATGTATATGCTTAAATTACCGGCACTTCTGAATGCAAGAACTACCATCACCACAAAACTGACCAGTGACAGTAATGCCAGAACAAGTGCTGTAATTCCTCTTTTCGAAAGTGTTTTTTCTGTAAATTTATATTTTCTGTATCCTCTTCGTCTTTTTCTCATGTTCTTTCTCCCGATACCATATTGTACCGAAGTCTATTCTTTCTGCTCAAATTTGTGACACCGGATATGATTTGCCAGCAAAAATCCAACATATCCAATTGCCCCGCCGATGGTATTTAAAATCAGATCATCTACATCAAAGCTTCCTACCTTGGATACAAGCTGTACCAGTTCCACCAGCAGGCTGAAGTCAAAACTCAAAAGCACTATCCGGTAGAACTTTCTCTGATTATGTGCCAGTAATGGCAGCAGCATTCCATAAGGAATAAAAGCGACAATATTTCCCAGAAGGTTAAAGCAGACTGCTTTCGTCCCCAGTACCTTCCGGTAAATAATAAACCGCTTGATTTCTTTTAAGGGCATAAGATTATAATGGTAGCTTCTTTCGGAATAGGTTCTTCCCATCATTTCTGAGAAGAACAGGAAATAGCAAAGCAGACCCAGATATATTACGAATAAAATCCATGCTCCGATACGAAGCAGTTTTCTCGTCTTCTGACTCAATTCCTTTTCCCCATTTCATTTTTGCTGTTTATTTTGCCCCATACTGCTCATAATATTTATCAATTGCTTCTTTCATCTTATCATCAATGATAAGCCTGCCCTGACAAGGACGGTTGTATAAACACTCTACCACATCTGCCATGCTGACAATTGCATTTGCAGGAAAACCATATTTCTCCTGAATCTCATCCAATGCGCATTTGTCTGTCTCAAGTCCTTTTTCCATACGGTTTAAGGATACCATCAGTCCAAGAATGGTTACATCTCCCTGTGCCTGAATGATTGGGAATGTCTCCTGAATAGATTTTCCGGATGTCGTTACATCCTCAATAATAACAACACGGTCACCATCTTTGATTTTGCTTCCAAGCAAAATTCCGGTATCGCCATGGTCTTTTACTTCTTTACGGTTAGAACAGTAACGAATCTCTTTGCCATAAAGACGGCTGAATGCGATTGTTGTTGCAACAGAAAGCGGAATTCCCTTATATGCCGGTCCAAACAGCACATCAAAATCGGTACCATAGTGGTCGTGAATTGCTTTTGCATAATATTCTCCAAGGCGGGATAACTGTGAACCGGTTACATATGCACCTGCATTCATAAAGAATGGAGACTTTCTTCCACTCTTTAATGTGAAGTCACCAAATTTCAAAACCTCACTCTCCACCATAAATTCAATAAACTCTTTCTTATATGCTTCCATGTATGAAACCTCCTGAATATGTCAACAGTGAACTATCACTTTTTTCTTTTACCTAATTTCTTATGCTACCATACTTCCCTGAAAACCTCAATGCATTTTTCTTAATGGCGCCGGTCTATACCGGCATTATTATAATAAGCTGCTTTTTCCTGATACATTCTGCGTTCAGCTTCCATCAGCAAGAGGTCAAATCCACGCTCCCAGCTTTCCTGCCATACTGATCCGACTGCCATTATTACATCTTTTTTCTTCATGCCAGCCTTCATACGTTCTATCCGCTGCTTCAGTTCCTCTTCTCCGATACCTGCACACAGTGCCAGAAGTTCATCCCCTCCAATACGGAACAGTCCATAGTCTGAAAATTCCTCACGGAGTAATTCGCCGGCACGCAGAATGAGCTGGTCACCTGCCTGATGACCTAAAGTATCATTTACCCTTTTCAGTCCTGTAATATCGCAATACACCACACCAAAGCATGAAGTCCCTGATGCATCTGTAACATACTGTTCCATGGCGAACCGGTTTCCAAGTTTCGTAAGCTGGTCACTATAGCTCATCCGTTCCAATTCCCGCACCAGATTACGCCTTCTGATGCTGGAGACAATAAAATATCCCATAATCTGAAGCATATTAGAAGTATAATCCAACATTTTTTCGGGAGGATTATCAACTCCATAAAAACCGATGATTTTCTGACCTTCATACAGTGGAACTACTACCAGCGTTGAAATATTCTGTTGTTTCAGATTCTCATACTGCAGTGGATCACTCTCACGTATATTTTCCAGATTACCAATGATAATATTTTTGCCTTCCCTAAAATTGCGGTACCAGTTCTCGCATACTTCAGCCGGAACATTCTGCAAATTATCTTTCTCAGGCCTGATACCATTCGCTACCCATTCATAGGTGTTATCGTCATTTCCCAATAAGTTTTTTTCAAAAATATAGGTACGTTCTCCATTCAATGCCTTTCCAAGATATTCCAGGATAATTTCCAGTGACTGTTCTGATGTAGGGGCATTTAACGCAATTCTTATGCCCTCATTTATAATAGCCTCCATATTTTCATAGTTTTGAATCAGACTTCCCTGTTTTTCTTCGTTGCTGACATCCAGTGCAATTTCTACCCGGTAACGTCGACCATCCTGTTCCAGCATAGTATCCTTCAACAACAGATGTTTGCCAAGAACCGGATTATAATACTTCCATTCTTTAAACTCACCTTCTACCAGTTCCTGATTATTGCACATACTACAAGGGGCGGCATTATGCTGCATCACCTCATAACATTTCTTTCCTTTTATTTCCTCCTGGGTCTGAAATCCAAAGTTTTCCCGTGTTTTCCGGTTCATATACACAAGCTCATATGTATCAACATCTGAGACATATACAAGTTCATCAAGATTTTCAAAGAAATTCCAAATCTTTTCCACTGTTTCTATCCTTTCTGGCAATTACATTCCTTTAGGCGGTTGCGAAAGGGGACAAAAAGATGATTGCCCCAATAATATCACGGGATTACAGGAGATTTATCTTTATCCGGTATGAAATGCCAACAGTTCTTATAATGCGTGTTTTTCTTGATTATAAACTGTCTTTCCGGTTGCTTTGGCTGAATATCGACGCTGTCCGCCGGGTACAGATGCCACATAATGCCTGCAAGGGGCACAGGGGATTTCGGTATGCGTTGCTTTTTGTCTGGCAACCGGCACAAATTCACATCCATGTTCAATTGTGCCTCGCTGGTACATCCCTGTACCTGCGTTGCCTGTTGCCAGACGAAATTCCCAGTGCCCCTAACAGCCCTTATCAGGCATCTGTGTTTCGGCGAACTGTGTCGATATTCTGACAAACATTGGAAAGACTGTTTTCATAACAAAAAGAAAAACACGCATTTTAGAACTGCGGTATTTCGTAGCAAAAGATAATCCCCTGTGAATCCCGTGATATTCTTCCGGCAGCATCAAAAACAGTCCCATTAATCAGTGACTGCACCAATCAGTTCATTGATATCTTCAACTCCATTATTTTCCATATAATCCTGTATACCATTGATAATATCAATCGTTGCGGTAGGATTGGTAAAGTTTGCAGTTCCCACAGATACTGCGGTTGCTCCTGCCAGTATCAGTTCCAATGCATCTTCCGTGCTCTGTACACCTCCCATTCCGATAATCGGAATATTCACTGCCTGGGCTGCCTGATATACCATACGCACTGCAATTGGATGCACTGCCGGTCCGGACATCCCACCAGTTCTGTTTGCCAAAGCAAATTTTCTGCGGTTTACATCAATCTTCATTCCAGTCAGTGTATTAATCAGGGAAATTACATCTGCTCCGCCTGCTTCTGCCGCTTTTGCCATCTCTGTAATATCCGTTACATTCGGGCTCAATTTCATAATAACCGGCTGTCTTGCATATTTTTTCACTTCTTTTGTAATTTCTTCTACAGAAGCTGCATTCTGTCCAAAGGCAATACCGCCTTCTTTGACATTTGGGCAGGAAATATTGATTTCCAGCATATCTACCGGCTGTTCGGCCAGTCTTTCCACAACTTCTATATAATCGGAGGCTGTTTTTCCACAAACATTTACAATAATGCGTGTGTCATAGTGGGTAAGAAATGGAATATCACGCTGTACAAATACATCAATACCAGGATTCTGTAAACCGATAGCATTTAACATTCCACCGTACACTTCTGCCACACGAGGGGTCGGATTCCCCGGCCATGGTACATTGGCAACACCTTTCGTCACTACTGCACCCAGTTTATTCAAATCTACAAATTCACTGTATTCCTGACCGGAGCCAAAGGTTCCGGATGCTGTCATAATCGGGTTCTTCAATAATACTCCTGCCAGATTCACTCTTGTATTCATTAAAGTTCCACCTCCTCAGCCCGGAAAACCGGTCCTTCTTTACATACACGTTTATTATTGACATTGGAATGTTCGTCCTTGTCCTTAGACTGGCACACGCAGGCTAAACAGGCTCCGATTCCACAAGCCATACGTTCTTCCATAGAAATCCAGCACTCAATCTGTTTCTCTTTTGCATATTCCTTAATAGCTGCCAGCATCGGCTTTGGTCCGCAGGCATAGATAATATCTGCTGTCAGCCCATTTTCACGGATGGCATCCAATACATTTCCTTCTGTCCCGGCACTTCCGTCCTCAGTTGCCACATAGACTTCTCCTTCTTCACGGAATTCATCCATCAGGAAAAGCTCATCCCGGAAACCAAGTACCATCTGCTTTTCACAGTCCAATTCTTTTGCCAGCTCTAACATTGGTGGAATACCAATTCCACCACCAATTAAGAACGCTTTCTTTTCTTTCTTCGGAAATCCATTTCCCAGCGGTCCTGTTATATTAAGAATTCCGCCGGTATGCATACCGGAAAACTCTTCTGTTCCCTTTCCAACTTTACGGTATACCAGACGGATGGCATTATCCTTTTTATCAATTTCACAGATACTGATTGGTCTTGGAAGCAGCCTGCTTCCTTCATTACAATATACAGATACAAACTGACCTGCTTTTGCATGTGCTGCAATCTCTTCCGTACGCAGCCACATACTGTAAATGTCATCCGCAATTTCTTCCTGGCGGATAATAATCGCCTGTTCTTTAAACTTCTCTGCCATCTTCTTCTCCTATCTTGCCTGTAAAGCTCCATCGATATCTTTTATCATTGCCTCTACTGCTGCTCTGGATGCATCTGCAAAATGCTCTGCTCCAAAAGATGCATATGTTTCCTGCTTATATGCGGCAATGATTCCACGGGATGAATTGACAATTGCACCCAGTCCGTTTTCGTCGAAGTAATGTACTAAGTCCGCTCCTTTTCCACCCTGGGCACCGTATCCCGGAACCAGGATAAAGCTCTTTGGCATTACTTTACGAAGGACTTTTCCGATCTCCGGATAGGTTGCTCCTACTACTGCTCCCACATAGCTGTAGTTATCTCCCATGACTTCTTCGCCCCACTGTGCTACCTTTTCACCGACATATTCATACAGTGGTCTGCCATCAATTAATCTGTCCTGGAATTCTCCACTGGATGGATTGCTGGTCTTAACTAAAATGAAGATACCTTTTTTCTCTTCTTTACATACTTCCAGGAAAGGCTTGATTCCGTCTGAACCAAGATATGGATTAACGGTTGCAAAGTCTTCATCAAAAGCAGAAAGCTTCTTACTTCCCACCTGGACTTTACCAAGATGTCCCACTGCATAAGCTGCGGATGTAGAACCGATATCGCCACGTTTTACATCTCCGATTACCACAAGGTCTTTGGAGTGGCAGTAATCTACTGTCTTCTGATATGCTTTCACACCCTCTGTTCCAAACTGCTCATACATGGCAATCTGTGGTTTTACAGCAGGAATCAGATCATAAGTGGCATCTACAATTGCTTTGTTAAACTGCCAGATTGCTTCTGCTGCGCCCTCTAAAGTCTCACCACGCTCCTTAAATGCTGCTGCCTTAATATGTTCCGGAACATAATCTAACATCGGATCTAAGCCGACAACGATTGGTGCATGGGTTTTCTCGATTTTTTTAATTAATTTGTTAATCATATCTTTAAGCCTTTCTTTTTCTTATTCTTCTGCTGCATCATATACAATTTTGCCGTCACAGATAGTCATCATTACTTTACCGGTTACTTTTCTGCCGTGGAATGGTGTATTCTTTGCTTTCGACCAGAACTTGTTCTTATCAATGGCATAAGTGCATTCCGGATCAAAAAGCATGACATCTGCCATTCTTCCCTCTTCCAAAGTTCCTTTCTTCAAATGAAGAATCTGTGCCGGGTTATAGCTCATCTTCTCTACCATCTGCATCGGTGTTAAGTATCCACCCAGCACGAGTTCTGTATAAGTCAGTGCTGCTACAGTTTCCATTCCAACAATTCCGAATGGTGCCTTTACCATGCTGCTATTTTTTTCATCTGCTGTATGCGGTGCATGGTCTGTAGAAATGACTTCCATGGTTCCGTCGGAAAGTCCCTTTTTCAATGCCTCCACATCCTCTTTACGGCGAAGTGGCGGATTCATCTTATAATTGGTATCTCCCTCTACCATATCATCTGATGTCAGTGTGAAATGATGCGGACATACCTCTGCGGATACCGGAATATGCTCTAACTTGGCATATTTTACCATGTTTACACTGTTCTTTGTGGAGCAGTGGCAAAGATGCAGGTGTGCACCGGTATCTTTGGATAACAGGATATTTCTTGCAATCATGATATCTTCTACGGAATTGGTAATTCCAGCCAGTCCCCACCGTTTTGCATTCTCATCCTCGTTGACCACGCCGGAGCCAACCAGATTCTTATCTTCGCAATGTGACAGTACCGGAATGTTACAGTCCCTTGCTACCAGCATGGCATCTCTTGCAAGAAGTGAATTCATGACTGATTTGCCATCTTCACTGATTGCAGGGCTTCCTGCCTCCGCCATCTCTTTGATGTCAGCTAATTCCTCTCCCTGCTGTCCTTTTGTTATAGCGCCAACCTGTAATACATGCACCAGTCCGACACTTTCTGCCTTATGATGTACATAACGTACCACATCAGCATTATCTACCACCGGCTTGGTATTTGGCATTGCAAGTACCGTGGTATATCCGCCTCGTGCTGCGGAACGGGTTTCTGTTTCAACATCGCCCTTATGGGTAAATCCTGGATCCCGCAAATGCACGTGCATATCAACGAGTCCCGGCATTACATACAGTCCTTTGGCATCAATAGTCTTCTCTGCCTTTTTTTTAATATTTTTCCCTCTTTTGGTAATGACTCCATCTTCTATGAAAAGGTCCATTACATCATCTGTTTTCGTAGCCGGATCTAAAATGCGGCCACCTTTTATTAAGATTGTCATGTGGAATACCTCCTGTTGCTCCTATTTTAGCATACAAGCAGTTCTGGGGCAATCTGCTCATGCATGTATTTTCTCAAATAGCGCCGGAGGTACATATGCTTCTATACGGATTCCCTCCGGCAGATATTCTTCTGCTATTAATTCTCCTGTTTCTCTTATCTGCTGCAGCAATCCACCCTTGTCATATGGCAGCACTGTCTCAAGATAGCGCTTGTTCTCCCGCAGTATCCGGGCAAGACAGTCTTTCAGTTCTTCTAGGCCATCACCTCTTGCTGCAGATACCCGTAAAGTAATATCTGCCCTGCCATCCCGCAATGGTTCCCGGTCTGTAATAGCATCCTGCTTATTAAACAATGTCAGTATCTTTTTATCTGTAACCTCTAACTGGTGCAATGTCTCATATACAATATGCATCTGCTTGGCAGCCTGTGGATTGGATGCATCCACCACATGAATGATAAAATCTGCATACTTAGCTTCCTCTAAAGTACTACGGAAGGCATCAATCAGATGATGCGGCAGTTTCCGGATAAACCCTACCGTATCCGTAAGCAAAAGCTTCTGGCTTCCCGGAAGTTCTAACATTCTGGTAGTCGGGTCTAAGGTTGCAAAAAGTTTATCCTCTGCAAGAATTCCAGCTCCGGTCAGAGCATTTAAAAGGGTTGATTTACCGGCATTGGTATACCCTATAATCGCTGCCACTGGAACATGATTCCGCTGTCTTGCCACACGATTCACTTCCCGGTGTCGTTTTACTTCCTCTAACTCCCGTTTGAGCTGGCTGATTCTTGATGCAATCAGACGACGGTCTACCTCTAACTTTTTCTCTCCCGGACCTCTCGTTCCAATTCCTCCTCCCAGCCTTGACATACTCTTTCCTACGCCGGAAAGGCGACTCATGCGGTAACGAAGCTGTGCCAGCTCCACCTGTATCTTTCCTTCACTGGTAGATGCTCTGGCAGCAAAAATATCAAGGATAATTAAGGTTCTGTCCATCACTTTTACGTTCAGGGCATCCGAAAGATTCCGAAGCTGTGCCGGGCTTAGTTCGTCATCGCAGACAATTCCTGTTGCATTGGTCCATGCAATTTCATCCAGCAGATCTTCTACTTTTCCGCTACCAATATAAAGCCCCGGATGTATTGTCTGACGGTTCTGGATTACCCTGCCCACCGTTACTGCTCCGGCAGTCTTCACCAGCTCCTCCAATTCATCCAGGGAGTCTTCTGTATCATCGCCATCCTGGCTGCTTACGCCAACCAGGATGACTCTTTCTTCCATTTCATTGTTTTTAAAAAATTCAGGCATAAAATATCCTTTTCTTACTTTCTGTTTACGCAAACACACTCTGTCCGTTCTGGGATAATCCTGCAGAAATATTTAAAATTGAAGCAAAATCATTCTGTAATTCATTTGAGCATTTCTCTGCTTCCTGATAAATTTCTTCTGCTCTTTCAGCATTTTCATCGAACAGTGCCTGCTGCACTTCTTTTCCATAGCCATGGAATCTTCTGTGTTTCTCTGCCAGCGCATTCCAGACCGGTGCAATTGCCGGATTTCCCGGATGCATGGAATGGTAAAAATGACCAAAGCCGCATTTTGTATCATCAAATTGTAACGGAAGGACATTCTTCTCAGTTACCATGGTATGTAAAGTCTCAAGCCATGCCCTATGTGCTTCCATTGCTTTTTGTACATAAGTATCAAAAACTGCATTATCCATACGGTAAAATGCATCACGGCTCATTTCTCCTATAACCTTCGCCACATTATCCATACCCGTTTCAACCTGGGTTAATGGTTCTAACGAACCTTTTAAATTTACATTTATAACGGTCAGCAATTCTGCATCATTGCTGAGATTACTGCACTGGTCCTCAATACAGGACACCTGGGTTTCCAGCACATTCATGGAGCTGCTGATTTCTTCACTGATACCAGCAAGGGAACCAATCGATTCGCTGATGGTTCCAACATTTTTCTTGTTCTCGTCATTAATATTCCATACAGCATTAATCTTCTGATCAATATTGTCAAGAGATGTAATTGCAACATCCACACTCTTAGAACTCTTCTCAGAAGCATCGCGGATTCCTTCTACGAATTCACCCATATTTCCGGTTAACTGCTTGGTTCCCTCTGCCAGCTGACGGATTTCTTCCGCTACAACGGCAAATCCCTTTCCTGCTTCTCCTGCTCTTGCTGCCTCAATTGATGCGTTCAATGCCAGCAGGTTGGTCTGTTCGGAAATTGCATTGATGCCTTCAATGACTTCATTCATATGATTGATAACATCCATCAATGCATCCATATTTTTCTTCATTTCTGTGGATTCTGAGATTGCATCTTTGGATAAATCCCGGATAGCTGTCAGTTCTTCCTGGCCATTCTCTATCTTCTTATAAATATCAGTAGTTTTCTCTGATACATCAATAATTGTATTGGTCAGACCCTCATGGGCATTTCTTACTTCCTCTGCAATACTGGATGTTTCTGCTGTTGCATCATGGATTGTCTTTGTTGCTGTATTGACATCCTCTGCTGCCGTTGTCATCTTTACGGTATCATGCCCAACTTTCAAACCCAAAGCACTCATTGTCATAACTGCCTTCATATCTTCCCCATATACCTGTGCAAGCTGACGTCTGCCAGCATTCATGCGTTCATACATATGCTGCAGTTCCGGTGAACCTGCAGCATAATTCTCTTCTTTCATCTCACTGATTGACTGAACCAGATTTACAATTTTTTTGTTCTTTCCCAACGCCATATATTTCCTCCAATCAATGCACTTTCTGTGCATTACGTTATACTACTAATTTTGTACTGAATCCTGCCGATTGTCAACGACATTTTGTGATATTTTTCCAAAAAGTCCAACCTTTTTTGCAATTTCTTTATGCAGAAAATATTTTCAAAAACATTACCAATGCCTGATAATCTCTCATATCTGCCAGTTCTCTTGCTGAATGCATGGCAAGCATTGGAATTCCAATATCCGCCCCCTGCATTGGCAGGTAGGAAACCGCAATTGGTCCAAGGGTCTGTCCACCCGGCATTCCAGAACGGTTTACCTGCACCTGATATGGAATATCTGTCTTTTTACAAAGCTGCATCACCACCGCTGTTGCCTCACTGTCAGAAAGATACCGCTGGCTGGCAGAAGTCTTTACGGTAATTCCTTTTCCCAATATCACATCATTCGTAATATCTGATTTATTTGCGTAATTCGGGTGTACGGCATGAGCTCCGTCTATAGACAAGAGAAAGCCTCCCCGGAGCATATCATTTACCTCTGTTTCTGCCATTCCAAAGGCTGCACCAATCTTCATTATGATATCCTTAAGAAGACTGCTGTCTGCTCCCTGCTTGGAGCGGCTGCCGATTTCCTCATTATCAAATAATCCTGCCACAACCAGTGAATCTCCGGTCGTTTTTTCACACATTGTCTCCACAATTGCTGCTACCGATGCCAGATTATCGATTCTCGGAGAAGAAAGAAGCTTCTTATCACTTCCTATTAATTCCGGTTCATCCATATTGGTAAGGAATAAATCATAGCTTAAAACCTCATTTGCCTCTGCCCCAAGCTGTTCTTTTAAGTAATCCGTGAAAAAATTCTCTGTAACGTCTCCGTCCTGCTCTATTCCAAGCAGTGGAAGCAGTTCTCTCTGCATATCATATTCCTGTTTTCCGCCTGCCTCACGGTTCAGGTGTGGTGCTAATGACGGAATCACTGCTGATGGTTCCTCACTTCCGAAAAGCTTTACTTCCGGTGCAAATGGATGTTCCGATTCTAATACCACTTTCCCATAAATTCCAAGTGGACGGTCAAACCATGTATTTTTGAGCATACCGCCATATGGCTCCACATTTAACTGCCTGTAATCCTTCGTCTTCACTTCAGGATTCGGTTTTATTTTAAAACATGGAAAATCTGTATGGGCCAGCATCAGGCGGAGTGCCGTCTTTCTGTCCAGCTGTTCCGGAACAGCGAATGCTGCTACCATACCGGAATACAGTCTTACATAGTATTTACCGCCTGCATGAAGCTGCCAGGATTCCTGCAGCTTTAATTCTTCATACCCTGCCTCCTGTAACTGCTTTCCTGTCCATTCTGTTACATGATATGGTGATTTTCCCTTTGACAATAGTTCTGTTATTTTCTGCATGCCATACGCCTTCCTTACATGAATCTGTCTATTACAAGCGCCACTCCGTCTTCATCATTGGAAGTGGTAATATAATCTGCGACCTCTTTTACCTCCGGCTGTGCGTTTGCCATTGCCACACCAAGCCCGGCAAATGCAATCATAGACTTGTCATTAAAGCCATCTCCACAGCAGATCATCTGCTCCTTCTTTTCTCCCAGATATTCTAACAGTTTTCCAAGAGAATATGCCTTATCAATGGATGGTGGAACAATTTCTAAGAAAAACGGTTCTGAGCGGAAAATGTTTAATTGTTCTCCAAAGGTCTGTCGCATCACATCCTGTGCTTTTGCAATCTTTTCCGGTTCTCCTGTCATCAGGAATTTATTTACCGGATAATCTACATATTCTGCGAAATTATCTACCTCTTCCATCGGCATTCCGTTAATTTTTGCCTCGATACTGCTGTATTCATTCACTCCGTTTCCATGGATGATGGTATTTCCTTTATAAGTAAGCACGCCCACACCCAGTCTGCATGCCTGCTCATACACTGCCGGCACCAGTTCTACCGGTATTGTCTTATTGTATACAATCTCTCCGGTCTCATAATTAATAATCTTTCCACCATTAAATGCCAGTACAAATCCGCCATAGCTCTTCAAATCCAGTTCGTCTGCCAGCTTTACGATGCCCCCGGTAGGACGGCCGGATGCCAGCACTACTTTTTTCCCTTCTTTTTGAATCCGCATCAGTGCGTCTTTCGTCTTTGGTGTAATGACTTTCTTTGAATTAGTTAAGGTGCCATCTAAATCCAGCACGATAATCTCATAGGTTTCGCTCATTTTCATATTGTTCCTCTCTGCCTTTTTCCCTCGTTTTCCTGTCCCATACATTTTGCCCTTTTTGCTTAACGTGTCATCAAAAACAAGTATTCCCGGGCAGCTTCTTCGTCATTCGGATAATTCTTTGTATAATCCTCCATCTCGCTTTTTGCAGATGCGAAATCTCCGCTCTGTTCATATGCCAGTATCAGTTTACGCTGCGCCTCCTGCTTCTGTGAGCCTGCATCTAAATCCAGTGCCATCTTAAGATAGTTTATTGCACTGTCATAATTACCTTTTTCTAATTCCATTCCTCCCAGACAGATCAATGCTGTCGGATTATCCTGATTTTCATCAATATATTCTTTATATAATCCGGCTGCCTTCTCATCTTCGCCTTTCACTTCATAGAGCTGTGCCATATACAAAGAAGCTTCCGTGCTCTTTTTATTAATAGCTGTCGTAAGCTCTGTTTCCGCATTATCATAATCTCCCAGTAATAGATAAATTCTTCCTCTCTGGGCATAGTCCTCCGCTGATTTACCACCTGCTTCAATACCTTTTTTCAGATACTCCTGACCTTCGGTCTGCATTCCTGCGGCATAACACTCCTGGTACAAAGCAATATACATTTCATAGTCAGTGCCGGCATACTGTGCTGCCAGATTAAAATTTTCTTTTGCTTTATCCATGTCATTTTCTTTCCGGTACAGTTCTCCTAACAGGAAATATGCCTGGGCATTTTTCTTGTCATAATTGATTAATGCCTGATAGGTCTCAATGGCATCCTCTTTCTTTCCTGCGGCATACTGCGCTGCTGCTTTATAATAACAGGTATCTATTTCTTCTTCTCCCACAACTGCCAGCGACTGGTCCAGTGCATTCTGAAATGCATCAATGGCGCCTTCATAGTCACCCTCCTGCATACAGTTGATGCCTATCTGCCGATATGCATCTTTATTATTCTGTGTCTCATCCTCCTCACAGCCGGCCAACAGTAATCCTGTGACAAGTACAACTGCCATATATTTTATTTTCTTCATAATTGCCTCGCTTTCATCCGCTTTAGTATAGCAAATTAAGGCTCTTCTTTCAACCTCGCCCCGGCTTGTTTTTCTTCGTTTCCTGTGATACACTGCAAGAAAAATCATGAGTTATTCTCATGCATATGGTTAGGCGATTGCGAAGCGAGACAGAAAGGATTCCGGCAAAAAAATTTTGCGGCATTCCAAGGGAATCTGATTTTCTTTGATGTGAAATGCCAACCGTTCTTAGTGGTTTATTTTTCTTGATTATAAACTGTCTTTTCACTTGCTTTGACAGAATCGGGGCACTGTCCATCAAGGGCGGATGCCACATAATGTCTGCAAGGGGCACGGGGAATTTCGGCATACTTTTTCTTTCATCTGGCAACCGTACTTTGACGGACAGTGTCCCGATTCTGTTCAAACATGGAAAAGACTGTTTTTATCGTAAAAAGAAAAACGAACCACTTAGAACGGTGGTATTTCATCATCCGAAAAACAGTGTCTTGGAATACCGCAAAACTTCTTTACCGGCAGCTCCTGTCCCCTTTCGCAATCGCCTGACCAGAATCAGATAAGAAAAGAGGTTTTACTATGTCAGAAAACGAAGCAAAAGAAACCATGCAGGACTTTGAAGCAGAGCTTGAGGCTTCCTTCCGGAAAATTAACGAAGGAGACATCTTAACCGGAACCGTTATCTCTGTGGATGAAGACGCCATCACATTGGACTTAAAGTATTATGCCCCGGGAATCATCAAAGCAGATGAAGTCAGCAACGACCCATCCTTTGTCATTGACGAACACATTCATCCGGGAGATGTCTTAGAAGCAACGGTCATCCGCCGGGATGATGGAGAAGGCAACATTTTACTTTCCATGAAAGAAGCCAACGAAGTGCTTGCCTGGGATAAGTTAAAAGAGCTGTTGGAAAACGAAACCGTTGTTACCGTAAAGGTCAGTGAAGCGGTAAAAGCCGGTGTGGTTGCATACCTTTATGGCATTCGCGGATTTATTCCGGCTTCACAGATTACCACAGCCTATGTAGAAGATACCGAAAGCTATGTTGGCAAAGAATTAGAAGTCCGTGTCATTACTGTAGACGAGGAAGATGACCGTCTGGTGCTCTCCGGTAAATCCGTTGCTCTTGAAAAAGAAGCAGAAGAGAGGAATCACAAGATTGCCATGTTAGTTCCGGGCAGTATTGTAGAAGGAACCGTGGAAAGCCTGATGCCATATGGTGCATTTATCAACCTTGGGGACGGACTTACGGGACTTGTCCACATTTCCCAGATTTGTGAACGCCGTATCAACAAGCCTTCCGAAGTATTAAAGGAAGGACAGCATGTAAAAGCCAAGCTTTTAAATACCAACGACGGCAAAATCAGCTTAAGCATGCGTGCATTGGAAGAAGAAATGGTAGATACTTCTGTAGAAGAAAAAGAAGACTTATCCGCCTACACCTCTGATGAAAGTGCTTCTACCAGCCTTGGCGCACTGTTAAAGGGATTGAAACTCTAAGTCGTATTTCATAAAACGCAACAAGGGACAGATATTTCTATCTGTCCCTCATTGTTTTTAAAGGTTGGAGAATACTTTTATCAAAATTTAGTCTAATTTCCAAATATCTTTGTTGTACTGCTCAATTGTACGGTCAGATGAGAAGAAGCCGGCTTTGCTGATGTTTGTCAGCATCATTTTTGCCCATGCTTTTCTATCTTCATAATCTGCAAGCATTTCATCTTTCTTTGCACGATAAGATTCGAAATCCGGAAGAGTCATGAACCAGTCTTTGTTGATTAACTCATTGAAAAGTCTCTCTAAGTTCTCTGCATTTCCGATTGCTTTCATTTCATCACTTACGATGAAGTCGATTGCACGTTTGATATCTGCATCATTATCATAATACTTGCGTGATACATAATCAGCTTTTGCGTAATGCTCAATTACTTCGTCAGAAGACTCTCCGAAGATGTAGATGTTATCATCTCCTACTAACTGATGCATTTCTACGTTTGCTCCGTCCATGGTTCCGATTGCTACTGCACCATTTAACATGAACTTCATGTTAGATGTTCCGGATGCCTCTTTAGAAGCTAAGGAAATCTGCTCATGGATATCTGCTGCCGGGATTAATTTCTCAGCTAAAGTAACATTGTAGTTCTCTACCATAACAACCTGTAAGTATGGGCTTACTTCCGGGTCATTTGCAATTAACTGCTGTAAGCAGAGAATTAAATGGATAATGTCTTTTGCAATGATGTAAGCCGGAGCTGCCTTTGCACCAAAGATTGCAGTAATCTTTCTTGCCGGTTTCTTTCCTGCTTTGATTTCAAAATATTTGTTAATTACATAGAGTGCATTCATCTGCTGTCTCTTGTACTCATGTAATCTCTTAATCTGGATATCAAATACTGAGTTCTCATCTAAGTCGATGTTCTGTGTTGCCTTTAAGTAGTTCTTAAGAACAACTTTGTTCTCAGTCTTGATTGCAAGTAATTTATCTAATACTGCATCATCATTTACGAACTGTCCTAATTTTTCCAGTTCCATTGCATCTTTCTTGAATCCTGGTCCAATCAGTTCTTCGATTAAGGATGTCAATCCCTTATCACAGTGTAATAACCAACGACGGAATGTGATACCGTTTGTCTTGTTATTGAACTTCTCAGGATAAATCTTGTAGAAGTTATTTAACTCAGAATCTTTTAAGATTTCTGTATGAAGGTATGCAACACCATTTACGCTGAATCCGTAGTGGATATCCATATGAGCCATGTGTACACGTTTTTCATCATCAATGATGTATACAGACTTGTCATCATATTTAGCAACTACACGGTTGTTTAATTCGTAGATGATTGGCATTAACTGTGGAACAACTTTCTCTAAGAAAGAGATTGGCCATTTCTCTAATGCTTCTGCTAAGATGGTGTGATTGGTATATGCACAACACTTGGAAACGATTGCAATAGCCTCGTCCATGCCGATTCCTCTTTCCATTAACAGACGAATCATCTCCGGGATTACCATAGATGGATGGGTATCATTAATCTGGATTACTGCATAATCAGCAAGATCATGTAAGTTACATCCTCTTTCTACTGCCTCATCTAAGATTAACTGTGCAGCGTTGCTTACCATGAAGTACTGCTGGTAAACACGAAGGAGACGTCCCTTGTCATCGCTGTCATCCGGATATAAGAATAATGTCAGGTTTTTCTTGATATCCTCTTTGTCAAAGTCAATTCCATCACCAACGATGCTCTCATCTACTGTTTCGATATCGAATAAATGAAGCTTGTTGGTTGTGTTTTCATATCCGGTAACATCAATATCATATAATTTTGAAGTTACATTAAATCCACCAAACTGTACCTGATAGCTCTTATCTGTCTTTGTCAGCCAGCTTTCATCCTGAATCCAAGGATTCTTGGTTTCTTTCTGAAGGTTGTTTTCAAATACCTGTTTGAATAATCCGTAATGATAGTTAAGTCCAACTCCATCACCGTTTAATCCTAATGTTGCAATAGAATCAAGGAAGCATGCTGCAAGTCTTCCAAGACCACCGTTACCAAGTGATGGTTCCGGCTCAACCTCTTCAATTGCACAGATGTCTTTGCCATTTGCTGCAAGTACATCTCTCACTTCATCATATACACCTAAATTAATCAGGTTGTTGGAGAGAAGTTTTCCAATTAAGAACTCTGCGGAAATATAATATAATTTTTTCTTTCCGTTGTGGTTTTCTTTCTTCTCAGCCATTGCTTTTGTCATCTCTAATAATGCGAAGTATAATTCTTCATTAGAGCAATCAGCAATTCCCTTGTTATATTTCTTTGTTACGATTTCCTGTAAATTCATTTTTGACCCTCCGTAAAATTTGAATTCAGTTCGTTCTCTTATGTATGCATTATCTAACATTTCTTTTACATTTTCTTGTAATATACCGGTCAAAAGTGGTACAATACTATCATATTTCGGTGATTTTAGAAAAAATCACTTTTTTGTACATTTTGACGAAAGGCGTTTCCCATGAATATTCTCGAATATGAAAATTACCAGGAAAAGAAATCACATGGTTCAGAAAGTTTCCCATATATCACCTATCCCTGTTCAATTCCCTTAGATTTTGAGCGGGTGCCTGCCCACTGGCATGATGAAACGGAAATTATCTACATCAAAAAAGGCTGCGGACTGATTACCGTAGATTTGGAAGAATACCCGGTTCAGGAAGGAAGTATTCTTCTGATTCTTCCGGGACAGGTTCATTCCATTGAACAGTATCTCGATTACAAAATGGAATATATTAATATTATTTTTAAACTGGAAATGCTCCTTGCCAAACAGACAGATATCTGTAACAGCCGCTACTTTACACCGCTTTTAGACGGCACACTGCGGCTTACCACACATTTTACACCGGGTATGCCATTCTATAACGAGGTTGCCGGTTGTATCAATGCTGCGGATGAAGTCTGCAGGACCAATCCCCCGGCCTTCCAGCTTGTGATTAAAGGACAGCTTTTCCTGCTCTTTTCCATTCTGATTTCTAACTGCTGCGAAACAAGTGTCTCCCGCAAGAACCAGAAATCCCTGGAAAAGATGAAACGCATCATTAAATATATTGAGACAAATTATGCCAGTAAAATTTCCATTGAAGAAATGGCAGATGCGTTGGACTTAAGCCAGTCTCATTTTATGAAGTTTTTCAAAAATACCATGGGAACTACTTTTACAGAATATTTAAATGATTACCGGCTGACCATGGCCAGCCGGCTGCTTATTTCGTCTGAAGCTTCTATATTAGACATTGCCGCTGAAGTAGGCTTTGACAACCTCTCTTACTTCAACCGGCTGTTTAAGAAACGCTTTTATGTTACACCCCGTGAGTACCGGAAGCGTTTTGCAGGATAAGTTCTTTTACTTTTTTCATATCCATTGCAGGCAGGTAATAGGTACTGTCCGGCTTTTTGTCATCTTTTGGAGAAATATTCGAATGAATGTAAAAAGTGTCAAGGCCTGCCTCTTTGGCCCCGTTGATGTCACAGCGCACATCATTTCCTATCATCAGTGTTTTCTTCACATCCAGATGATCCTTTTCTATCAGTTGTTCAAAAAAACGGATGTCCGGTTTCTTGGTTCCATAATCGGATGAAATTAAAATATCGTCAAAATATTTTGTAATATCCAAATAATTCATCTCATATTCCGTAAAGATTCTCTGGGCATTGGATAAAAGATATACCTTTTTACCACATTTTTTCAATGCTTTTAATAATTCTCTTACGCCATCATAAATCCGCACATACTCCATAGTCAGTACCCGGAAGAACTGTCCGGTATGAACTGCCAGTGCATCATCAGCCTTTATCCCCTTCTTCGCATAAAGCTCTTTGAATACTTCTTCAATACGAATCTCCGGAAATGCCTCATGGGCATAGTGTGGCTCCTTTTCCAACTCTCCCTTTAAATCTGTCTCTTTGCTTTGAATCAATGCCAGATAAGATTCCTGTAATTCCTGCGGGTCATATAAAGCTCCATAAAATCCGTAAAACAGACTCAGTTTTTCCCATACCTTAGCATCGTTTTCCTCTGTATGGATATCTACCAGTGTTCCATACAGGTCAAACACATAATTGTCGTACATATTACCTTCCATCTCTTTCTTTTATTTAAACATCTTTGTCTTAGCAAAGATTAATGCAACAATAAGACTGCATACCACTGCGATTAATACGATAATGAGAAATCCATAAGGACTCTCTGCAAACGGCATTCCCTTTGCAGCCACATTCATGCCATACGCTGAGAATATCATAGTCGGAACAGAAAGTACAGCTGTTATTATGGCAAGCACCTTCATTACCACATTCAGATTGTTGGAAATAACTGATGCAAAAGCATCCATCATTCCGCTCAAAATGCCGCTGTAAATATTTGCCATCTCAATTGCCTGCTTGTTTTCAACAATAACATCCTCAAGAAGTTCTTCATCTTCCTGATATTTTTTAATATTGTCATTTTTAAATAATTTCTCCAGTACCACCTCATTGGAGCGGAGTGCTGTCGTAAAGTAAACCAGACTCTTTTCCAGTTTCAAAAGTTCGATTAACTCCCGGTTCTGTGTGGACTTGTGCAGCTTGTTTTCCACAATTTCGCTCTGGCGGTCAATACTTCTTAAGTACTGTAAGAAAAGAGAGGATGTCCGGTACAAAATCTGAAGCACAAAGCGGGAACGCATGGCAGGATTAAAATCCCGCACCGTGCCATTGGCAAATGCTTCTAATATCGGAGTCTTCTCAAGACTTACTGTAATGACTGCTTTTTTTACCACAAAAATAGAAAGTGGAATGGTATCATAAAGTTCCTTATCATTATGGGTTTCAATATTCGGGATATTAACCAATACCATGGTATAATTCTCGTCTGTTTCAATACGCGAGCGCTCGTCCGTATCCAGTGCAGAACGCATGGCATCTGCATCAATTCCATACTGATTTACCATTGCTGCGACTTCTGCCTCTGTTGGATTTACAAGGGAAATCCAGCAATCCTCCCCTGGTGATTCAATTTCGGTGATACGGTTCTGTTCACTGCAATAGTACTTAATCATCTTTCCACTTCCTTTCTCTTCTTTTCCTGTAAAAAAAAGTCCCCATCAAAGCCGGAACACTTTGACAAGGGAATCTTGCTTAATCCTTTTTTAGTATATTTCCACCCCCTTTGTTTGTCAACCCTGGCTCATATATTTTCTCATCTGTAGTAATATTTTCTTCTCCATGCGGCTGACCTGCACCTGACTGGTGCCAAGCTTTGCTGCAATCTGGCTTTGCGTGGCATTTTCAAAATAACGCATCTTAATCAGCTGCTGCTCCCTTCCGGATAACTGTTGCAGCAATTCTTCTATCAGAAGCTTATTTTCCAGTTCTTCCTGCGCATTTTTCTTATCCTTTAACCGGTCCAATAGATAGATTTCACTGCCATCTGACTGATAGACGCTCTGGTAAATGGATTCTACTTCTCCATTGGCTTCCACTGCAAGGACAATCTCTTCCTCCGAAAGCCCGGTTTTTTCTGCCAGTTCCTTTAACTCCGGCTCCCTTCCAAGCATGTCTGTCAGTTCCTTTCTTGCATTGCTGATAAGATAGCCTTTTTCTTTCATGCTCCTGCTGACCTTCACCATGCCATCATCCCTCAGGAAGCGGCGGATTTCTCCCATAATCACCGGCACTGCATAAGTGGAAAAGCATACCTCATAACTTACATCAAATTTATCCACTGCCTTCATCAGTCCAATGCATCCGATCTGAAACAGTTCTTCTTTATCATGTCCTCTTCCTAAAAATCTTTGTACCACACTCCAGACCAGTCCCTGATTTCCAAGCACCAGCGTATCTCTTGCCTGCTTATCCCCTTTGTGTGCCCGTTTGATATAAGCAATTGTCTGTTCCATTCTCCACTTAACTTTCCCGCACCAGATTTTTTTTCATTTTTATAACAGTTCCTTCTCCGACCTTTGAACGTACTTCTACTTCATCCATGAAAGCCTCCATAAAAGAAAAGCCCATACCGGACCGTTCCAGCTCCGGCCTTGTCGTAAAAAACGGCTCCTTTGCCCGTTCAATATCCGCAATTCCCTTCCCGCTGTCTTTTACGGTAATATGTACGGTACTTCCGGAAAGACAGCACTGCATCACTACCGTTCCTTCCTTTTCTTCATAGCCATGGATAATGGCATTGGTTACCGCCTCCGATACCGCAGTTTTAATATCCTCTAACTCATCCAGTGTGGGATTCATCTGGGCGCAAAATGCTGCTACCGCTACTCTGGCAAATCCTTCATTTACGGATAATGCCTCAAATTCCAGTTTCATCTCATTTCTTCTTTCCATATTTACAGCCTCCATTTTCATACCTACTTCTTCTCCCCTTCTTTCATCTGAACCAGTTTATGCAGACCTGATACCACAAAAATTTTCCGGATCCGCTCATTCATATTCTCTGCCACCACTTTTCCGCCGCTGTAATTCATGTTCCGGCACCTTCCGATTACCACGCCAATTCCTGAGCTGTCCATAAATTCTGTACCGGCAAAATCAAAAACCAGTTTGTTAACCCGGTAAGAATCAATCAGTAAATCCGCCTCTGCCCGCAGCTGTGTGGCGCAATGATGATCCAACTCCTTTGGCACCCGGATGGTAAGACATCCATTTTCTAATTCATACTTAAATTCCATTCTTCTATCCTCCATATACATTACGTAAAAAGAATGTGCCCTGGCACATTCCCGCGCCTGCGGCGGTCTCTTGCGACATCTACCTTATACGCCGCAGTGTGCATCCTCGCGGTGCGTTTTGTAGTTTACAGGAAAGCAATTTCCTGTAAACTACAAAAGACGCCCGGCAATCTGCCTGACGTCTTTTGTAAACTGTTTTTCTTTATTCTGTTACTGTTCTGCATTCTGTAATTCTTCCAGATAGCGGGAAGAATTGGCTGCACGTTCCGTATTCGGATAACCGTCAATCACTTTCTGATAGTATTCGATGGCTTTTTCATTCTCGCCCAGATTCCGGTAGGTCTGTGCCAGATAATAAATCGCATTGCCATCCTGGTATGCCTCATCCATCTCTACTACTTTTTCAAATCCGGTCTTCGCTTCTTCATAGTTATAATTACTGTATGCCTGATAACTGTCTGCATAAGTCACCTGAAGATACTGGTCATTTACAGTTGCGTTGATATTCTGATAAATTTCCTTTGCGGTATCGGAAAGGTTTTCTTCCTTCACACCGGAAAGTGCATCTCCTGCTGCTGTAATATCTCCCTCCTGGAAGGATTTATATGCTGAAAGCAGCTGGTCATAGCTGTTAATCTTATTGGAAGTCTCCTCGGAATCGCTTTTTGCAGAAGACACCTGCTGGTTCAGGTCATCAATCTGATTTTCCAGATTGGTAATCTGCTGATTCTTCGTGGTTATGGTATCATTTGCCTGAACCACTGACGTATTGGCATCACTCTTTGCCTTCTGTCTTACACTTGGCACTACAAGGAAACAGGTGACTGCAACACCAATTGCCACCCCAAGCAAAATGGTCAGTATTGTGGCAAAACCTGAAGTATCTTTGAATTTTGTCGGCTGGATAATGAGGTCATTTCCACTCTTATAGGAAATAAGGTCATCTTCTTTCTTTTTCTTCTTACCGCTGTTGGCACTGCGCAGCATCTGATTGGTCTCTTTCATGTAACGCAGTGTAATCGTATTGCTGGAATCAATTTTCATAGCTGCCCGCAATGACTTCTTTGCCTGCTCGAATTTATTCTCTTTCATGTACAAAAGAGCCAGCAGCTGATGTCCCTTTACCAGTCTCGGGTTTAAGGACAATACCTTCTTCAACTGGATAATTGCAAGATCTGTACTATTCTGTCTGCAATATAACAATGCCTGATTGTATTTCTTAATGGTCTGATTTACCGTTTCTAACTGTGCCGGATTCTTCTGCACAGCGTCCAGATAACGTCCTGCATCATTATCCTTTGGCTGAAGGCTCTTACTAATCACCCATTCACCCATGGCAGATACCGCCTCACCGGTCTCAAAAAGTACCAGTCCCAGAAGATTTCGCGCCTGAATGTTCGTCTTGTCAAACCGAAGGCTCTTCTTAAGACTTTCAATCGCTCCGGATAAATCACGGACATTGCTTCGCTCTAATCCCTGATTATAATAATAATTAGAGGTCATCACAATTTTCTTATATACTTTTACATCAATTCCACAGTTCGGACAACGGTTGTCCCCTGTCAGATCTGCTCCGCAATTATAACATTTCATACTTTACCTCACTTAACGAATTCTACTGTCGTCTTGCTTCTTTCATCATTTCTCTTAAAATGTCTGTCATATCCGTTAAGTCCTGATTGTAAATAGCTTCCTCTGCCTCTTCTACTTCCAGGCTTGGTTTGAATTTCTTTAATTCTTCTTCAAAATCTATCATGCTTCATTTCCTCCTGCTATCTTTTCCAATTCTCCAATCAAATACAGGGAACCCGCACAGAATACCATCTGGTTGTCCTTCCTGTATTCCTTTACATATCTGTATGCCTGTGCACAGTCTTCTATTACTACTGTTTCCCGGCCGTTTGCCATAAATTCATCCTGCAATTTCAATGGGTCAATTCCACGGCTGTCCGGGATGCGGGTCAGTACAATACTATCCCACGAAACTTCCTTGCACAGTACTTTTACTGCTTCTTTATGATTCTTCTCTTCCATCATGGAAAAAAGAAGAACTGGCTTTTCTTCCGCAATCTTCTGCACATTTTTCACAAAGTGGGCAATACCATCTGCATTATGTGCTCCATCAAAATAGATAAATGGCTCTGCCTGCTGCATTCTGCCCATCCATCTGGTATGTTCCATTGCAGAGATAATCTCTGCTTTTCCAATTCCGGTTTCCACCTGAAGGACAGATAACGCCCGATATGCCAGTGACGCATTCATCATCTGATATTCTGCCGGAAACGGGATTTTCAAATCAACAACATCATACCCATTGGTATAACAAAAATCAATAGTTTTCCCGGTTATTTTATGAATTTTAAGACTTTCTAAAGAAATACAGTAATAAGGTGCTCTTTTTGCCCTTGCAGTCTGCCTTATCACTTCTGCCGCTGTTTCATTACTTCCATCAAAGATAACAGGAACGCCTTCTTTGATAATCCCTGCCTTTTCTCCTGCAATTGCTTCAATGGAATCTCCTAAAATCTGTGTATGCTCGAGACTGATAGATGTAATAATCGTAAGCAACGGTTCCTCAAATACATTCGTTGCATCTAACCTTCCGCCAAGTCCGGTCTCTAAAATAAGATAATGTACTTTCCGCTTCTGAAAAAGATACATGCCCATGGCAAAAAGATATTCAAAAAATGCTGGATGCGGCAGTCCTTCTGCTTCCATCTGCTCTACCACCTTCTGCACTGCCTCAAAGCTTTCTACAAATTCTTCCTGACTGCACTTTTCGCCATTGATTACGAAACGTTCTTCCATGCATACAAGGTGCGGAGAAGTAAAGAGTCCCACTTCACATCCATGTTCCACCAGCACCTGATTGATAAATGCACAGACACTTCCTTTGCCATTGCTTCCTGCCACATGGATGATTTCAAACTGATGCTCTCTGATAGAAAGTCTCTGCAGCATTTCTTTCGTATGCTCTAAACTGTTTTTCTTTGTGAACTTTGGTATTTCATATATATAATTGCAAATCTCTTCATAAGTCATTTTTGTCACCACTTTTCTAAGTATAATATAGTGGAAAATTTTTTCAAGAGGTTATCCTGTTTCCATAAAAAGTTTTCGCCGCAGAAACTGCGGCGAATCGACAATACCTGTCTTTTAACTTTTGTAACTATTTCATCTGAGCCAGACGCTCCTGTACGGTAGCCATCATCTGCTCATATTTTGCAAGCTTATCTTTCTCTTCCTGAATCTTTGCAGCAGGTGCCTTGCTTACAAACTTCTCATTATTTAACATGCCGTGGGAGCGGGCAAGTTCTTTCTTAAGACGCTCTTCTTCTTTCAAAAGACGCTCTTTTTCTTTTTCCATATCTACCAAGTCTTCCAACGGCATGTATACAACAGCTCCCGGAATAACTACGGATACTGCATCTTCTCCGATTCCTGCCTTATCGGACTGGACATCAATCTCGCTGGCACTGATAAGATTCTGGTATGTTTTCTTCATGCTCTCGAAGGTCTCACAAAGTGCTTTGTCTTCAGATACGATAAATACCTTTGCCTTTCTGGATGGCGGAACATCCATCTCTGTTCTTAAGTTACGGATGCCTTTTACCAGCTCTTTTACATGAGCAAGCATCTCTTCTTCTGCCGAGAAATTCCACTCTTCTTTGTAAACCGGCCAGTCAGCCAGCATAATGGTCTCTTCCTGCGGATTTAAGGTACAGTAGATTTCTTCTGTGATAAATGGCATATATGGATGTAATAATTTTAATGCCTGTCCTAATACAGTACGAAGTGTCCAAAGTGCACTGTTGGCAGCCCTGGCATCCTCGTCTTTCTTATAAGTACGAACTTTGGCAATCTCGATATACCAGTCACAGAATTCATCCCAGATAAAGTCATATACTTTCTGTACTGCAATACCAAGTTCGAATTTATCCATATTTTCTGTTACATCTTTGGTCAATGTATTAACTGCTGAAAGAATCCATTTATCTTCCGGTGCCAGGTCAGAAATTGCAGGCTTTGTTACTTCCATACCCTCTAAGTTCATCATAATGAAACGGGATGCATTCCACACTTTATTGGCAAAGTTACGGGATGCTTCTACACGCTCCCAGTAGAAACGCATATCATTTCCCGGTGCATTTCCGGTAATCAGTGTCAGTCTCAAGGCATCTGCACCATATTTATCAATAACCTCTAACGGGTCAATTCCATTTCCAAGAGATTTACTCATCTTACGGCCCTGGGAATCACGAACCAGTCCGTGGAATAATACAGTATGGAATGGTGCTTTGCCCATCTGCTCATATCCTGAGAAAATCATACGGATTACCCAGAAGAAAATAATATCGTATCCGGTTACTAATACATCATTCGGATAGAAATAATCTAAGTCTTCTGTTTTCTCCGGCCAGCCTAAGGTTGAAAATGGCCATAATGCAGAAGAGAACCAGGTATCCAGAGTATCCGGATCCTGTGTCATATGGGTGCAGCCGCACTTCGGGCATTTCTCCGGTGCGTTCTTAGATACTACCATTTCTCCGCATTCATCACAGTAATATGCAGGAATACGATGTCCCCACCAGAGCTGTCTGGAAATACACCAGTCACGGATATTATCCGTCCAGTTGAAGTAGGTTTTCTCCATACGTTTTGGAAGGAGCTTGATATCTCCATTCTTTACACCTTCTACTGCCGGTTTGATTAAATCATCCATTTTTACAAACCACTGCTGTTTAATCATTGGCTCTACGGTTGTGCCACAGCGGTCATGGGTTCCTACGTTATGGGAATGCGGAACAACTTTTACCAAAAGTCCTTCCTTCTCTAAATCCTCTACCAGTGCTTTCCGGCATTCGTATCTGTCCATGCCCGCATATTTGCCGGCTTTGCTGTTCATGGTTGCATCATCATTGATAACAACGATTTCTTCCAGATTATGACGTTTTCCCACTTCAAAGTCGTTCGGGTCATGAGCCGGTGTAATCTTTACACATCCGGTTCCAAATTCTTTATCTACATAGGAGTCTGCAATAACCGGAATCTCACGGTCTGTCATCGGAAGCTTTAACATTTTTCCGATAATATCCTGATAACGTTCATCATCCGGATTTACTGCTACTGCAGTATCACCAAATAAAGTCTCCGGACGGGTGGTTGCGATTTCTACAAATCTTCCCGCTTCTCCTACTACCGGATAATTGATATGCCAGAAGAAGCCATCCTGTTCTTCATGTTCTACCTCAGCATCGGAAATAGATGTCTTGCAGACAGGACACCAGTTTACAATACGGGAGCCTTTATAAATAAGACCTTTTTCATATAATTTTATAAATACCTCAAGAACTGCATCAGAGCATCCTTTATCCATGGTAAAACGTTCTCTACTCCAGTCCGCGGAAGAACCCATTTTCTTTAACTGGTTGATGATGCGGCTGCCATACTCATCCTTCCACTCCCAGCATTTTTCTAAGAAGCCTTCTCTTCCGAGGTCATTCTTGTCAATTCCCTGCTTCTTTAAGGAATCAATAACCTTTACCTCTGTTGCAATGGCTGCATGGTCTGTTCCCGGCTGCCATAATGCATTATATCCCTGCATTCTCTTGTAACGGATTAATATATCCTGCATGGTATTATCCAATGCATGTCCCATATGAAGCTGTCCGGTAATATTTGGCGGCGGCATTACAATGGTAAACGGTTTCTTGCTGCGGTCAGCCTGTGCATGGAAATATCCATTGTCTTCCCATTTCTTATAAAGTCGGTCTTCAATCCCTTTTGGGTCGTAGGTTTTTGCAAGTTCTTTGCTCATAATTGTTCTCCTTTTTCTAAATTGGACGTTTCGTAATTTGTAAAAGCATTATTTTTATTCATAGACATTTCAGTTATCTGAAAGGTATGGGACTTGGTGCATCCTCGCGGAGCGTTTTTAACTTTACAGAAAAGCAATTTCCTGTAAAGTTAAAAAGCCCTCCCTATCCAACTGGATAAGAAGGGCGAATCAGCGCGGTACCACCTTCGTTATGCATAGTATCTATGCATATCTCTTCTCCGTAACGTGGAGTGCCGGGAAAACTTATGCCATTCTGGGATTCTTTATGAGATTCCGTTTGCAGGCTTTCTGGGTCTTCCGGTTCGAAAGCTACCTTCCATCTGTCGTATTCAGACAACCTTTCAGCCGATGAGCTGTCCTCTCTTAGAACCGTACCGATGTACTTCTCTTTCTCATTACCTTTATCTCTAGGCTTTATATTAAATTTGCCAGGCACTTTTGTCAAGGGTGAGTTTTTTATTCTTCAAAATTCTTTATAATTCCTTTTGAAATGCCATAAGAATCCATTCTCATTGCCTGTATCCTATGTTATAATAAACGAACACGAGAAAAATTTATACTGTAATGACAAAGGGAGAGTTTTTATGTCTATGCTAAATTTAAAAGAACTGGATTCTATGCATTTAAGCGTTCTAGCTGAAATTGGCAACATCGGTTCCGGTAATGCTGCTACTGCACTGGCAAGTCTCTTAAATACACCGGTAGATATTGAAGTGCCAAATATCTGCCTGATGGATTATGCCAAAGCTGCAGATTATCTTGGTGGGGCAGATAAAACTGCTATTGGTATGACTGTAAATGTAAAAGGCGATATGAATGGTGTTATGCTTCAGATTGTGGAGAAAGAATTTACCAGCCGGCTTATCAACACCTTTTATGAAAAACATGTCGATTCCATTGATTCACTGAATGATATGGATTTATCCGTATTGCGCGAAATGGCAAACATCACAACTGCTGCTTATGTAAATTCTATTGCAAAAATGACAAATACCTTTATTGATATTGAACCACCGCAGAACCATCTTGGTACCATTGGTGAAATTCTGGCTGTCCCGGAAAAAGAATTTACAAGACTGGATTATCAGGTTCTCTTTATTGATGAACGGTTAAGTTTTGCCCATACCCAGATTAAAAGTGCCATGATTCTGATTCTTGAAATAGACTCTATGAAAGTGCTTTTTGAAGGACTTGGTATCGATTTATAACATTGTAAAAGACAAAAAAGGACGTTCCCGTCTGGAATAATTTCCATTCAGGAACGTTCTTTTTCTCTACTCTTCTTCTTTGTCCTCATCTGCAATTGCCGCTGCGGCCCCGGATACTGCGGCTACTACCGCTATTACAGCTACAATTATTACAAATAAGATTAAAATTCCAAGGAAAATCAGAAGTCCACCCTCTGTCATCTTATTACCTCCTCCTTGTGCCAGATATCTATAGTATACTACGATTCTGTATTATCGTCTATAAATTCTATCATATGACGAATATCCTGCATCTCGCAGTCCATTTCTGTAATTACATCTGCAACATGCTTTAATTTATCTGCTATTTCTTCTGAATTATTAATATGTTTCTTATAGCGAAGCTTGTGCTCAAGACTCGCCCAGAAATCCATGGCAATGGTCCGGAGCTGCACCTCCACTTTCATATGGCGCTTCTCGTTCGATAAAAATATCGGCACATCTACAATCAGATGCAGACTACGGTATCCGTTATCCTTCGGATGTGCAATATAATCTTTCTTCTCTACCAGAATGATATCATCCTGCTGCAGCAGCAAATCTGCCATAGTATAAATATCTTCCTGAAAAGAACAGATGACACGCACTCCCGCAATATCAAACATATTCTCCTCAATTGCTTTCATGGAAAATCCAATATTCTTCCGTTTGATTTTTTCAATAATACTTGCCGGTTTCTTCAGTCTTGTTTTTATGGACTCAATCGGATTCCTGTTATATTGTGTGGAAAACTGCTCATTTAATACCTTAAACTTTGTTTCCACTTCCATCATGGCACACCGGTAATACATCATCAAATCCCCAAAGGGTTTCATCTCACTTAAAAAATCCTCCGGATGTGCCTCGTCTTTTATTCTGCTAAAATCTAATGGATTCATCTTTTACTTTCCTCATAAGTTTATTTTTCTTACTTTTCTATCATATCAGAAAATACCCGAAACAACTATTAATTTTTTCTAAAGTTATCGCAGCGCTTACCAAAGTCTGGCAGAAAAGAAGTTCGCTCAAACAAACCTGGCTCCTTCTTTTCTGCTAGATTTTTTCTCGCTACTTGCGTAACAAAGAATGTGCCTTGGCACATTCTCGCGCCTGCGGCGGTCGCTTGCGACATCTACCTTATACGCCGCAGTGTGCATCCTCGCGGAGCGTTTTTTACTTTACAGGAAAGCAATTTCCTGTAAAGTAAAAAAACAGCAGTGTCCATGTTTTCTTCAACATATTTAAGACACTGCTGTTTTATCTGCCTTATCGGTAGCTTTGCTTTATAGATGACTAAGGGTTACATTTTGTTATCCGTTTTTAGTTTTTCTGCCCTAAAGTTACGGTTACCGTCTGTTCCTGATACTGTCCATCTGTCTGACGTTCAAATACAACTTCTACAGAATCACCTGCTGCACAATACTTAATCGCATCATTTAATTCTGTTGTAGATGAAACCTTGCTTCCATCAAAGGATGTGATAATATCTCCTGCCTGTAAGCCTGCCTGCTCTGCCGGTGAACCTTCCTTTACCTGATAGAGATATATTCCTTCCGGCATATTATAGGTCTGTGCAACGGCGGAGGATACATCTACACCTGAGATTCCAAGATATGCGGAACGGGATTCATCCACCTGTTCCCGGTTGATTAATTTTTCAATAATCGGAGACGCTGTATTAATCGGGATAGCATAGCCCATACCTTCTACACTGGTATCAGAATATTTTACAGAACTGATACCGATTACTTCACCCTTGGCATTCAGTAATGCGCCACCACTATTACCAGGGTTAATAGCCGCATCAGTCTGTATCAGTTCATTGGTGGTGGTAGAACCGTCATCATTTTCTACGGACACCTCTCGGTTCAATGCACTGATAACACCGGTTGTAACAGACTGCCCATAACCTAACGCATTTCCGATTGCGACTGCTGCCTGACCTACACTTAAGTCATCAGAATTGCCAAGGGTTGCAACCTTAATGGTACTTAAGGTGTCTGCGCTGATATCGGAAATCGGAACTGCAACGACTGCTAAGTCACTTCCTGCATCTGTTCCTTTTACTTCTGCGGCTACTGTGCTGTCATCTGAGAACTGCACGGTAATACTTTGGGCACCGGATACCACATGATTATTCGTTGCTACATAGATGTACTGGTCATCCTGGCTTACTATGATTCCGGAACCACAGCTTTCCTGTGGCTGTGATGCAGTATATCCATACCAGGTGCTTACCTGTTTTTCACTCATATTCGTAATTGCAACAATAGATGGCATTACATTATCTGCAATATCTGAGACATCCGTCAAATCGGTTACTGCTTTGGATGAAGTATTTGCTGCCTTAACGGTATCTCCGCTGCTGCTCTTATTCAGGGAAGCCTCTGTCTTAGCAGATTCAGAGTTGCTCCACTTCGTTCCAAGCAGCTGATTTGTTCCCGCAAATACGCTTCCTGAAATCAATCCAAAGACTAATGCAATAGCTGCACATTTTGCAAGTTTTACACCAAATCCGCCTTTACCATGTTCTTTCTTTACTTTTTCTTTCCGTTTTTTCTTCTGCTGATTCTGTCCATATGGCTGTGTTCCCTGACTATAATAGGCATTTCCCTGTCCATACTGGGTCTGACCATTTGGCTGGCTGTTTGTCTGATAATTTGGATTATAGCTCTGTGAAGCTGTTCCATTCACCTGACCGCTCCAGGATGTATTCGTTCCATCTCCTGTAGGCTGATTTGTCGGATTATATGAATAAGAAGAGCCGGAGTTATAATTATTATTGTTGTAGTTGTTATTAAAATTGTTATCCATAAAGATTACTCCTTTCATCTCTTTGTCTCTTTCTGATTATGATAATAGCCGCAAATTGTGTCAGTTCTGTGTTTATTTATTGAGAAAAATATGTTTCTTTTATGTTTAATTTGTAAAAAGCTCTGCAAAAGAGGATATATTTTACATTAGAATTTTTTCTATAAAAAAGGACATTTTATTTTCACACCGAAATACCACCGTTCTTAATATTTCGTTTTGCTTTTTGCTATAAAAACAGTCTTTCCAATGTTTGACATAGATAGCTCCACCGTTCGTCGAAGTACGGATGCCTGATAAGGACTGTTAGGGGCACTTAGGATTTCGTCTGGCACCCGGCAACGCTGGCACAGGACGTGCCAGCGAGGCGCATCTGAACATGGATGTGAATATGCGCCGGTTGCCAGATGAATTAAACTTTATCCGAAATCCTTAGTGCCCCTTGCAGGCATTATGTGGCATCCGTATTCAACGGACGGTGGAGCTATCTTAAGTCAAAGCAACGGAAAGACAGTTTACAAGCAAGCAAAACGAAATTTTAGAACGGCTGGCATTTTAGTGTGCACAAAATAAAATGTCCTTTCATAGAAATAGAATTCTAAGTAAAACCGCATCTTCTTTTCCAATTGCTCTATAAATTACTCAACCGTAACAGATTTAGCAAGATTTCTTGGTTTATCCACATCACAGCCCTTTCCAACTGCTACATAGTAGCTGAACAGCTGTAATGGAATAATTGCCAGTGAATTGGCAAAATATGCATTGGTCTGTGGAATATAAATGACATAATCTGCTGTCTTTTCAATCTCTGTATTGCCTTCATTGGTGACTGCCATGACAAATGCGCCTCTGGTCTTCACTTCTACAATATTGCTGATGGTCTTTTTCAGCAGTGCATCCTGTGTTGCCACTGCAACGACCGGTGTACCATCTTCAATCAGGGAAATGGTTCCATGCTTTAACTCACCTGCTGCATATGCCTCAGAATGAATATAGGAAATCTCTTTTAATTTTAAAGAGCCTTCCATGGAAATCGCATAATCAATTCCTCTTCCGATAAAGAAAATATCCTTAGCTGCAATGAAACGGTTGGCAAATTTCTGGATCTTCTCTTTATGGCTCAGTAACATTTCTACCTGATCCGGCAGCTTCTTAAGGTCACGAAGCATTTCTCCTACTTCTGCTTCCGTAACTTTACCACGAACCTGTGCAAATTTAATTGCCAGAAGATATTGTGCCACAAGCTGTGCACTGTATGCCTTTGTAGTTGCAACTGCAATTTCCGGTCCAGCCCAGGTATACATTACTTTATCTGCCTCTCTTGCAATGGAGCTTCCAACTACGTTTACAATACCAAGGGTCTTAACACCACGCTCTTTTGCCATACGGAGTGCCGCCAGGGAATCTGCTGTCTCTCCGGACTGGCTGATAATAATGACAAGGGCTCCATCCTCTAAAATCGGATTCCGGTAGCGGAACTCGGATGCCACATCTACATCTACCGGAATTCTTGCCATTCCTTCGAAAATATACTTACTGGTAAATCCGGTATGATAAGCAGAACCGCAGGCAACAATGTGAATTCTGCTGATATTTCTGATTTCTTCGTCACTCATTCCAAGCTCATCGATGACAATTCTGCCATCCTTGATACGTGGACTGATGGTATCTCTTATGGTCTTTGGCTGTTCATTCATTTCTTTTAACATGAAATGCTCATAGCCGCCTTTTTCTGCTGCATGAATATCCCACTCGATATGTTTGCATTCTTTTTCGATAGATTCCCCGTCTACATTAAAGAATTCTATTTTTTCCTCGGAGAGGCGGGCAATTTCTTCATTTTCAATAAAATATACATCTCTGGTATATTTTAAAATTGCCGGGACATCGGATGCAATCAGATTCTCCCCCTCACCTCTTCCTACAATCAGAGGACTGTCCTTACGGACTGCATAGATAACATCAGGATTCTCTGCAAAGATAATTCCCAGTGCATAAGAACCTTCCACACGATGCATGACCTTGGTAATGGTTTCCAATGGATTCCCGGTATAGTAATAATCCAGCAGCTGGGCCACAACCTCAGTGTCCGTGTCTGACCGAAACTTATAGCCTTTTTCTGATAACTTTTTCTTTAATTTCATATAGTTTTCAATGATACCATTGTGTACCACAGCAATCGTACCGGCTTCATTGAAATGTGGATGCGCATTGATATCACTCGGTGCACCATGGGTTGCCCAGCGTGTGTGACCGATTCCAACCGTTCCCGGCAAGGTAGCACCCTCATGGGTCAGCTCAGATAATACCTTTAATCTTCCGGTCGCCTTAGCCATGTTAATCTTCTTCCCATCAAAGATTGCCATACCTGCCGAATCATAACCACGATACTCCAGTTTTGAAAGTCCATCCAACAAAATTGGTGCAGCCTGTTTCTTCCCTATATATCCAACAATTCCGCACATAATTCTTCCTCCTGCTTTTCTTTTACATTCTATTCCAATTGCTGTTGTTTCATCCTGTCTTTTATAGAACTGTCTTTATAGTCCTTTTGACATTATATAAGATAAACCAAGGATTATCCAGTCCTTTTTTGAAATCTATATCAGCGCATGAACATAATAAAAACTTGCTGCAGATATCAATATGAAAAACATATAAATTCCACCGTATAACATACGATTTACTTTTTGTGGTATCTTTTCAAGTACCAAAGTCAGTCCTGTCGTGACAAAATAAAGAAACGGAATCAGCATCGGCATCAGATACCGCCCCTGTGGCTGATAGTCACTATAAAAAGAATAATAAATACTCAATCCGCATGGAATTACCATGCATATCAGAAATGTGATATGCAGCAGTCTGTCTGACGAAAATATTTTTCTTTTCCACCCGCCTGCCAGATAGCCAATGATTCCAGCAAGAAAAAGTATTCCAATCCCCAGATAGCCCCTGCCCATCAGACTCCAGTCGCAGGTCCTTAATATTCCAATAAAGCTGATCAGTGATGTTCTCAGCCAGCCGGAAGTAAATAACATCTGGTACCATGACCAACCCTGATGATATGGCGTCGGCCGTTCTGACGGACGGAATCCCGGCTGTGCATACATTTCCCCATATTTATCCGTTGTTCGAAGTCCAAGGAAATCACCATCATATAATATTGCACTCCGGATAAACCACCAGCCAGCTAAAAGTATTGCTACAATAGCAATTACTGCTGCCATCCTGAACATCCGATGCATGTCAGTTCTTTTTCCTTCACCTTCTATTTGCCTTTCCTTCCAGTAGGAAATAAAGAAAAACGGTATACTCATCAAAAGATAACCGTAGGCATTATAATAAGATAATGCACATAACCCTATTCCAGTTCCTAATAGGATACAGCTTTTCCAGTCCCAGTGTCTGTCCCTGCCCCTAAGCCAGGCATAAATAATCCATGCAATTGTAAATAATGCAAAGGAATCATTATTCAGATAACTTCCAAGATACATTACCTGGGGCAGCAGGGTTCCAGACATTACGAACAAAAATCTGCTTCTATTGGTTTGAAATAAGTACTCTCCTATCTGAAACATCAAATATGCCATTCCGGTTATGGAAAGTACACTGGTGAATCTGACTGCCACATACAGCCAATACGCATTTGTGGTAAATAAAAAAGCTATTTTCAAAAAAACTCCGCTTATCATATATGACAGAATCGGAGTAAATCCATATGATATTCCCCAGATTGGATTTCTTAGCGCCGGGTCCGTTCCATCAGGAAGCTTTCCATGGGACGCTATATAATTACAGATATCATATTTCATTGCTTCATCCGGCCCGCTTCCGGAAGTAGTTGCCATACTCCAAATTGTCAATGCCAGAAATAAACATATTAAATACCCTCTTTTCAGAGTCTGATTTGTCTTTTCCATTCTCATTTCCTTTTCATTATTAATTTCTTCTTCATGATGAATCGTTGGTATTATACTCCTGAAAACTTATCCAGACAACTAAGAGTTCTCTTACTATTTTCTTAAGACTTTCTTTACCCTATTGATTTTACAAAAACATACGTTATCATAATAAAGAATCAAGAAGTAATAGTTTATGAAAGGAGCCAATGTTATGAAACTATCCATTGTAATACCAGTGTATTTTAACCATGATAACCTTCTTCCACTTTACAATGATCTGCGGGAAAAGGTTTTATGTAAACTAGATTGTGACTATGAAATTCTCATGGTTGATGATGGTTCCAAAGATAAATCCTATGATGTCATCTGCGAGCTTGCCCGCCTGGATACACATATTATCCCATTAAAATTATCCCGTAATTTTGGTGAACATGCTGCCATTCTTGCAGGACTCTCCCGCTGCAGTGGCGATTGTGCTGTCCGCAAAGCTGCAGACTTACAGGAACCATCCGAATTAATCTTAAGTATGTTAGAAAAATACAGGGATGGTAATAAGGTAGTACTTGCTACCCGTGCTGACCGTGAGGAACCTCTTACACAGAAAGCTGTTTCTTCCCTTTATGCCTATATTATGAAGGAGGTTGCACTTCCCACCATGCCCAAAGGTGGATTTGACAGTTTTCTGATTGACCGCCAAATCATTGACCTGCTGGTCGCAATGAAGGAAAAAAATACCTCTCTTATGGGACAGGTCCTGTGGAGTGGCTTTCAGACTGCAACTGTTCCTTATATCCGGAAAAAAAGAACCATCGGACATTCCCGATGGACTCTTCACAAAAAAATAAAACTTGCCACGGATTCCCTGATAGGATTCTCCAGCTTTCCGATTACCATGGTCACTGCAGCCGGTGCCGGAGTATTTCTCTTTGCACTCATTCTGTTCTTTATTACAATTTACCGGAAAATGACCGGAATTATAACTGCAGAAGGCTATACCTCATTATTAATCGTACTTTTAATGGGTATGGGAATTATTATGCTTTCCATCGGTATTATTGGTTCCTACATCTGGCGTATTTATGATGCCACCAGAAACCGTCCACCATTCATTATTGATGAACCGATGACACCAAAGACCTCCATGGCAGACACACAAACTGCCTTACCTAAAACTGAAAATAAATAAACGGACTGCCCTTCACATAAGCCAGACCAAGGATAAGGCCTATCTCAACAAAGAAAATCACAAGAGACCAGAAATGATTTAAATCCATAACCGGATAAAAACCATTGACGGTCTTTTCTTTTTTCTTTGCTGCCCTAAGATATGCAGCCACTGTTGCAATGCAAAGAATAATAATTGCTGCAATGGCAAAGCTGTACGGATGTGTAATGCCCGCCTGGAAGCCAAATAACTGTTTTAATACCAGCCATGCCTTCGGCACATTTTCTGCCCGGAAGAATATCCAGCAGATGCAGACAAAAATGTCCGTTCCGAGGATGGATAAGGTATCCACCAGAACATTTTTCTTTCTCTCCTGCCCTTTCTGATACCCAGCCAGTTTCCGGAAGCCCTTATGGATACAAAGAGCCAGTCCATGGAGACCACCCCACAATACAAAGCTCCATTCTGCACCGTGCCAGAGTCCCCCTAAAAGCATCGTTATCATCAGATTTACATAAGTACGAATACGTCCCTTGCGGTTACCACCCAGCGGAATATAAAGATACTGCATCAGCCAGCTTGAAAGGCTGATATGCCACCGTTTCCAGAACTCACTGACATTATGGGATATATATGGAAGGTTAAAGTTCACCGGTAATTCATAGCCCATACATTTTGCACAGCCGATTGCCATATCCGAATAACCGGAAAAATCCATATAAATCTGAATGGCATAGGCTGCTACTGCCAGTGCAACCGTTCCGGAACCAAATATCTGCGGACTGCGATATACTTCATCCACAAATACAGAAATATTGTCCGCCAGTACCACTTTTTTAAACATACCAAATACAAATATCTGTATTCCACTTTCCAGTCCCGCAAGTGTAACCTTCCGGTTCTCCTTAAGCTGTGGCAGAAACTCCGATGCTTTTACAATCGGTCCCGCTACAAGCTGTGGAAAAAAACTTAAGTACAACGCAAACTGCAAAAAGCTTTTTTCTTTTTCTATCTTCCCGGTATAGACATCAATGGTATAGCTCAATGCCTGAAAGGTATAAAAGGAAATTCCTACCGGAAGAATCAGATTCAGTACTCCCGGTATCAGATGAAACACATCACAAAAGGAAGTCACAAAGAAATCATAATATTTAAAAATTCCAAGGACCGCCAAAGGCGTGCCTACTCCAATCAGAAGAGAAATCCGGCTCTGCCGCAGATGCTTTTCATCTTTTTTTACCGCGGTAAAAAAGGAAATCCATGTAATTCCCATTAAAAGCAGGCAAAGCCGCATATTCCACCAGCCATAAAAAACATAACTGGCTATCAGAAGGATTCCCTGGCATATGATGCGGCGCTTTATTTCCGCCAAAGGCAGCACCCTCTGTACAAGAAGTAAAAGAAGAAGCACTACAAGAAAAAACAGTAAAAAGCTTACACTTGCAAAACTCATCTCTGCTCCTCCTCTCCGATTGCATCATAAATGCACTGTGCCAGAAGCTCATGTCCATATGCATTAAGATGCCCATAGCCAACTGTTGTATTATCAAATCCACTGGCTACGATATGCTCTTTCACATAGGCTTCCTCTACGGAATCTGTCATATCCGCAAAAATAATATTATATTTTCCACATAATTCTGCAAAAGTATCTCTGGTGTCCACACTTGCAGAGCATTCATAACTACCATCCTCTGTCAATGTCATATCCGGAATATAATAAATCACTGCCTGAACATCGGCTTCTTCCGCCGTCCTGCTGATATAAGAAAGCAGTTCCTCCGTGGCCGCATAGGTGTCATCACCAAATACATCATATCCGGCATTTTCCGTAATTGTTACATCTGCTTCTCCATTGTTCTGGCTCTGCAGATTCTTATACTGCTGATACAATAGCTTGATATAAGGATTCTTTTCTAATACTTCCAGTGCCGGTATTCCGCTTCCCGCTGTCAGCTCCGGCATTTCATGATTTAATGCCTGAGCAGCTTCTACCGGATTCATTGCCAGTGTTCCGGTCTCTAACGCAACATATTCAGCAGGCTGATAAACCTTAAGAGCATTTTCCAAATTACTGATATTACGGTAAATGGTATGGGCTGACATTCCCACATTGTATACATAGCGGCTGCTTCCATCTTCGTCGTATTTCTCATTTAGCAAATAAGATGCACAATCATCCTCGTTGACATACAGTCCTTCCGTCTGGGAAGAACCCATCATTAAAATAGCAGTCTTTCTTCCCTCAGAAGGATAACTGTTGTTATAACCATTGTTATCGGTAGTTCCCATGGCAAAACCTTCCGTTCCTCTCGCCCAGAACGTATCTGCCTGTCTTACATAGCTGGTCACTCCATTTCCACATGGTTCATGTACCGGAGGGTTGTAATAAAATACGCAAAAAAGCGCCAGAATTGCAAATGCTGTAATTCCGGCTCCTATCACCTTTCCGATAAAGCAGAATATTGTTTTTCCTGTTGTATTCCCTTTTTCCGATGTTCTTCCCGCCATGGAGAACCTCCTGTCATGATATAAGAAACAACTTTTCTGAATTCATTTTCCGTCTCTTTTTCGTCTCTTCCTTATTTCCTGCGAAAGAAAAGCTGTCCTATTCCAGACAGCTTTTCCTATGAATATTTTTATTTATCTTTCTTTACTGTGTCTGGGTATCCGCCTCTGTGTCCTCTGCCGTAAACGGATTTGTATCTCTTACTGTATCCGAAGCAGTCTTTCCAGTCTCATTGATTACGGATTTACTGATATTCTTTACGGTCTGTGTTGTCTCATAATCTTCTACATCAAATAAATACTGATGCAGTAAATTTACATTGGTTTCCAGATCTGTAGGAACTACTACATCGCCAAGCTTTCCTCCCATACGCTCTGTGGTAAGCTGGAATGGCCAGCCCTGTGTATCTGCCAGCTCGTAGTCTTTGATGCCTGCTGCCAGTCCCAATATTTCAGAACTGCTAAGACTTGTGGAAATATCCGGGAATAATTTATCAATCACCTTATTTAATGTAGGAAGACTGGCTGCTTTTGCCTTCTCGACTATTTTACTGATAACGGTTCTCTGACGCTCGGTACGGCCGTAGTCATCACCACCGCTGTAACGGTCACGGCAATAAGCCAATGCCTGGATTCCGTTCACTGTCTGTAGTCCAGGTCCGGAAACTGCTGTTCCATTGGTTCCCATTACCTCATTCATCTCATTGATATATATTTTCATGGTTTCTGCTTCTTTGGAACTAATATCAAGTTCAATTCCACCCAGTGCATCTACCACTTCCATAACTGCATTAAAGTCCACAGCTACATACTCTTTAATATCCAGATCAAGATTCTTATTCAATGCTGCAACTGCACCGGTCGGACCGCCTTTTGCATATGCTGCATTGAGTTTTCTTAAATTGTCATCATCATCTACTGCCAGGAAGGAATCACGGTAAACCGATATCAGTCTTACTTCCTTCGTATCATTATTAATACTTGCAATCATGATACAGTCACTGTTTCCGGACTCATATTTGCCGGTACTGCGGTTATCAATACCAAATAATGCAATGTTCGTATAACCATCTAACAATTCCTGGGTTTTGGCATCAATATTAATATTCAGCTTATCTTCATCCAAATCACCGGTATTATTGAGTTTGTTTAATTTAATAATTACAAATAATGCTGCCAGAAGAATTAAGATAACCAGTACCTTCCACTATAAAAAGAATCAATTTTCTCTTTCTTCTCTGGCGTCTGGTCATTTTCTTTCTTTTACGGTTTCTATTATTACTACTTGTACTCATAAGTCATCTCCATTATCTTATTTTCCTAATGTTAAACAGTTTCTATTCATTTTTTCAAAACAATTGAAACTAATATATAACAAAACACTTTTTGTGTCAATATTATCCATGATAGCTTAATATCCTTTTTAGAAAAATTAAGCGATTCTTAATCATTACACCCACGCTGTTATGGGAAAAATCGGATACATTTTTTTCATGCCTCCGGTAAAGAATCAATGGTTCCTTTAAAAATACCGTGCGGTGATATTTCAAATCACATTTCACACCAATCCACTGATCATGCATGGTAACATCCTTCGGAATCGGAAGTACTGCATCCAATACCTCTTTCCGAAATGCCATGCAGCAGCCCATATAGGTATTCTTAATAATATTTTTAATCGCACCTCTTCCACTGTGGCGGTAAACAAAAAAGGACGGCATCAGTGTCTCTTTGCATGCAGCATCTGTCACTCTGGCATCATGAACCACAACCATGGCTTTCTTCCTCTGGAATACTTCCATGACTCTCTCTACTTTATCCGGCATCCAGACATCATCCTGGTCTGCAAGAAAAATATAATCGCCCCGGCACGCCCTAAGTCCTGCTTCCACATTGGCAATAACGCCTTCACCCGGTCCTTCCATAACACGGATTCTTGCATCCTGTTCCTGATAGGACTTAAGGATTTCCCTCGTAGTATCCAGTGAACCATCATCCGATACCACCAGTTCATCACCCAGTCCGATATTTTTAAGTATGCTGTCTATCTGTTCTCTGATATAGGTTTCTCCGTTATAGGTTACTACTAAGACCGATATCATTCTCTCTCTTCCTCTCCTGTAAGAAACAGTGTTTCATACTGCTGTACAATTGCTTCCCAGCTATACCATTTCTTCATTCTGTCCTTCGCTTTCCGGCCAAGCTCCTCCCGCTCTGCTTCATCCATAGTATCCGCCTTCTGAATCAGTGTGGCAAGATTTCCGTTTTCCTTATTCCAGTACAGTGCGGCATCTTCTCCCACTTCTTTATTAAAGCCCACATCTAAAAGCAGGTTCAGTTTTGTGGTGCTGAGTGCCTCAAGAAGGGATGGATTGGTTCCTCCCACCTCATGTCCATGGAAATATCCATAAGCAAAGTAGCGGATTTCTGCCAGCAATGCAGCATCATACACGGTTCCTGCAAATTTAATCCGCTTATCATTTAAAAAGCCGGTTTTTTCTTTTAAGCTTTCATAAAAAGCATTTTCTTCCACATTTGTAATAATTACAAGATCTTTTGTGGAATCAGATGCCATAAATTCCCGAATCATTGTCTCGTAATTATTTTCCGGAACAAATCTCCCGACGATAAGATAATAATTTTCTTTTCTGATATCAAACTTCTGATACCATGCCAGCAAATCCTCTGTTGGTTCACCTGCTTTATAAGATAGTGTTCCATATGCGATAAATGTGGTCTTCGGCTGATATTTATGATATTCATCCCTGATATACTGTTCAATATTCTTTGAATCACAGACTAATAAATCTGCATGCTTTACCATTCCCTTTTCCGAATATTTCCAGTATTTACGAATCCATTTATTCCATTTTGCCCGCATAAATTCATGTCCATCCGGGTTTACATAAAGTGTACCAGACAACCGGTGCAGCTGCCTTTTAAAGTGCCCCACAAATGGTCCTATTCTGCATGCCAGCACATAGACAACGGCATCCTCTATCTTTTCTTTTTTAATTTTCTGAATGCAGTAACGAAATGCTGCCAAATCATAATACACGGCTCTCGCTGGTCCGATATCCGGCACCTTCACCCGGAAGCATTTCGCATTATGATAAGTAAATTCTTCATTATGGTCGGACATACACGCCACATGGTACTGAATTTCTTCACTGACTGCCTGTCCGGTCAGATTCTCTACAAATGTCTCGAACCCGCCGTAAGCCGCCGGAATTCCTTTACTGCCTATAATAAATACATGTTTCATTTTCTATTCCTTATAAACTGCTGTAAGTTTTGCATCCAGCATAATCTGATATCCCGCTTTTTTCAGACGTCCGGCAAAATCTATTGCCCGCTCTAACGGTTCTTTATCCAGCGCAATTCCGCCAGCCTTAAGATATGCTTCTTTCTTTATGATACACTGTTCCAGCGGAACGGCGCTGACATTCTGCGGAAGCACTGCCCGGTTGAAATATCCCTTGAAGCAGACCGGAAGTTTTTCAAAAAGATATCCCATCTTTCCATCCGGTAATACGCCAATGCCTGCCGAAACTAACTTCCGGTGTTTTTTAAACCGGACACCTGTCAGTCCCACTTTATTTAAACAGGCATATTGTGCCAGTTCTTTTCGTTCTCTCTCCCCAAGCAATCTGGTGCGACGGCTGTCATAAATGAAAAGATATTCCCTTGTGCTGTTTTCTACCAGTTCATTTAAAGCATCTTTTTCCTTTATTTCCGCAAGATTAATAAGCTCCGGCTCCGGAACTTCCTGTTCATAAATCACTTCATAAGAATTATGCCCCTGGGCTTCTTTAATCTCTGCCGGGATTTTCCGCCTCTGCACGTAAGCTTCCAATGCCCGCTTTCCCGCATCATAGGCATAATCCTTGGACAGGGAACTGCCTGCCGTGGAACCACTGTGTATTCTCCAATGATAAAGAATCTTTCGAATATGATAAATGGCATCCGTCTGCTCCGTCAGGCGGAGCACCAGTTCATAGTCCTGGGCACCATCATAGCAGGGATTGAAATCCCCCACCTTCTCTAACATGGTCTTCTTTACCACCAGAAAATGGCAGATATAATTATAATGCATCAGTAATTCTGGATTATAATCCGTCTTAAAATGTGGCCGGCTGTGTATCCCGGATTCTGCATCAATTTTATCTTCATCGGAATAAATCACCTGTGCATCCGGATGGGCATTTAACATCCGCACCACTTCATAAAGGGCATTGGCAGCCAGCACATCATCATGGTCCAATAATCCGATATATTCACCCATTGCCATCGCAACTGCCTCATTGGTATTCTCTGAAATCCCACCATTTTCCAACAGTCTGCGGTAACGTATTCTTGCATCCTCTTTATAATTTTCTGCAAGAAAACGTTCGATTTTATCGGTAGGGCTTCCATCTGCAAGACACAGTTCCCAGTTTTCATAGGACTGTCCCAGCATGCCCTCTATCAGTTCCCGTAAGAAGCATTCCGGTGTCTCATATAATGGTACTACAACAGAAACCAGCGGCATATGTTCAAACAACGTATTCCGCTGCACCTTCCATTCTTCTTTTGTCACCATATAATTCTGCCAGTTTTTCGTATATTCATGGTCTATGGGCTCATATTTTGTTTCCATTACTTTAATCGCCAGTCCCCGGAGTCCATGCTTGCGTATCATTCCAACTGCATATGCAGCCTTTTTCGTTAATCCCATTGCTTACTTCGATCCTTTTCCTGTTATAACAACCTGAATGGTCTTAAACAAGATTTTAATATCCAATGCCAGTGACCAGTTTGTAATATAGTAGGTATCCAGCTGTACCACTTCTTCAAAATCCGTAATGTTGCTTCTTCCACTGACCTGCCACATTCCGGTAAGTCCCGGCTTAATTCCGAGTCTTGCCCGGTGCCTTGCCTCATATCCGGCAAATTCTTCCTCCGTCGGCGGTCTTGTGCCTACCAGACTCATATCCCCTTTTAAAATATTCCAGAACTGTGGCAGTTCATCAATGGAAAACTTCCGCATGAACCTGCCAACCGGAAATACTCTCGGATCATCTTCCATCTTAAACATCAGCCCTGACATCTCATTCTGCCCCATCAACTCTTTTTTCTGTTCTTCTGCATTTACATTCATGGAACGGAATTTATAAAAGCGGAATTTCCTGCCATTTTTCCCCACACGAATCTGAGAAAAGAAAATCGGTCCCGGTGACTGCTTCTTAATAATCGGTGCAAAAATAATGGTAGCAATACCGGCAATCACCAATCCCACAAAACCGCCTACAATGTCCATCAGACGTTTAAAAAACAACTGACGTGGTGTTGCAATACACATACTGGAAGTTAAAACCATATAATTTCCGCACTGCTCGATTACTTTATTCGGCATCAGCTTGGAAGCATGTACCAGATTAAAATGCACCGTAACGCCCATTTCCAGCAGATCATCTGCCAGTGCCTGGCTGCTGGCTATCGTATTGCCATTGATAAATACTTCATCTACCACATTATTTTTTACATATTCAAAGAAATCATCTGCATTTGCTACCACCGGAATGCCCCGGATAATTTCTCCCTTACGCATTGCATCCACTACAACAACTCCGTGCACGGCAAATTCCCGATATGGCAGATTTTCAAATTCCTTAAGACAGCTCTCCACCAGTTCATCTGTCGTTACCACTATCATGGCAGACAGATTTCTATCATTCATCATCTTTTTCTTAATAAAATTCTTAAGTCCGGAACGACCGACAAATTCAAAAATCATAGACAGTCCCCAGAACATCAGGAAAATCTGTCTGGAAAAGTCAGACTGTCTGGTCCAGTATCCATATACCATCATTCCAGCAACAATGATTGTTGTATGAATAACAACATGCTTAAATTCCTGCGTATTCTTTCTCCGCAGAATGCTCTTATAGGATTCGCCGAAAAATACCACGCAGATATCAATCAAAATAAGGACTACCGCTAATCGCTGATATTCCTCATTTAAAAACTCATTTTTTCTTCCAAAACGCATAAAATAGGATAAGGCATATGCAAGTTCCAGACAGATAATATCCAGAATCGTAAAGTCAAGATGCTTCATCCAGCTTTTTCGTTCTTTTTTATACATAATCTATTCCCTCTTATGCAATACAAGCCATCTTTTTAGGAATATTATACCAGTCCTACCCTGTCAGGTACAACCGAATTCTTTCTTAATTTTCTGTGAAAAAAGTATGTTCTTCTTCTGTCAAATGCTGTTTCTGTGAATATACAGCCAGCTTTCCGAATAGTCTTTCCGTTCTTTCTCACTCATCTTCCCATATTTCTCATACGGAATCTTTGCCAGAACCATCTTTTCATTTCCACATTTAAAACATTCCACTTCATTTCTTCTTGAAACCGTCCGTATCCAGCCACATTTCGGACAAATATAAACTTTCATCATGTGTAACTCTACCTCCCTGTTACTTGTTTTTCTCTATACTCAGTTACAAAGTTACCACTTTCTTACAAATTCTGCAATGCCTTAGTGCTTTTGTCCCAGGGAATAATCTGTCCGGTAACGGGTCAGTCCGGGATGATAATAGGGATCTCCCTGCTTTAAAATATCAATCCAGCGGGTTCTCATATATTCAATCTCTTCCTGAAAACGGCGTACTTTCTCCTCTGTATCCTCCTGTCCTCTGGACTTTGATTCATAATGGTACGCTTCTACGGATGGTTCATATATAATAAGATAACCCTTCTTCCGGATTTTAAGACACAAATCCACATCATTAAATGCTACTGATAAAGCTTCGCAGAATCCGTCCACCTCACGGAACACCTTTGCCGGCACCATAAGAAATGCTGCTGTTGCTGCACTTAAATTCTGCCGCAGGCTGGCTCTATACATATACCCACTATCGCTGCGTACCTGTCCTACACACATATTGGCTGCAATTCCTCTGGCATGTCCACCGATGCCTATGACAATTCCGGCATGCTGTATCGTATCATCCGGGTAATAAAGCTTTGCTCCCACTGCTCCGGTATTTTCTTTTCCGCACAGGGTAAGCATCCGTTCCATGTAATCCTTTGTTATAATCTCAATATCATTATTTAAGAATAAAAGATATTCTCCTTTTGCATAGGATGCTCCATAGTTATTAATGGCTGAATAATTAAAAGTACCCGGTATTTCAGGTTTCCATTCTACCACGCGGATATCCGGATACTGCATCTGCAGCTCTTTATAATAATCAAAGATTTCTTCGCTTTTACTGTTATTTTCTATAATGATAATCTCATAATTCCGGTAGCTGCCCTGCCGAATGGATGTGATGCATTTTTCCAAAGAAGCTTTTTCGTCTTTATTCGGTATCAGAATAGATACCAGTGGCTGCTTCTTTTCGTGACTACCCGCTGCCATAGAGGCATGTTCTACTCTCGGTGCATGCTCCGCCTTTGTATGATAAAGCACTTTGGGAATATGGATGATACTATCGGACTGCTTTGCCGCCCGGCAGATCAGTTCTTCTATTGCAGGATTTCCGTCATTTTCTTTCAGTGCCTGCAGGAATACCGTTTTTCTGATGCAGCATAAATGTCTGATATAACAGTAGTTTTCCAGATAATCCGGGCTGAAGTCCGGCTTTAAAAGAGGCTCTGCTGTCTCCGTTGTCTTTGATTCATCCGGACATCTGACATCTTCATCCGTATAAATCAAATCCGGCTTTCCGATTTCTTCCCAGTGAATTCCTGACTGCCTTGTCTCTTTTGGAAAAGCAATGGCATGGGCAAGCTCATAGAAAGCATCCGGTTCTAAGGTGTCACCCGCCTCAATAAGAGCTGCGTATTCCCCGGAAAGTTCTATTTCTTTTCCGGTACAGAGCTTATTGATACAGGTTACATTCCAGTTCGTATAGCTCTGCTGCTCTAACATAGCCAATACATCTTCTCTATTTTCTCCCATATAAACACAACTGATAAGCGGTCGGTAGGACCACTTATCAGATTCTTTTGTCTGTATCTTAAGTTGTGCTTCTGTTACCTTATGGCCTGCTGCATATTCCGCATAGGAAATCTGCTCCGGTTCTCCTTTTTCTTTCAGGCGGATGAAGAATTCCTTTAAACCATAATTTTTTAAATATCGGAAACCTTTTCTGAGGTTATAAAGGCTCAGTTTCATCTTGTCTCCTTTTTTCACTGCTCTAATCTCACTGCGCTAATCTCGTCGTTCTAATCAGGCAGCTTTATTTTCTAAAATTAATCTCTGTCATAAATATCTCTGGTATATACCTTGTCCTGCACATCCTCTAAGTCTGCACTGTTACGGTTGGATACAATAACATCGGACATCTTCTTAAACTCGTCTAAGTCACGGATTACTTTGGAATTATAGAAGCTGTCATCCTTTAAGGTTGGCTCATAAATCACTACTTCAATGCCCTTTGCTTTCAGACGTTTCATAACGCCCTGAATAGAAGACTGGCGGAAGTTATCGGAATTGGTCTTCATGGTCAGACGATAAATACCTACTACAGAAGGATTTCTATCTAAAATCTGCTGTGCAATGAAATCTTTTCTTGTCGTATTGGCCGCAACGATTGCTCCGATAATATTATTTGGAACGTCCGCATAATTTGCCAGTAACTGCTTGGTATCCTTTGGCAGGCAGTATCCGCCATATCCGAAGGACGGATTGTTATAATAGTTACCGATTCGCGGGTCTAAGCCTACGCCTTCGATAATCTGTCTGGTATTTAATCCTCTTACCTCTGCATAGGTATCCAGCTCATTAAAATAGGAAACACGCAGTGCAAGATAAGTATTTGCAAATAATTTGATTGCTTCTGCCTCGGTGAGGTGTGCTAATAATACCGGAATATCCTCTTTGATAGCACCCTGTTTTAATAAGCCCGCGAACTCTTCTGCCTTTGCCCTTAAGCTTTCATCCTCTTTCGGATATCCCACTACGATACGGGATGGATAGAGGTTATCATATAATGCTCTTCCTTCTCTTAAGAATTCCGGAGAGAAGATGATATTTTTGCTGCCAAACTGCGCTCTTACTTTTTCGGTATAGCCAACCGGAACTGTAGATTTGATAACCATAATTGCATCCGGTGCATATTCCATAACCAGCTTGATTACGGCTTCTACGGATGATGTATCAAAGTAATTCTTCTTCTCATCATAGTTGGTCGGAGTGGAAATGATAATAAAATCTGCTCCTTCATATGCTGCCTTTGCATCTGTGGTAGCCCGCAGATTCAATGGTTTCTCTGCTAAATATTCTTCAATCTCCTTATCGACGATTGGAGATTTCTTATAATTAATCAGATCGACCTTCTCTTCAACAATGTCGACTGCCCATACCTCATTATTCTGTGCTAATAAAATGGAATTTGACAATCCCACATAACCGGTTCCTGCTACTGCAATTTTCATGTGTATCCTCCTTATTTTTCATTGTGTTTCAATTTTCCAAATATCATGCGTACTTCTTCACGCACCAGTTCATCCCCTAAGATTAAAAGCATAATGCCATAGGTTACTACTCCAATGATAATCATCAGTAACATATAAATCAAATAACTGCTGAAAGTTACCTTCTGAAACAGCACATATGCAATGACCATCGGAACGGATGCGATGACATATTTCCAGACACCCTGCATCATTCCCTTAAACGGTATCATCTTATGTCCTAAGATAATGCAGATTAACATTACCATTGCCTCTGCCAATACGGTAGCAATTGCTGCTCCATCGTAGCTTAATACCGGAATCAGCAGGTAGTTAATGATAAGGTTACTGATTGCACCACCCAAGGTTGCCCAGAAAATAATCTTCTCTTTCTTCTTTGGCATAAATATCTGATATGCAATAAAGCCGTTAATCGGCGAGAAGAACAAATTGATGGCAAGAATTCTCGATGTTGTAACACTCGGGAAAAACTCGCTGTAATTCTTACCGGATATCAGATGAATGACTTCCGGCGAAATCAAAAGCATACCCACCATACATGGTACAATTAACATCATCATAAAACGGAATGCCTGTTTTAACAGCCGGTCAAAGTTATCCTTCTGGTCATTTTCAAGATAATATGCCATCCGGGGCATGATAACCGTACTCAGAGATTTAATCAGCGTACACAAAACCTGATTCATCTTCGATGCCGTTGTATAGATTCCCGCATCCTTATCTCCCTTCATCCATCCCAACATTGTAATATCGGAATTGAGATAAATAACAGATGCAATCGAAACGCCAAACATATATACCATCGGTTTCATATGAACCTTGATATCAGCCCAATGGACTCTTGTTTCAAATAAATGGATGTAATGTCTGCTGTGAATAAAATTCAGCACACCGGAGCCAACGGTAGATACCGCAGTCAATACCACATACCATGCCACATCACCTTCATTCCGCACCAGCACAAATAGCATTACAAGTGCTACCACCTGGAAAATAACGGAACGAATCGTAATATATTCATACTCTTCCAACAGTTCATAAAGCCATTCCATACCAAGGGTGGTAAATAGAATCGTAGAACTGCTGATTAACAGCAGCATTTCATAGCCGTCAAACTTCGGCAGGAACAACGCACCTGCAAATCCGATATAGGCAAGCACCGTAAATACCAGATTGATGAAAAACATTTCCGAAGCAAATTTATTTAATTTTGCTTTATCATCACGGATTTTTGCGCCCTCTGTAATGGCATAATTATTGACACCAAAGGATGCTATCAGCTGAAAATAGCTGACAATGGATGCTACATAGGCAGCCCGTCCTACTCCGGCAGAATTCAGTACCCGCGTTGCATACGGATAGGTAATCAGCGGGAATAATATCGTCATCAAAACCCGAATCAGATTCATTATAAAGTTAAATTTGATTGATTTTACTTCTTTCACAATATGTCCTCGCTGTTACTTCTGCATTACCTCTAAATGTTCCAAGAGAATTCCAAGTGATTTAATCTGATTCTCCAGATTAAAGATTTCTTTTTTACGCTCGGTCTTATAAATATAATCCGTAGAGATATCCTCAAGATGAAGAATTCTTACCTCCGGACAGTATACCATCGGTATTCCCGCTTCTTTACATCTTAAATATAAAAGTTCTTCTTCCCGGAACATAAAGGTATCCGGCACGAATGCATCTTTATATTTTGTAAGATAAATCGGCGAGAAAATCAGACAGCAGCCATGCAGTACCAGCTCATCCTGATATTCCAAGGAGCCTTCTGTGCAGTCTTCATGTTTCTTTAATTCCGGCATGACATGAATCTTTCCAAGGAAGATGCGAAGTAGCAGCTTTGCTCTGTCCCAAAGATTCCAAAGCGGATAAATGGAAGAGGTAATGTGTTTTAATCTCGTCTCATATACATGGCGTTCTTTTTTCAAACCCTCAATGGATGCAATTTCATAATACATGGCATTTTCCCTGCCATCCTTTAATTCAATATGCGGTCCCATTACTGCAAACTGATGGGCTTCATAGGCTGCCTCCACCAGCTGTGCAAAGTTATCCTGCAATAAAATCACATCATTATTCATCACACAGATAAAATCACAGTGCAGCTCTTCTCTTGCATATACATAGCCAAGATTGTTGCCTTTGGCAAAGCCGAGATTTTCCTTACTCAAAAGAACACTTACATGCTCTGTGTCTTTATAGCACTCTGCTAAATCTTTGCCGGTTCCGTTGCCGGATGCATTATCTACTACCACAATTTCATAATCGGCCTGTGCCATTTTCTCCTGAATTGCCGCAATACACTTCTTCGTCATATCAAGAGTGCAATAATGCAATACCACAAAGCCAAATTTTTTCTTCTCACTCATCTTTGATTCCATCCATTCCAGATATCCTAATTGTGTAATAATAAACTGTCAATGAACAGCCATTTTACATGGCATACAAAATACCAAAGCATTGCCTTCCGGTATAATTTTAATGCCTTTTTATCAGACATCTTTCCGGTCTTGCAATATTCTAACCACGCCTCGGATACTGTAAGTCCGTCTTTTTTTATCTTTTCCTCATAGAAAGCCACCTTTTCTCCGGCTGGCTGTTCCTTACATTTATGCATGAAACTCATATCTGCCCGGTGACGTACGAGACTGTAGCGGATAAATTCCGGTGCAATCTTCTGCTCCAAGTCATAGTCCATCAAATTTCTAAGATAGTTGATAAACCGGGAATTTCCCGTCCAGATGCCGTCTCCGGTCTGACGATAGCTCGCCATAATATCCGGCATATAATATACATCCCCATGCTTGATAAAACAGAACGTAATGGTATTATCATTAAAATAATCTGCTACCACATCCATCGGAATATCCTTGATATAGGCACTTCGCATCAGAATAGAATCCGGATGGAAATAGAAACGTCCCCAATAGGTTTTTCCCTTTAATTTCATCGTATGATTGCAGTTTAAAAATGGTGTATTTTCTTTCGTCTTCTCATCATAGGCATAGACATTGTGGGCACAGACTGCATATTTTGCATTTTCCGGCTGATCCATAACCTCTACCTGCTTCTGCAGTTTATGGTCATCGATATAGAAATCATCCCCATCGAGATAAGCAAAATACTCTCCCTTTACATACTGCAAAAGATTCAGACGGTTTCTTGATGCCCGCTGGCTGCTGTTGTATTTCACACCAGGTTCCCGGTCCATCACATAAATTTCCATTCTTTCCGGATATTTCTGCTTCCATTTCTGTAATTTTGCCATGGTGCCATCGGTAGAACCATCGTCACCAATCAGCACCTCAAAATCAAAATCACATTTCTGGTCAAAGACACTCTGCAATGCCTCATCCACATAATCTTCCTGATTATAAAAAGTCACAAGGACGCTTACTTTCATACTATCCTCCAGTGCCTACAATGTAATTGAGTAGGTCAGGTTATTACAATAGGAACTTCCGAAGTCTTCTTTACTGGTAATCAGTCCCATATTCAGATAATTACCCAAATCTTCGGTTGCTGTTCCCCAGGAAATCCGTTTATAGCCACGATTCTTCATTTCCACAATCATGGAATAATACATAAAGGTCATCGGGCTTAATTTATTAAACGCCTGTCTTGCAGCAAGATACTGTGTATGGGCACAGCCTACTTTATCGAAATAAAACATCATGGAGCCAGCTAACATTTCATCCTCTTTGAAGATGCCAAAGAAGCCGCATTCCTCCGGGAAACGGTCATTCTTGAAATCTAAAAGCTCTGCTAAAGTATGTACCGGTTTGGTATCATACTTGGAAAGGTTCTCACAGAGAATATCATAGAATTCTTTAATCTCATCATCTGTCGTCAGCGGTCTGCATTCCAGACCTTCCTTCTCACAGTTGTGTACATTGGTACGTTTTCCCTGTGCAAAGTTAGATAGAATTGCCTCTTTATAGGTAGCATAGTTTACATAAGTGCTCAGTTCCTTATGCTCCGTATAGCCTGCATGCTGGAATGCATACTGGAATAAATCACTTTCTACTTCTGAGAAAATATCGGAAGTCATCTTAAGATAAGCCTCGTTATAGCCCTGCTCCTTAAGATAATCTTTTAATTCTTCTACTAATACCACTACATGTTTGGCATTGTGATGCTTCTTGTCGATAATGATACCGCCAAATGTGGTTCCTTTGTGGGAGAAAAATACCTTTTTTCCATCCTGCTCCAATTCACATGCCGGAATCAGGGCTGCGATATTATTTTTTTCATTATATACTACCAGAGATACATCTTTAAATCTGCCTGCCGGATGATAATTGAAGAACCGGCGGCTCTGTAAAAAGGTTCCATTTATGGATTTTTCTGCGATAAATTTATCCCACTGTTCCTCTAAACTGTCCTCATATTTTTCAAATCGAAACATAGTCTCTCCTCTTCTATTTGAATGCATTGATTGCATCAATGACATATCCGGTTTCTTCCTCTGTCATTCCATAATACATCGGAATGCTAAGCTCTGTTGCAGAAATCTCTTCTGCCAGTGGAAGCTCTCCCTTTTTGATGCCAAGGCTTTCATATGCGCCCTGCAGATGCATTGGAATCGGATAATGTTTATTGGTTCCAATTCCCTTTTCATTTAAGAACTTCTCTAATTCATCCCTGCGTGCACAGCGGATTGCAAAGATGTGGAATACATGCTTCGTATCCGGCATTATAGTTGGCAGAGCGATTTCCGGATTCTTAATTCCGGCAAGATATTTCTCTGCTGTCTCAATACGGTTTGCATTCCAGCGGTCTAAGTTCTTTAATTTAATTCTTAAGAAAGCTGCCTGCATCTCATCCAGTCTGGAGTTATTTCCCTGATAGATATGATGATATTTATAATCAGAACCGTAGTTGCCAAGGGCACGTACTTTATCTGCCAGCTCTTTATCATTGGTTACAAAAGCTCCGGCATCTCCTAATGCACCTAAGTTCTTGCCCGGATAAAAGCTGAATCCGGCTCCGTCTCCAAGACTTCCCACATGTTTTCCCTTATAGAGTGCGCCATGTGCCTGTGCAGAATCTTCGATTACTTTCAGATTGTGACGTTTTGCAATCTCCATGATTTCATCCATTGGTGCCGGCTGTCCATAAAGATGTACTGCCATAATTGCTTTGGTCTTATCACTAATCTTCTCTTCGATTCTTGCCGGGTCAATGTCAAAGGACTCTAAAGTCGGCTCTACAAATACCGGAGTTGCACCTGTATAAGAAACTGCCAGTGCAGTTGCAATAAAGGTATTGGATGGAACAATGACTTCATCGCCTGTTCCGATTCCATATGCTTTCAGTGGAAGGAACAGTGCATCCAGTCCGTTACCTACACCGACACAGTATTTCACGCCACAATATGCGGCATACTCTTCTTCAAACTTTGCTAATTCTTCTCCCTGGATAAACCAGTTTTTTGCTAAAACCTGCTGAAATTTTCCGGTAAGTTCGTCCTTGATTTCATCATGCATTTTCTCAAATGACACAAATGGTATTTTCATGACAATTCTCCTTTACTTATCCTTATTTTCCTCTTTTACAAATGCAAGAAATTTATCGTAATCCCTGATATAATCATTTTCATCATAATATTCTGATGCCAGTACCATCAGCACTGCATCCTCAGAGAAATCATACATTTCCCGCCACATATTATTTGCAATATATAAGCCTTCATATGGCTTGTCCAATAAGACCTCTGCCGTCTCACTGCCGTTATCCAGATGAATCTTACAGGTTCCATGAATCGGAATCAGAATCTGTTCTAAACACCGGTGTGCATGATAGCCTCTTCGTACACCATCTACGGTATCATACATATAGTAAACACGCTTAATTTCAAATGGAATATCACGCATCTCTTCCAATGCTACCAGCTGACCGCGTTCATCCCCATGCTGCTGAAATCTGTACTTAATCACTTCCATGGACATTCTCCTTCTTCCACATTGCTGTGCTTCACTTTCTATTGTAATTCTTTTCTTACTCTTACTCTGCTTTTTCTTTGCCGAATTCCGGATTATCCAAAAATCCCTTCTGCTTATGCGCCGGCTGGTATGCGCCTTTTCGCACCTGCAGCATATGGCTTACAAGATAACGGATGGCATCCGGATTGCGGAACAGCCGTAACAAAGTACGAAGATAAAGGTTTCTGATTTTATATAATCCCAATACCTTTTTCTGCTTCTTCACATATGGATTATCGCTGTACTGCTCCTGAATCATGGCATAGAAACGGTCTACATCCTGTGCAAGAAGCTCCGAGAAGCTGCTTTTCTTCTTAGTGGATACTCCGGTATCGGCTTCATACCATACCAGATAATCCGGGAAGAAATGCATCGGTCTGCCATCTAAGCCTGCCATCATCTGAAAAATATCTTCTGCATAAATGACCGTTCCCTCTATCTTCTTAAGATAAGTCATATAATAATCTACGGTATAACAGGTACATGCACCGGAAGCATTGTCCCGATACAGCACCAGATTCTTTACAATCTTATCCTCATTCCAGTTCTTATATGGAGATAAATCAAAGGGATGCGGAAATTCCACATAATCTACACCGCCATCTTCCCTGCGGCAATAGCCCCTCATCAGCCCAAAACAGGACTCATACTGATTCTCTTCCATAAAGTCATACACCTGCTGCAGGGTATGTTCATTATAGAATGCATCCCCCGGTCCAAAATCCCGGACATATTTACCCTTTGCTTTTGCCAGACCATCTATGAGGTTCTTTACTGTTCCCTGATTCTTCTCATGAGGAATAAGGGTATAATTTGCAAACTGGTGTGCCGTAAAATATGCTTCTATCTTATCAAAACAGTTTTCTTCTGAACCATCATCTGAGACTACGATTTCATAATCCTTAAAGGTCTGTGCCATGACAGAATCCAGTGTAACTAATAATTTCTTCCAGTCCGGATGATAGGTTACGATTAAAACAGTAAATTTCATCGTTGCTCCTTCTTGTTAACTTATACAGTTTACTATGTTTTCTTAAAATTTGCAACTTATAGCCTTCCGATGAGGAATACCAGACGCACAAATATCTCATCTACGACTTTCTGTCTTAACTTCTTCGGATAAAAAACCTTGCGCAGTGCAATCAGCGGATGAAAACCATCCCTGGTAAAAAGTGCCAGTGCCTTCTGATTTTCCGGGGTCAGTTTTTCATTGTAAAGTTCACTGTATTCCTTAATCTGCTCATGAATATGATGGAAATAGTGATTCAAGAAAAAACGTTTAAAACGCCAGATCTGGAACTTAATAAAGCTGTCCCCACCATCACTGACATTATTATTGTGTCTGCGGTATTTTACCGTCGGACGCTCATCATAGATTACTTCGCCCATTCCAGCACAGACCATATACATCCACCAGTCATGTCCGGTAGATTTCTCCGGCATCTGCTCTGTTACCATGTCCTTTGCTTTGCGGTTAAATACACTGTTAAAGCCAAGAGACACACAATCCACCAATGAATTCACAAAAGAAATATTCGGCGTCTTCCCATCCCGGTGCGCCATGAAATTTAAATCTCCGTCATAGAAATCATAATTGGAAAAATACAATACCGGCACATCTTCCCTTGCATGTTCTAATTTTTCCACTGCCATCTTAATCTTGTCTTCAAACCAGACATCATCCTGGTCACTGAAAGCATAATAATCTGCTTCGCCGCCATTTGCAATGAGCCATTCAAAGCTTTTTACGAAGCCCACATTCTCTCCTGCTTCCAAATGAAGCAGTCCTTTTTCTTCATATTCCCTTACAATTGCAAGGGTTCCATCTTTAGAGCCGTCATCCCGGACATAAAGTTCCACATTGGGATAGGACTGATTTAAAATACTGTCAATCTGCGCCTTAATATACTTTTCTCCGTTATAAGCAGCCAATAATACATTTACTTTTTTACTCATACAATTCCTTTCTTGCCACAAAACCTATCCCGGTATCATATATTCTCTCTAACGAATCAAAATAAGCCTGTTCATCCGCATAAATCTGGCTGTCCTTTAATACCAGAATATAGTTGGCACCGGATTCATTCAGGTGATTAAAATAATCCGTATGATCCGGGTCACTTTGTCCCCAGCCATAATACCGCTGGTCTGAAATTGCCTGATACCATAAATCATCTTCCCAGTATCCTGCCATCGGGACAATTTCCTCGCCCTTACAAATCAATTCATTATATACCCAGTGGTAAAGTTCTTCCTTTTCTTTGGAATATCCCGGCATTCCAAATGATACATAATTATAACGCAAAATATCATTAAAATCTTCTGCCTTGTAAGTAGAAATCATCAATTCACTATGCATGGCAATTTTCTCTTCTATTTTACCAAGATACATTCCTGTCAGGAACACCCACATCAGAAAGCTTCCAGTTATCAGGACTTTTGCCTGTTTCTCTGCATAGACAACTGCATAGTAGACCAGCACCAGTGCAATCAGCCACAGCAGGAAATGAATCTTGTAAAAATAATAGGTAGATGCTTGTCCATTTACTGTCTTCAGGAAAAGATATAAAGCAAACAGAAGCGTATATGGTGCCAAAAACAATACCAGATTATTTTCTTTCTTCCTGCACATTCCATAGAATCCAAAGAGCATCAATGGAATAAACAGCACAAAGTTTGAAAACAAATCCCGGTAGCAGGCCCCCTCATTTACCAGTGCGGAAGATACGGTTACTCCATTGGTAAAAATGCCTGCATATGTATAATAAAAACCTACCATACATGGGAACAGGAATACCGTCAGACAGATTGCCACGGTATCTTTGGATACCAGTTTCTTTGCTTTAAACTGTTTTACAAAAATGCAGGTGATCAAAGCAAAGAAGGTAACCGGCATAAACATGACGTAACATTCAAAAATGGCAAGACAGCCTAACATCAGGCATACAATATTCTGCCATTTTGGCATATCATCCTTTAAGTAAACATCTGTTAAAATGATAATCATTCCGATAACCGTTACACCCATGCCAAGGTAAACAAAGCCGTAGAGCATGGCGCACAGCGGATAACCAATCATATAGATAAAGGACAGGGCATAAGCTGCCACTCTGCCAAACCGGTCTTTGCTTAACCTTCTTGCAATTCCATAGAAGATAAATGCCGACATCATCAGCTGTATCAGTTCGCTCAAGACAAAGAAACGATAGAAATAGTCCACCGGTGCAAATGGAGCTAAGAATTCGAAAAGCAGTCCGTTTAACACCGTCTCATAAAACATACTGGTTACGGTTCCGGTCTCTACTAAATCCATAGCTGCCCGGAAATGATTTGCCGGATCAATGGTCAGGAAATTAATATTAAAAGCCATTCCGCCATATCTTACCTTGGCAAATATTGCAATAATTGCCACTGCGGTTACAAGAAATGCTGCATCTGCTATGGCAAACTCATACCTCTGCCATTTCTTTTTCTTTACGATAAAGAACCAGAGCAATCCGCCGGTAAGCAAATCAATGATTCCCATTGAAATAATATTAACCGGAATATGAATCACATTCAGTATTGCTGCCCAGAAAGTGTGATAGCAGTTCATCAGAATCAACAGCAATACCATCCATGTCATTCCTGCCTGCTTCCGCTCTGACTTATAGCTAAAGAATGCACCACTTAAAAGTGCCAGCACTGCTATTCCATAAAAAATTGTAGTTCCAAAGTTCCATCCCATCGTATGTTATCTCCCTTTTCCTTAAGTCTTCCTTTGTTTTTCTTTGTTCCAACTTTTCTTTATTCTAGCTTTTCTTTATTCTAACTTCCTTTAGTAACAGGTGTTCACCAGCATAAATACTGCATATAAAAGCATGATGCCCATGAATCCGGAACATTTTACCGTAAAATGTCTGATGTCCTGTTTCACCCGGTCACTTCCCAGTGCCAGAAACGGAAGTATCAGCATCAGAATAAAATATCTACCCTGAATACCATTGATGACAGAAGAACCTACCGGATTGGCAATGCCATCCCCGATATAAAGTCCCATCATAATTGCTGCAAAAGTGATTATAAAAGCAAGCAGCATAATAATCCGGTGTCGTATCTTAATCCGTCCTCTTACTTCCTGACCGTCTAATAGACCAACACCCAAAAGGAAACATGGTCCAAATACCAAAAACAGTGTCAGTGGATAATTCATACTGCCTAAAATATTTAACTGCATCAGATATGCATTGATATTTATCAACAAGGTAGAAATGATAACCTTTACTGCCGCAGCCGGATACATCTTTAAATACTGCATCTGTGTCATGGTGTCTGCACCGCCGCTGGCACCTGCCTGCAAGCCGCTGATTCCGGAGGATACCCGCAGCATAACATAGCCACCTAAGATGACGAACGGAAGTAATGCGATTATAAAGGATTTCCAGTAATCTTTTCTGCTGTTAAACTTATCTTTCGGTATCATAAACACCAAAAGGCCAAGACACGCATAGACATATTTACTTAAGAACATCATCAATAATAAAAGTCCAAGCACCAGTGTTTTCTTCCAGTTCAGTTTCACTTTTTCATCAAAAGCATAGTAACAGCACAGTGCTACAAATAAGAAGCCCACACCATTTAATACTGCATCCTGGGAAAGAGAGGATGCCTGATAAATGCTTAAAGGCATCACTGCAAACATTGCCATAAGATTCTTATAAAACGGCATAAACCGCACCGCTGCATATGCCAGTCCCATATATGCCAGCAAATTGAAGATACGTCCCATCAATATTACACCATAAATACTGAAATTGAACGTCCTTCCAAGGAAGATTCCAAGCCCCTGTGGCCAGTATACTACGGAAGTCACACTGTCATAATAAGTCATCTTTATCTTATTTTTAGAAAACTTATGGCTCTTTAAATATTCCATATAGGCAGTTCCTTCACTGCCATTTGGTGTCAACTGTCGATAAGCAATTTCCTGCACATTTTCCGGCACATAAATCACACCATCCTCATGTGTGAGATTAGCAAAGGAACCAAGTATATTTCCATAGGACACGTCCATGCTCCGGTAGAAATGGGAAGGTCCGTCACATTCCTGAAATGCCGGATTGATTACTGCCATGCTAAGTCCCATCACAAAAACCAGTATCAGTACCATATTTTCCGGCTTTGCCCATTTTACCGGCATTACAAAGATTCCGATTACCACTGCCATTCCCAGTGCAAACAGAACAAAAAATGTCTTATTGAGTCCACCACCATAGACTACCGACATACGAAGTCTTGCAGCCGTTGCCTCTTCATTAACAAGAAGCGTCTGCTCATAATCTCCGGCCAAGGCACAATAATATACCTCCGATGCCCTGGTCTCCTCTTCTAACGTCAGATATACACTTCGTGTTCCCTCTACCCCATCTAAGGTCAGTTCCATGCTTACCACTTCTTCTGTTCCGGTAGACTTTGGCACATTACATTTTACTGCACTTAATACCTCATCCGTCTCTGCATCCCTAAGCATTGCCTGAATCGTAACGTCCTCTCCGGAATCATTCGTCATAAGCAACGCGATATTCTGCATATTACCGGAAATTGTGAAATACTGTGACACCACTGCATCTTCAGCAGCAATATTTTCCTCTTCCCCACTCATATCATTATAATTATCCTGATTAGAGTTATAGAATATGCTCCGATGCTTTACCAGCAACAACAGCATGACAATAAGAACTACTCCCGCCACGATATATTTCGGTGGTATCTTCTTTAACTTTTCCTTCATTTTCCTTACCCCTGTTTTCTCTTTCTATCCCTGTGATACAGCCACAGACAATAACCTGTCAGCAATAATGCTCCAAGAATACTTACTACTACCCCCTGTTTCATATAAGGGATATGATAGACTGCCTTCACTTCATGATTTCCCGCCGCAAGCTTCACTGCCAGAAAACCATAATCTCCATTGATAATCTCTGTTTTCTTACCGTCAACATAAACTTCCCATCCATCCTGGTCCGGAATTGTAAGAAGCAGAAAGCCTTCCTTTTCATTCGAAATAGTTCCGATAAAATATTTTCCATCTGCTACAAATGAACCCAGTGTCACTTCTCCGGTTTCGGTATCATGCAGCACATCCTCTCCATCCGGTACGATTAAGGTATCCCTTAAAAGCAGCCTCCGTCCTGTCTCATCCATAGATTCGCATTCGCTCTTAGAAATCGTATTGGTATAGAAGGACGCAGCAGAATCAGCATACTTATTTCTGTAAATATAAACGCTGCCTGTTCTACCAACATATTCACACCAGGAATAATCCAATTCTCCCATAGATAAAATATATTTTAAGTTAATAAGGCTCATTGGATAGACTTCCGATTCATCCGAGTATTCAAAAATCCTCTGGGCATCGGAGACCTTTACTTTGGTATATAACATATTATAAAAATCTGCAAGATGCCGGTTAATGGTACTGTTATAATCTGTTACAGAAGAATAACCCATGACCTGGGAATCTCCATAGGTAGATACCGCTGCATATCCTTTATCCACACGGAAGAAGCCTTTATCCTGCTCTTTTAAATATTGCAGGGCATCTATCGTATCATTTGTCATGGTATGACCATCATATCCCATTGCTTCTGTCCAGGTATATGCTGTCCAACGGTTATTATTGGTCATATGGCTTTCCAGACAGGTGGATAACAGAATACATACCAAAAACAGACTCCCCGCAACCTTTTGAACCTGACGATTCTTCCAAAGTCCCACCGCAAGTAAAATAATTGCAAAAGCAACAAATAAGGTAAGAATTACTGCATCATATTTCTTCACTTCATCCGATGCCCGGTTATATGCTTCAATCACTACATACATGCTGGCTACCAATCCAAGTAGCAGCCCGGTGAAGCTGAACTCTTTTTTTATCATAAGTCTGTCCCACTCCACAGCAACCAGTAAAGCTGCTATCGGCATAAGCACAAAGGTATATCTCGTCTGTGCATAAGCAAATCCATTGAATGCAATAGCAACACCCGGATTAAAGATTAATAAAATTCCGACTAGAGTTATCAACACGCCATACCATATTTTCTTTACATCCTTACATCGCTTTATGCTCTGTACAAGAAGCTGTCCCAAAAAGAAATAGATAAATATCGTAAAGCACACATTTGGCATCTCATAATAATTAGTCCAGCCATCAATGCAGCTATAATCGTTGATATAATATAAGTTATTCGAAATCAGTCTGCCTGCTGTCTCTGCATTCTGTGCCATGGTATAGGACGAAAACAAACCGCCAAAGAATTTTGCCAGTGCCGATGCCTCCGAAACCAGTCTGGAAGAACTGGAGGTCAGATAGGATGCCGCCGGAAGCAGCGTCACTGCACCGGTCAGCACACCACATATAACACTTCCTAATATGCAGCAGCCTCTTTTGATGCACTCCTTCACATTCATTCCAAGATTTGGATTCAAGAGCCGCAGTATACAATAGATTGCCGCAAATACCAGTGCCATATACGTATTGTAATAACTGTAGATAATCGATGCTGCAACGGAAATTCCAAGCCCTGCCACATATCTTATCTTAAATTTCTGAATCAGCTTCTCTAAAAAAATCAATATCAAAAGAAGATAGATACAGATGGTTCCCAAAAGGTAATGCTGTCCCCAGAGCATCAAATATCCGTTAAAAGCATAGAGATACCCGCCGATACAAGCAGCTTTCTCACTTACCGGAAACAGCTTTAAGAAATAGCGGCACAGCAATGCTGAAATGATAATTTTTAAAATCTGCGCAATTACCAAAAGCCGTCTTACTTTTCCGATACCGAGTACCACGCCGCCTAATATCACAAACAGCCCAAAGGGATCAAGGGTCTGTGAAATATTATTGATAAAACTGGTTCCCAGTCCATAATCCCAATTCCAAATGGAAAATGTTCCTTCCGTAATTCTTCGCACACAGTTTAGATAATACGGATAATACTGCTGCATCGTATCTGCGCCCATATCCATATAGATAAAAAGCCGCTCTCCAAAAATAAAATCGTAGAATACATACAGTGCTGTAATTCCTACAAATCCAAGAAAGACAAAAACTGTCAGCCACTTGCGAAGCTTTTTATACTCTGCCGGAATCAACTCCATTCCATGCAGTAAAATACAAAGAAGCCACAGTGCTGCTCCCGCTTTTGCAATCTCCTTCTTATGCATTCTTGCAAACACACTGAAAGGATTGCGATAGCTTACATTTGTAAGATTATAATGTAACCCCGGCTGGGAAGAAATCTTAACCCGGATATACTTTGTTGTTTTCTTTATCTGAACCGGATTGTGCCCCAGTTCAAAGGTATACGGAGACGATTCTTCTGCAAAGGTCTCGTTTTCCGACTGCCAGATTTCTCCTAATATTCCCTCGCCCTCAATACGGCTCATCTCAAGATCAATTAACTTATCCGAATCCACCGGAATCACAAAATAAGTATCTTCTCCGGTCACATAACCATTTCCATCCTCCGATGGAATCAGGTCGTTGGCCCCGGCTAACACTTCATCCATATCCTGATACTGTGGAAAAATAGTGGTATATATCTTTAGATTGTCAAAACCTCTTGTTCCAACCGTTCCCACCAGAACCAGCCCTGTAAGAATCAGAACCAGTTCTGCAAGCAATACTGCTGCATTTTTTAACCATTTCTTCCTATCGACTTGAATCTGCATCTTCCTTCTCCTCATTCAGCATCTGGCGTACCACATAAAGGGGTCTTTGTTTTGACTGCATAAAGATATTTCCTACATAAATGCCTACCAGACCGACTACCATAATAATAATTCCTCCGATGAGACAGTTGGTTGCCACGATACTGGTCCAGCCTGCTGCCACATGTCCGGTAAAATAATAGATAATCAGTCCGATAATCACCAGTGCTGAAATGATGGACATCAGAAATCCAAAGCCCATGGTGAATTTCAAAAGTTTATCCGACTGGGAGGTTAAAATCTCTCCCGCCATCTTAAAACGTTTCTTCATGTTATAAGAGGATTTTCCCTCAAAACGCTGGTCGTGTTCCACATCAATTGCAGTCTGCTTAAATCCAAGCCATTTCACATAAATTACAAAGGCACGGTGCATCTCACGCATCTTACAGTAATTATCGATTACCACCCGTTTGCTGATACTGAAATTACAGATTGCCGGGTCATAATGTCCATCCGATGCAAAAGAATAAATCTTATAGAACATCTTTGAGACAAGCACTTTTAAGAAAGAATCTTTTCTATGAGCTCTTCTTGCAAAGACTACATCGTACCCTTCCTGTGCTTTGCGATAAAGATTCGGAATTTCCTCCGGTCTGTCCTGCAGATCGCAGTCCATTACGACAACCCAGTCTCCTTTGGAAGCATCCAGACCTGCAGTTATTGCCATAATCTGTCCGAAATTCCGGGATAATTCAATCCCCTTTACACGGCTGTCTTCTTTACATATTTCTTCGATTACTTCCCATGAATTCTGCGGGCAGGCATCATTTACCAGAATAATTTCAAAATCATCGGTAATCGTGCTGACTGATTCCACCAGACGTCTATGCAATTCATGCAGTGCTGCCCGGCATCCATAGACCGGAACTACAACTGATATATCCATTTTCATACCCTCCTATAGGTAAAACACGATAATACCAAGCAGTATCAGTGCATTTCCAAATACTTTACGCTTTGTAATCGGCTCTTTAAAAAAGAAAAAGCTTAAAATCATAATCAGAATATAACCCAATGATTCAATGACCGGGCCATTCTTATACTCAATGCCATGATAAGCTAAAATCGTCAGTACCGTTGTTCCAACCATCATCATGTATCCGATAATTACATAAGGATTCAGATATTCCTTAATCACGTTATCGTACTTCTTTGCTGCACTTTTCTTTAATAAGACCTGAGAAAAAGAGGCAACAATAACAGACGCTACAAGAAAAAGCCAGTATATCATCCTTCTATCCCTCCTTATTCACAATCATGGTGCCGGCAATTACCAGAAGGACACCAATAATATTCTGTACCGAAATATGTTCTCCAAAAATCAGTGCTGCCCAGATCATAGACCACAAAATCGCAATGCTCCGGTTTGCATATGCTACCGACAAATCAACCCTTTTGATAATCTGCTGCCAGAAAATGGCATACAATCCAAGGATGCAGATTTCTACTCCGTAACACAGGATAAATCCCATGGATAAAAACTCATATCCTGCTGCAAACTTTGCTGCCACACCGGATAATGTGTATATCATAATTACCAGCTGCAGTAAAATCAGCAGTAGCCACTTTTTCTTTCCTTCTACTTTACTCATCGTTCCAACCAATCCTTAATCTCTGCCTGATTTTTTCCAGCCAGAATGTAATAACCAAAACGGCTTCCACTGTCTACTACCTGATGTTCCCCTACCGGTTCCATTTCACTTACCATCTGAAGCAGTTCCGGACTTTTGCTCTTAATCTCTTCCAAAACATCCAGATCCTTCTTTGTAAACACAAAGCGGATTCCCGCACACATCGGCTCATGTTCCGGTGTCAGTTCCGGTTCCTGTCCCAAAGCAGTCTCAATTACCATGCGGACAAAGTCATATCCGGAAGATAAATATACCAGATGGGAGCCAATACAGTCGCCACCCATACGGGAACCGATTTCAATGATTCTTACATTGCCATCGGCATCCAGTTTAAATTCCGAATGGGAAGCACCATTTTCAATCTCAAGAGCAGTAAGTGCCTTCGGAATAAATTCCTTCACCCGGTTCATTTCGATTTCAGAAAGCTCCGGTGGCTCCATATGTCCGGTCTCAATAAAATGAGGATATCCTGTGGTATATTTCTTTGTCACCGCCAGCACATGATGTCTGCCCTGATAAGAAATACATTCACAGCTATATTCATTGCCTTCGATATATTCTTCAATAATTGCCTTCTTTTCAAAGGAATTACGCACTGCCTCTTCCACTGCCGGAGCAATCTCCTCAAGGCTCTCCACCCTCATAATACCGCGGCTTCCGGAACGGTCGGTCGGTTTTACAATCATTGGAAACTGCATATCTGCTACAGCCGCCGCATAATCATCCCCTTCGCATACACTGACAAAGCCCGGTGTAGGCACACCATGCTTCGAAAAAGCTTCCCGCATGGCAAATTTATTGGTAGATATATAGATACAGTTGTCAGAATTATGTGGTAATCCAAGCTGCTCTGCCAGATACTGCACGGTAATATTGGCAAGATCAGATGCTATTGTTGCAACTGCATCCGGCTGAATCCTCCGGCATTCTTCTAAGATTGCTTCCTTTTCCACAATGCTGATGGGATAAAAATAATCTGCTGTCCGTTCTCCGATAGAGCCATCTTTCCATGCAAATACATGTGTCTCATATCCCATCTCTTTCGCCTTTAAAATGAGCGGATTCTGAAAAGAATTCGCTCCTATAATTACAATTTTCTTCATATTGCCATCCTCCCGGCACTTAACTTTCCTTGCGGCGGCTTGCGATAAACTTATCCCATCTTCCGCTTTCTAATTCTTTTTTATAATCTTCCATTATTGCACGATAAGAAAGATACTCCGGCACGAAACCGAAATCTTCCTTCGCCTTTGTTATGTCAAACAAAAAGGATGGTGTATTATTTGGCTTATCCGGGCGATAGACAATCTTAGATCCCTTACCCGGTCCAAATACGTCAATAACGGTCTGCACCTGCTCCTCTAAAGTTAGTTCTGTACCGGATGTCATATTATAAAGACCATAGGTCTTATCACTGCGTAATGCCAGCACAAATGCTCTTGCAACATCCTTTACATAAATAATGTCTCTGGAAATCTGTGGGTCACCCCAGATTTCAATGTCTTTTCCGGCTTCTGCATTCTCAATAAAGGTCTGGATTCCGGTCTTATAATATTTACCATTCACATAAATCTCAGAATGAGGTCCTACTCCGTATACCGGTGGCAGGCGGAAAGATGCACACTGCATGCCATGCTGCTCATTATAATATTCCATCACATCATTGGCTGCATTTTTGGAAATCACATATACCGCATGGTCTCCGGTATACATAAAATCTCTCGGCTCTGTCTCTTTTAAGGCAACGCCTTTTTTCCATGCATTTCTTACATCTGCATAGCTGCTGGTGGAAATCACTTTCTTAATGCCATTCTTCCGGCAATACTCTAATACATTAACGGTTCCTTCCACATTAATGCGGATATAGTCTGCGGCATTCTCATCTGCACTGATATCCACCGGTGCATTTGCCGGAAGCAGACCTGCCAGTAAAATGACACCCTCTACACCTTCTGTCGGTAATTTATCAAAATCTTCTTTTTTCGAAATATCCAATGACACACAGGTAACGCCTTTTGCTTCCAGTTCCTGCTTCATGATTGCATTTCTTCCAGTTGCCAGCACCTCATAACCTTCTTCCAAGAAGCGGTCTACGGTATACATTCCAATAAATCCTGTTGCCCCAATAACAATAACCATTTACTCTGCCCTCTGTCCTCTTTCCTGTATTTTCATTTATCTCTCTTTGTAAAATGCATTAACCTTATCTATCACATAGTCTGCCTGTTCCAATGACAGATTATAATATAACGGCAGGCGGACCAGCCTCTCGCTTTCCCTCGTTGTATAACGGTCTTCTCCTGCAAACATACCATAGCGCCGACCTGCCGGTGCTGTATGTAATGGAATATAATGAAATACTGCCTGTACCCCCTGTTCCTTTAAATAACTGATTAAAGCTGTTCTTTCCTCTAAATCCCTTGCTTTCAGATAAAACATATGTGCATTATGTACGCAGCCCTCCGGTATCGTTGGGCGGATAATTTTACCCTCATCAGATAATTTTTCCAATCCATCCCAATAGCGGTTCCAGATAGACCGACGTTTTTCATTAATCTTATCCGCTGCTTCAAGCTGTGCATAAAGATATGCTGCATTCAATTCACTTGGCAGATAAGAAGAACCTGCTTCTACCCAGGTATACTTATCAATCTGTCCCCGGAAGAATTTGCTGCGGTTAGTTCCCTTCTCCCGGACAATCTCTGCATTTTCCACATTTTTCTCATCCCGGATTAAAAGTGCTCCGCCTTCTCCCATACTGTAATTCTTTGTCTCATGGAAACTGTAGCATCCGTAATCTCCCATGGTTCCAAGTGCTTTCCCCTTATAAGAAGCCATCACACCCTGGGCCGCATCCTCAATCACCAGAAGATTATATTTCTTTGCAATTGCAAGAATAGTATCCATTTCGCAGGATACCCCGGCATAATGTACCGGAACAATTGCTCTTGTCTTATCCGTAATTGCATGTTCAATCAGTTTTTCATCAATATTCATGGTATCCGGCCGGATATCTACAAATACCACCTTTGCCCCTCTCAACACAAAAGCATCTGCTGTTGATACAAAGGTATAAGCCGGCATAATTACTTCGTCTCCCGGCTTGATTTCTGACAGAATTGCCGCAAGCTCTGTTGCATGGGTACAGGATGTTGTCAGCAATGCCTTTTTTGTTCCTGTATGTTCTTCTAACCAGGCATTGCACTTCTTGGTATATTCCCCATCCCCACATATTTTCTTATTTTCTACCGCCTTACGGATATAGTCCATGCTTTTTTCCATATAAGGTGGTTCGTTGAAATTAATCATTTCCAAACCTCCATTATGTTTCATTGTATCTACTATCTTTTATTTTATCATTTTATTATTCCTTTAATGAAAAGTCTGCTTTATCCAGTGTTAAATTTGGATTATAGTACGGATCTCCATGTTCTAAAAGTTCTCCCCATCGTTCTCCAAATAAACCTATCTCCTGCTGGAATCTCGCCACCTTATCAGCGGAATCCTCCTGCCCTCTGGACTTTGATTCATAATGATAAAACTGTGCATATGGATTATATACTACAAGATAGCCCGCTTTTCTTACCTTCAGGCAAAAATCAATATCATTAAAGGCTACCTTAAATTCTTCATTTAAGCCCTCTACCTCATCAAATACACTTCGCCTTACCATCAGACAGGCTGCCGTTACTGCTGACAAATCCTGAACGCTTATAATTCTTGAAAAATATCCATTATCATCTCTGTCCTGTCCGATAAAGGCATGTCCTGCAACACCGCCAAATCCAATGATGACTCCGGCATGCTGGATGGTATTATCTTCAAATATTAACTTTGCTCCCACAATTCCCACGTCCGGACGCATGCATACATCCAGCATTTCTTTGATACTGTCCGGCTCAATCATTTCTGTATCATTATTCAGAAGCAGGACATATTCCCCATTCGCCTCTTTTGCACCAAAATTATTGATTCTTGAATAATTGAAATCTTCCTTGTAATATAAGACCCTGACATTATCCCTTTTCTCAATCTCTTTATAATAAGCGAAGGTCTCTTCTTCTGTACTGTTATTCTCTACAATGATAAATTCAAAATTCCGGTATGTGGATTTTTCTTCTATGGAATCCATACATTTTTTTAAATCCGCAACATGATCCTTATTTGGAATCAAAATAGATACTAACGGCTGCTCCTTCCAGAGATAATGGGTACGATACATCCCATAGAAGGGTCCCTGCTCCACTTCTGCCGGAATTCCGGTTCTGTCATAATGTGCTTTTACCGCTTTGCACCCATTCTCAAAGGCATATAACTTGCTTTCCGGATTCTCGGAGGTTGACTGTGCATGACACCGCCAATGATACAGCACCTTCGGAATATGCACGATATGCTCTGCCTTCTCGGTGCAGCGTAAAATAAAATCATGATCCTGTGCACCATCATAACAGCTTTCAAATAGCCCAGCCTGTTCCATCACATCTTTGCGAGCAACAAAGAGATGACAGATATAATTCATGGTACACAACAAATCAATATTATAATCGGATTTAAAATGTGGCTCAAAAAACTTCTTTCCACTCATATCCACTTTATCTTCGTCCGAATAAATCACATCTGTCTGTGGCTCCTTCTGTACCGCTTTTGCACACTGATACAGTGCTTCCGGAGAAAGTAAATCATCATGGTCTGTCAGCACAACAAAATCACCGTCTGCCATTTTCAATGCTTCATTGGTATTGCCGGCAATTCCCTCGTTGCTGTCTAAAAGGCAATATTTAATCCGCTTATCTTTTGCAATATATTCCCCGACAACAGGCTGAAGACTGTGCTCTCTGCCACTTCCATCTGCAAGGCAAAGCTCCCAATTCGCATAAGTCTGTGCCTGTACCGATTCTATCATTTCCCGCAGATATTTTTCTTTTGTCTGGTACAGCGGAACTGCAATGGAGAAACTTGGACCATTTTCAAATACTTCCTGTCTCTGTCGAGCCAGTTCTTCTTCCTTCACACCATATTTTTTCAGAAAATCCTCGTAATTTCCATAATCTCTCTGACCACTTAACTTCTGGCAGACCTTCTTTATAGTATTTTTCAGTCCATAATTCTTCCAGTAGCGCAAAGTCTTCTGAAAAATATTCGCGGTATCCTGACCGTTTTCTCCGTGTCTTATTTTATCTAATGCTGCAACATAAGTGCTTTCTCTTCCATCGGCACTTAATTCCAAAGTCAGCTTGCTGCCACCCTTATCCGGCACATATACCTCAAAGCCGCATTTTGCATCGGAAGAAAGCTCCGGGATTACATCTACTACATCCTTCCGGTATTTCCAGTGAACCTCTGTAGAGACTTCTGTTCCATCTACAATAACCTTGCATGCCGTCTCTTCTCCGGCAGCACTCCAGCCGGTCAGAATAAACTGATTCTCCTCAAAACGTTCCATTTCAAGATTGCTGTCCAGATGATGAACCAGCTTTTCAAACTGCTTTCTGTTAGCATGAAAAACTTCCGTTTCTTCCGTGCCAAGACAGCTGCATACCTTGAAGTCAGTCACAGCTTCTTCCGGCAGCTGCAGGCTTGCGGTAATTTCCTGTCCCACATTCATCCGATAGTGAAGATATCTTCTCCGCACCTCCGGTCCCTCTGTGCATACAATGGAAATCGGCATTTCTTTCTGATTCACATATACTTTCAGTGTTCTTTTCTCCGGATTATCCTCCGGAAAAAATCCACGAATTATCAATTGTTTTTTATCCTGTACATGCAGTCTGATACATTCTGCAACAAAGTCACGTTCTGCCATAGCTGCCTCCGTTCTTAAAAGAAATCATAGCTTTCTATATTGTACCAAAAATAAGCCGGATGGTCAAATAATGACCACCCGGCTTCTATGCCTTTTCTATTCTTTTAATACTTGTATAACTGATTCATATAATCATTTAAAATACTATAACCATATCCTTTTTCTGTAGCCCAGCCAAATCCAGATGGATTTTCTGATATACCAAGCCATTCGATGTATGGAGCTGTACCAGAGCGGTTTGCTGCAAACCAGGAACTGTAACGTTTATCTACAACTGGATTTGCAAAAGCTGGATTCTTTACTGCATACGCTTTCAGATGTTGCACATGTGCCCGGATTCCCTCTCTCACATTCTGATAGGAATCCCCGTTGGTACTTGCATCTGTTACACCCATTCCTGCGAAATTAAACTGTTCAATTTTTACCTGTCCGGTAAATTTTAAGAAACCGGTCTCCTTCATTGACTGTGTAAATGCCAGAGCCGGGTCAACGCCCTCTTTCGTTGCTTCATCATAATAAATCTGACAGAAAGTTCTTATATCCGGTGCATCTGTCGCTGCATAATAGGCTGGATAAGAAGCCTTTGCATTATAGTAATTTACCATCTGATTTACAGTTGTAGTTGACTTTGTTATTACAGAATGATATATCTGTGATTCTGCAATTCTGCCCTCTGCCTTACCATTCTGAATATAATGCATATAATACAGTTTCAAATCATTGCCAAATGCCTGCTGCAAATCCGTATAATTATTCTTATATACCTGAACGTTAAACTTCTTGCTTGCCTGACGTCCTTCTGACATTCCATTATTTACAAAATGTGCTAAAAGGTCAATGTCATCTCCCTTGAAAGCAGATTTCAAATCACTGTATTTGCTGTTGTAATAGCTGTAATCATATACTGCTGAATAATTTGTTCCATTGTAGGTTGTTACCGGATTCTGCAATGTTTTTACACCGGTTGCGATTCGTCCTTCTTTTTTGCCACTATTCATATAATGAACATAATAGCTTCTTAAATCTTTGCCAAATGCCAGTCTTAAATCCTGATACTGATTCCGGTAAGAGATTACATCAAAGCTGTCTTTACCCTGACGGCCTTCTGTCATACCACTGACTACGAAATGTGCCAAAAGTCCTACATCATCATTGGTATATATTTTCGCCAAATCCTTGTATTTTTTCAAATAGTAGCTGTAATTATATACCGCAGAGTAATCTACTCCCTGATATACCGTAACCGGATTCTGCAATTTACTTACTCCGGTTGCCTTTCTTCCTTCTGCTTTACCATTACTAATATAGTGCATATAATAGCTTTTTAAATTATTTCCAAATGCTATTCTCAAATCCTGGTATTGATTTCGATAAGAGGAAACATCAAAGCTATCTTTTGCCTGGCGTCCTTCACCCATTCCACAATTCACAAAATGAGCAAGTAAGCCTATATCATCATTCGTATATATCTTCGCCAAATCACTATACTTTTTCAGATAATAATTATAATCATATACGGCTGAATAATCTATTCCATTGTACGTCGTTATCGGATTTTGTAATGTATTTACACCTGTAGCTTTTCTTCCTTCTGCCTTTCCACTACTAATATAGTGCATATAATAACTCTTTAAATTATTTCCAAATGCTGCCCTCAGATCAGGGTACAGATTCTTATATGAATATACATCAAACTGGGAACTTCCCTGGCGTCCTTCTGCCATACCATACTGTATAAAATGCTGCAATAGCGCACTTTCATCACCGCCATATGCTGCCTTTAAATCAGGATAGCGGTCTGCATAATATGCAGCATCAAATACGGCTGAATAATCTGCCGGTGTCTCCTTCTTTAAGCCATAATACTGTGCAATTCCGGTTGCGTCTGCCACACCAAGTTTTTTTAATCCTTCATCATTGGAAAGGAAGTTAGCAGCATCTGAAGAATTAGACATAAAAGCATGCTCTACAATAATTCCAGGGATACCATATTCCTTACAGTGTCTGATTACTGCATAATAATCTGCTGCTGAACCATCCGGATATTTATCCTCATTTGCATTTCTTATCTGTGTCCCTCTATTATGTAAGCCAAGACTGGTCAACTGCTCTAAAATCTTAGATGCAGCCGAGCCACCTACCTGACTGGTCCATGGGTTATAATTCTGGTTTGGATACCAGATTTCTGCACCGGATGCACTGGATGCACTGGAATAATTATTATGTAGAGAGACAAAAAGATTTGCTCCCATATCTCTTGCTATATCAGCTCTCCGCTGGAGGCAGGATTTATTATTTCCCCCACCATTCGGGCAGGAGGCAGAATCTCTCGTCATATATACAGTCACACCATAGTATTCTTCCAGTTCCGCTTTACAATACTGTGCAATTTTCAGATTCAGCTGTGCTTCCACGAATCCATTTGCAGAACTTCCGCCATGGGTTCCATCGTGCCCCGGGTCTAAGACAACAACCACATTTCCATTATAACGTGCTGTGCTTATTCCGGATTCTGCCGTTTCTGCTTTCTGGGTTGTAATGGCATCTGCAATCGAATCTTCTGATGTCTGATTGCCATTTTCATCAAAGCTTACTACATCCATATCTACATCTGTGGTCGCTTCATCTACTACTTCTGCATCCGGATTGGTCTCTACTTCTGTATTGACACCAAACCTAACATCCATTCCTGCATCAGATAAACAAATCTGATATTCCTGACCATCTTTCTCATAAATGATAGCATCCAGTGCATATTCACCGGTACGGCTCTCATCTGCAAAAGTCTCTGAAAATCTGAGACCGTTTCCATCTGTCTCTGTAGCAGCCATCTCATAAGCTGCTCCATCAGATACTCTATGATACAGTAATCTGCCACCGCTAATAGCTAAATCTTCATTTCCAATATTGGCAACTACATTCTGTGTACCGCCAACTGCTATGTACGCATTATCTAATACCAGATAATTCAGTAAATCTTCTGCTGCCAATACATCTGCTGTCACTGCATCTTGTGCGTCCGCACTCTGTGTTTCTATTTCTGACTTTCCGGCAGTTTCTGTTCCATCAGTCGTTTCTTCTGTAGCGGTTGTTCCTTCTACTGTCTCTGTCGTTTCCTGTTCAGTGTCTGTAACACTCTCCTGTCCGGTAAGGGCTGTGTCTACTACTGTTTCCTCATTGCTCTGCTCTTCTGGCGTTACAGTATCCTGTGTTTCCTGCGTTTGTGCTGCATACAAATATTCTGTAGGCAGGCTGGTAAGAATTGTTACTGCTGCCAGCAAAAGGGCTGCTTTTCTGCTCCATTTCTTTTTCATTTTGTCTTTGCTCCTTTGCTGCTTTACTACTTGTTTCTTTTTACTAACTATCTATTTTAACACTTTATCTGATTATGGCAACCACTTTTCCCAGGAAAGACTGCCTGCCGGCTGGCTTGCTGCTGATGGGAAATACTGTCTGATACAGTCGGCAATAATCTGCTGTTTCTTTGGGATAGGATAGTCTGCCCTTATCATATAGTCCTTCTTATAGGCACGGAACATATAATCTGTGAATGTTTCTGCCCGGTCTTCCCTTCCATTGGTCTTGGCATAAGCAGAAATATAATATTGTTCTTCACATCCTCTGTTATAGTCCGATGTGGTATAATCACTATTTGTACTATTCACTTCTGCATCCGGTTTGATTGCTTCCGTTGCTTTTAATGGTGATTCATACTGCTGTGTGGAAGCATTCCATGATTTTGCCTCTATATAATATTCAATCAGATGCATCATTTCATGATTAAAGGTTCTATCAGACAATAAAAAGGACTGGGATGTATTTAGTGCAATAAACATCTGATCTCCATACTCCCTGCTTGTCACTCCTGCAAAAGAACCTCCACCGGCATCCAAATTATGTACCAGCTTTATGGTTACTGTAGTAATATCCTGCATGTCTGTAAAAAAACCTTTCGGATACCTTGCCATCTGTTCATCCACCATTGTAATCCATGTAAGCGTTGTCTCCGGGTCTGTCTCTCCGGAACAATAAGTATCCGTCCAATAGAAGCCTGCCGAATCTCCAGTCAGGACTGTCACGCCATAATCGTTACTGATTTTTGCAACCTTTGCTTTAATCTTATCCTCCGTTGTTGCCGGCTCTTCCGGCTCCGGATTTGGTTCTGGCTTCGTCGGTGTACCAATCTTTGTTACTGCATTTCTGCCTTCCTTTTTACCACAATCTATGTAATGAAGATAATAGCTCTTATTATCATTGCCAAATGCAGCTCTTAAATCACTGTAATTGCTCTTATACACGCCTAATACAAAATCTGTGCTTGCCTGTCTGCCCTCTGCCATTCCGCATTCCACGAAATGGCGGATTGCTGCGCTGTCATCTCCTGCAAATGCTTTCTTTAAATCACTGTATTTTGAAATATAATAATCATAGTTATATACGGCTGCATAATCTTTCCCATTATATGTTGTAACCGGATTCTGCAATGAAGTGACACCGGTTGCCTTTCTTCCTTCCCTCTTACCACAATTCATATAATGCAGATAATAGCTTTTCCAATCATTTCCAAATGCCTGTCTCAAATCTGCATACGCATTCCGGTATGATGCTACATCAAAATTCTGTACTCCCCGGCGTCCCTCTGTCATTCCATAATTCACAAAATGTGCCAGAGTACTGATGTCATCATCTGGAAATGCCCTTGCGACATCCGGATTCCTGCTGATATAGTAATTGTAATTATATACAGATGAATAATTTACGCCATTATATACTGTAACCGGATTCTGCAAGATTGTAACACCGGCTGCCTTTCTGCCTTCTCTCTTACCATAATTCATATAATGCAGATAATAACTCTTTAAATCATTTCCAAATGCCTGTCGTAAATCTGCATAAGCATTCCGATAAGACTTCACATTAAATTCCGCACTTGCCTGACGGCCTTCTGACATTCCGTAATTTAGGAAATGTTGAAAAAGTGCATTTTCATCATTTCCAAATGCTATTTTTAAATCCTTATTATTCTTTGCATAATAGGATGCATCAAAAACAGGTGCATACGCACTTTTCTTCACCTGATAATTAACTTTATCCAGATTGATTTTCTGTTCTGTATCTGCCAGCCTCTCTGTACTGATTGCCGTAGTCTCACAATCTTTCTGCCCCGCATAGAAATGTTCTGCATTTCCACCCGTCCATATTGTCACCACTGCCAGCCCTAATGCAAGCTGTCGTCTCCATGTTTTTCTCATAAGTATTTTCTCCATATTTTTCTATTTGCACAACTGTTTGTATTGTAACACGATATGAATCTACTTTAAAGAATTACTACTTGTCATTATGAAAATCTTAAGAATTTTGTCACAAAATGGAAAAAGCTGCTGCACCGCCGAATTTCATCTGCCTATGCAACAGCCTTTCTTATCTGCATTCCAATCTATGCAGCTTTTCTTCCTTCCTTTTTACCATAGTTCATATAATGGATATAATACTGTTTCAAATCATCGCCAAATGCGGCTTTTAAGTCTCCATTTTTCTCACGGTAGATCAACACATTAAATGCTTCACAACCACGGCGGCCTTCCTTCATTCCATAATTCACGAAATGCGACAATACAGCCAGATCATCATTTCCAAATGCTGCCTTGATATCCGGATTTTCGTTCACATAATAATTAAAATTATAAACTGCAGAATAATCCACTCCATTATATACTGTAACCCCGTCAATATCTGTTACTTTTCCGGTTGCCTGACGACCCTCTGCTTTACCAGAACTCATATAATGGTAATAATAACCTGCCAAATCATAGCCAAATGCACTTCTCAAATCTTTATAGCGCATACGATAAGAATTCACATCAAATTTACTGCTTGCCTGACGGCCTTCTTTCATTCCATAATTCACAAAATGAGCAATCGCAGCAAGGTCATCCCCACCAACAGCTTTCTTCACATCTGTATTCTTGTTCAGATAATCACTCATATTATAAACTGCAGAATAATCTACTCCATTGTATACAGTAGTTCCCTGCATAGTTTTAGTTCCGGTTCCTTTCCGACCCTCTGCCTTGCCATTCTGTATATAATGAAGATAATAAGCTCTCCAGTTTGTACCAAACGCGCTCCGTAAATCAGCATATTGATTGTAATAAGAATTCACATCAAAGTTCATATTTCCCTGACGTTTTTCATTCATGCCGCATGTCACAAAATGAGCCAGCGTACTGATATCATCATTTGGAAACGCCTTTGCAATATCTGGATACTTCTTAATATAATAGCTGTAATTATATACTGCGGAATAGTCTACTCCATTATATACGGAGACACCATCCGTAATCGTCACATCACCTGTCGCCTTACGCCCTTCTGCTTTACCATTTGATATGTAATGTAAATAATAAGAGCGTAAATTATTGCCATATGTCATCCTTAAATCCTTATATCTGTTCTTATAAGAGATTACATTAAAACTTGATTTTCCCTGACGTCCTTCTGCCATTCCGCTGTTAATAAAATGCATAAATGCCTGATTCTCATCCGCACCGAAAGCTGCTTTAATATCCGGGTAGGTTTTCAAATAATAATCCACATCAAATACTGACGAATAATCCACTCCCTGATAGTTATAGTCTCTATCTGTAATTACTTTGTCATTCTCACAGACCGGAACACTATAGCTGCTCCACCAGCTTTCTGCTGTATGCGACCACTTGCCATATTCATCACTGTAATTATCTGACACATTAAAATACATATAACCATAGACGGTTCCCGTTTTATCATCTTTATCGTCATCCCAGGTACAATCCACTGCATACCATCTGCCATACAATTTTACTTTGTTCCACTCATGACTGCTGCTGGTAACACATACCGTCTGAATACCAACTGCATTGCAAAGCATTTCAAAGGTTTCCGCATAACCGGCACATACTGCTTTACCTTCTAATAAAACTCCGGCACTGCTCTGATGATAGTTTCCCTCCTCAGAGTACCAGCAATTCCGCATAATAATGTCATGTGCTTCCTGCTCCATATCAAGAATTGTCGCTTTGCTCTTAATCGATGCTACCCATGAATCCAGCTTGTTTTTAATTCCATTCGTCTTATCCGCTCTTGCACTTCCATTTGAACAGGTATTGTAAACGCCTAATGCCAGTTGATATTTACCATCTGAATTCACCCCATAAAGCATCTCATCATTTACAAAATAGAACTGCGGATTGGACATCTGGAGAATTTTTGCTACTTCCAGTGCAGTATCCAAATCCAGACTGCCGATTGAAACAAAGCCCGAATGATAATGTCTCGTAGAATCAAAGGTCTTATAGCCGGCGCTCTTATTTCCTGTAAGGAATGACATATTCACATCATAAAGTGCCTGATAGAACTGCTTCTCTGCACCAGACATCTTACTATAATAATAGTCGGAGCCATATACTGCCCAGTAAGATGCATCTGCTGCATTATACTGTGCCCTGACTATTGGTAAATCTTCTGCTTCATCCTCATCAAGTTCTCCGACATTGATGGCCTTTGGCTGTTCATAACCACACTTCTGTGCTTCATCAGCCACCCCATTGTCTGTTTCTTCTGCCCCAACCGCCATATCCGGCATCATGGTTACTGCCATAAATAATGCCAGTAACAAGGCAATTAATCTGTTTCCTACTTTTTTCTTCATTGGTGCCCTCCTTAATTTTTTATTTGTTTACACATTTATATAATCTCATGTTACTTGTTTTGATGACTTTTTTCAACACAATGCTTGCTCTAATATCTTTTCATAAAAGGTTCCCGGAAAGTATTCCAGCAAAAATAACGGAACCGAACTTAAAATTGCTATTTCCCCTTTTCTTACAAAATTTTTCTGCTGACTCTGATAAATATCCTGCTGTGACAAATATTGAAACAATTCCTTATAAGATGCAGTTTCATATTTTCCCTGAACAATACAGTTTGCTTTCTTTATTGCCTGCTGGCACAGATACTGCCAGTCTTCATATGTATACTTCCGAAAATCCTGAAACTCTTTCATATCAGAAACTATATTCTTATATTTTCCTGCTTCTTCCAAAGATACGCTGCACCTTCTGTAACAGCAGTCTTCTTTTTTATTATCCCGTATTGCTTCTACCATCGGATAATTGATATACAACTTTCCTAATTCTGTCTCGTTATCAAAGGTCTCTAACATCTCCCCCAGTACAGCAGTTCCATCCGGATCTGTTGCACTCAAATTACAATTATGTCCATCATAGTCGAAAAAGAGATATATCTCCGAGAAATTATCCCGGCTATATCCCTTTAGTTTTTCTGCTGCATCCTTATTATATTCACGAATCAGCTCTATTAAATCTGTTTCGTACTCATCTTTCTGGATTTGTTTCCACAGCATATAAATATTCTGACCTGCAGGAAATCCAACAAAAACAATATTGGCTCTGTTTAAAAAGAAAATCTTCTTCAAATTCTCAATCAATATCCGTTCTGTCTTATTCCCCTCATAGATAACTGCAATACAATTATTTTCCATCAAACGCCCCCGCCTGGTACATCTTTCTCAGATTATGTGCCTTGCGTAACTCCTTCTCCGTTGAATCTGCAAAAGAACGAATCTGTCCATCGACAATCTGCATATAGCAGTCCGGTCTTAACAAATCATTCGTCATAATTGCAGTATTATGTGTTGTAAATAATGCCTGAGTATGTTCCATTGCCAACAACTCCCGCACTACCTGCTCTGCTAATGTATCATGATAAAATGCATCAAACTCATCAATAAATACAAAGGATGCTTCTTTCATCTGAATCAGCCAATAGTAGAACAATGCCAGTGAACTGGTTCCTCTTGATGCAATCCGAAAGAAGCTTACATCCCTTTTTCCAAACCGACAGAATAACCGCTTGCTTCCATCAATCTCTTTTGCCACCAATTCATATTTAATTCCCACTGATGCTAGGAATTCCTGAAATTCTTTCACATAGCCTCTCTCAATAATTCCTTCTCCAATATTTTCACTTCCTACTGTAAATCCCTGGTAACTATTCTTTGCCAAAGAACTGAACATCAGCATATGCTCAACAAAATCAACAAAAGTTTCAAACGTATTATTCTCATCATTATCATCTAAAACCGTATTGCGGGCAATATATTTCACAAAGGAAATGTTTTTCTCTGCCAAATCTGTATTAAGATTCTCTGCACCTTTCAGCAGAACTTCTCCCTTATTTGCTCTATAATCAAAAAAGATGACTCTCTTTCCATCTATCTCTACATCTTCTTTCACAAGAAGCATTGTTGGGCTTTTTCTGTAACTGTACTCAAGAATATGCTCACCAAACCGAAATTTGTAATAAAATTCCACATATCCTCGATGCTCTAAATTCGCATATGGAGAATAATCTTCACTTGCTTTTTCCTTATCTGTCAAATGAAGAATCAAGTCAAAAATGGCATAACCAAGATTTGTCTTTCCGCTGGCATTCTCACCGTAAATCAAAGCGGTCTTAACAACACCATCCTGGACAGCCTCTTCACTGAATTCATAATTGTTTGTTCTGCTTAAATCTAAAATCAATTCATCTTTAAAATTTTTAAAATTCTTTACGTGAAATTCTAATAACATAGATTCCTCGCTTTCTCTCATTACATCCATAATAACTTACTTCTCAGTCCTTTTCAATAGCTGCCGTAAAAAAAATACGGCAACTGTCAAATTGTTACTATGTTGTAGTTTATGCATTTCAGAATTTTCTATTCTCCCCTTCTTGCCAGCCTTATTGTTCTAAGTTTCTGCATACAGTAATTCGTTGTTTTCTACAAAAACATTCTTCTCTTTTGTTTTATAGTTATCGGATAATATAGCGCCGTTTCATCCAACCAGATAACGGATTATGCTCCAAAATAAATTTCCACAGCAGGGAACCATAGATTCCGGCGATTACATAAACAAGCCACCAGATTCCTTCTGTATCATAAGTCGGAAATGCAGTAATTGCAGATAATTTTGCTTTTAAGAATATAATCTGCAATACAATAGCAATCCGAAATGCCAGAAACTGCCATATCACAAGGTCAATAGAATTCTGTCCTAAATATATCACATGTTTTACAATTCTGCCTTCGCCAAGATGGCTTGCAAGAAACTTTGATGCCCACAGGCAGAATGCAATTCCACCAAATCCACCAATTGCAAATAAAATTTTGTTGTCATACCGGTTACTGCCAAGGCTTCCGGCAAATACGGATGCCTCTGCAAGGAATCCGGTAAACCACAGTATTGCAATCATACTCTTCACTACCATGGACAGCCGTTCTCTGATATACTTCTGATAGAGATAACCACAGATATAATACATCGCACAAATCAATGTTCTGCTGATGCATGCGCCCACACTACCATAATAATTCCGATTCCCTTTGCGATATCAAGTTCCGTGCTTCTTTTGTCCATCACATTTCCTTTCCGCTTATCCTAACATTTCATCCAGCTGAATAATACACTATGTTCCAAAATAATTTTCCATAACTAATAACAAATTTATATTCTAATTTTTTATAATTTTTCTATTTCCTGTCTTACAAATTTTCCCAAATCGTATAATACTGCATCTTTATCCCCATAATACTGTTTTCCGTGTCCTACTATACTATCTGCATAAATAGATTTTAAATTATAGTTTATTCTATTTACAGTATCGTTTCTAAACTTATTATGATAAATATATTCAAATACTTCCTCTGCAGCTATTGGTTCTGTAACCAAATTAATAGTTCTAATCTGTTCTTTTATTACCGTTTCTATATATTTCCAAACAGTTGCTAAATTCAGAAACTGATAGCTGCTCTCACTATTAGTAAAACTTAAGGCATTCATCGGAATTTCTGCAAATATGTCTCTTAATTTTCTATACTCTCCCTTTTCCAATGGAATTAACTCAAAGTTTTTATCTACATTAAGCCTATAATAAGATGATATATCTGAATAATTAGTTATTATTGCGTCCATTCTATCTTTTGTCAATGTATATGGCACCAAATGAATCAAATCATAAATAAAATTTTTCTTTAAATTTTCTCCATATATTGCAGGTAAGCGCACAATGTGATAGTCTTCTATATTTTCTTCGGTCCACTTTTCAAGCATATATCTGTTTTTACCATAAGTATGTAATTTTGCAACCTCTATTGGAGTTTCTTCTGTCACATCATCAATGGAACTATATACATCCACAGTAGAAATCAATACTAATTTTTTAGGCGCAATTTTTACTATATTTTCTTCTGCTGCCCTAATAATTGCTTCATCATACTCTTTATGCGTATTAGCATACCATTTTGTGCCTGTTACCCCCGCATAAATTAATACATCTGGCTTTACTCCATACAGTTGTTGAACATTTTTTGAATTTGCTAAAAAATCAAATGATGCGCTCCTGCACAAATTGCTTCCTACAAATCCTGTATACCCAACCAATGCTGTTTTTTTACTCATTTGCTTCTCTCCTGAATGCTCGTTTTAACTTAATCATCTGTTTCATATAACTTTTAACCGTTTTTATGATTTTAACTTTTGTATTTTCATCATATATCCAAGTAATTGGTAATTCCAGTATCTTCCGATTATCTCTTTCTGCTCTCAAAAGTATTTCTATTAATAAGAACCAGCCTTTTTCATCACTCGATTTTTTCATTAACTCCTCTATACATTCTTTTCTGAAAAATTTGAAACCACATATTGCATCCGATGCTTTCATTCCAAACATCTTCTTTAAAATAAAAATTAAGCTATAAGAAATAAAATTTCTAAGTTTTGTTCTTCCAACTAAATTAGATTTTTTATTAAAACGGGATGCATTTACTATTTCCAGATTTTGATCCTCTTCAAATGCTTTTTTCATTTGAACAAAAGCTTCCAATTCTGTAGATAAATCAATATCCGTATACCCTATAATCTCACATTCATTCTGTTCTACTGCATATCTGAATGCTACCCCAACTCCCTTTTCTTCAATTCTCAAGTACTTTATTTCATTATATTTTTTGCACAATTGTTGACATAATTGCTCTGTCTTATCGGTCGAACCATTATCAACAATTGTAATCTGAAAGTTTCCCATCCAATGTTCGCTTAAAAATGGAACTACCGTCTGAATTCCTTTTTCTAATCTTAATTCTTCATTTAATACTGGAAACACAACATTTATCATTTATATCTTTTCCACACTTTCTACCATATATTGTTCTTTCAAAAATACCATCTGTAATATCATAGTTAAATATTTTATGATAATAGATAGTACAAAAAATATTCCACAAAAAGTTGCTGACAAAAAGCCCATTATCGGACTCCATCCTTCTACCGGTTTGACTTTTCCAAAATAAATCACACAAACATATATCCCCACACCTAATGAAAACAAGAGAAACAACACACATAACATAGTAGTAATTTTAGATACAACATTTGTAAACAAAATAAGTGAATCACTTGCCAGCCTATATCTTACTTCTTTTTCACGTCTAGTATATTTTTCACGTCTTTCCTCTTCCTCTTCATATGTAATTGTTTCTATTGGCAACCCACATTGTGCATACATTGCTTTTCTATAAGGAATATTTTTTGCCATTGCTTTTACTCTATTAATTGTACGTCGTGATACTACGCAAAAAAGTTCTCTTTTCAAAAAATTTTCTTTTATATTACTTGAGCTATTATATATTTTGTAATACAGTTTTGTAATAAAGCCTGCTACTTTCTTAGGTGTAACGCTTACGACATCAGTTCCCTGAATGCATTTATAATAAGCTTTCATAATTATATCATCACCTATCGATGATATTCGGTCAAATTCAAATACATAATCACCAATAGCCATGTCTACGCCTGCACTCATAGCAATTTCTCTTCCATAATAATAGCTCATATTGATGATTCTTACTGCAATCCCATTATTTTCTTCTTTTGCAAATATTTTTTTAATTTTATCAACACACCCATCAGAAAATGCATCATTTACAAAAATAATTTCATAATGTTCAAAATGCTCTTTCATAACCTTTAACAAGTTTTCAATGTTTTTATCTGTATCCTCCTCCCCACTTCTTATATATATAACTGCAGAGACAAAATTTTTTTCTTTTACATTCTGCTCCATTATTTTTCCTCCAAAATATCATCTAAATCATAAACTGTATTAATTTTTCCAGACAACACACTAACGAATGTTGGTTTATGTGAAAAATACTGAATTACCGTTGGTCTAGAATCATCTACTTCTGAATATTTCAATATTGGTTTCATTGAAAATAAAGATTTTTCATAATAAATTTTATAGGCATCCTTTACATATTTCCTTGCCAACTGATGCATGTAATTCCATGCACTTTGAGGTCTTGCCGAACATAAATTACAGTTTCCCAATTGATTATTTCCATCGCACATTGAATCTGGCTTTCTTTGACAATCAAATGATGGTAATACCTCCCTAGAAGTATAATGTGGTGTAAATGTAACTGAAGTCAATGAATGATACCCCGTATTTCCATAAGGCATAACTGAAAAGAATGGACCATCCATAACCGTCAATCCTGTATGTTCCAAATTTTCGCTTACTTTACACAATATAATTTCACATAATTCATACTTAATATTAAAAGGTGGTGCTTCTAATAAGTTTAAAATTTGATTAACTGATGCATATGTTGCATTCAACACATAGTCCGACTGATATATTTCAGTTTCAGTTCTTATAACATAAAAATCATTTTCCCTGCTTATTGAAACAATATTTATATTGTAATATATCTGTACTAACGCCGAATATTTTTTCAATTCATCCAAAAAAAACTTTTTTAGCTGCATTGCATCATAAGTATATTCTTCTGTAAGGAATGCTCCATCACACATATTTTTATTGAAATACTTAGAAACTGGAATTTCTTCACATTTAATATCTGCATTATCACAAAATTTTTGAAAAGCCTCTGCATTTGTCCATGAATATTGTGCTGAAGTTGCATAAATCTGTTCAAATTTCTTATTGATGCAAAATTCAAAATCATCCACAAACCGTTTAAAATACCCGGCTGACTTTGTAGCAGTTGCAAGAGAACGTGGATAATGATATCCCATGTGAACTCTTGCTTGATTTACATAAGTTGCCCTACCGAAAGCTTCATCGTCATATTCAAGTATTGCTACCGTCATTCCTTTTTGTGCACAATATAAAGCTGCATACAACCCATAGATTCCTGCACCAATTATAATTCTATCATACTGTTTCATCGTTTTTTCCTACTGTTCTTTTATTATTTTTCAATCGTATACACAAAAACATGATAAATACTATCTTCTGAATCCATGTCCAAATATAATTTTAAGTTAAGTTCTTCTGCATTTGAAATTTTGCAACGGGAAAGAATATACTTTCCACCCAATTCTTCAAATGCTTCCGTATTTATCAACAATTCTTTTTCTTCTATATTTTTTTCTTTATCTGGTTCAACTGAATACCCATCTATATATGCATAAATCCTTCCTCCCCAGCCATCATATTTTTTTGCTAATTCATCGCTTTCCTCTAATGCTGGTGCAATTATTTTTCTAAACTCATTATGATAATCCAAGGGATTAGTACAAATATACCCATCAAGTGTATTAAAACCATTATACATTGCAACCGCCGGTTCATATCCTATACTTATTACCCCTTCATCTTTATATTTCATCTCTTCTTTTAACTTTTCAAAATAATCCACATCGAAAAAATCTTTATAAGTTACTCTCTGACTATCCTGCTTCACTTCACTATAATACAATGTATTATCTGCAGTGTTCTGGTAATATCCACGTTGCAGTAGTATATTAATAACTTGTAACAGCACTATTATATATGCCGCTATTCTTTTATTGCCTTCTGAAAAGAATGCCCCCAGTACAGCTGCAAACGCAATATACCATAATATATTATTAAAATATAATATTCTTCCAAAGTTGAAACCTTTTAACATAGGTAAAATCTTCTTTATTATTATCTCAATATATCCATTTTCATCACAACTATAAATAAAAGAACAAATTGCAATACCAATTATTGAATTTCTCCAAATTAGTAACATTCTTTTTTTTTCACAATATTTATGTCTAAAGTATAATATAAAAAGGATACATCCACCTATTACGCATACCGGAACTATTATTGTTTTAACTACTGGATTTGCATGGTATTGTCCACTTACTCCTCCAGCCTTCATACGCAATACTAACCACTTTAAGCTTTCTGTAAAAGTTCTATCTACATTTTTTTGAAGCAACGATTTATTAAGACCAATCCCTTTTAGCATATATATTACAATATTTATGTTAAATATAATAGAACTAATCCCCATTAGGAAAAGGCTTATTATTAAATTTATATTTATCTTGCGAGAAAAAATAATATTTCCTATTATCCCGACTCCCCATAACATTACTACAAATATTCCAATACAAGGAAAATAAACAAAAAAGCCAAACATCAAAAATAATATGATTTTTTTTGATACTGACTTTTGTGGATTATTATAATAAAAAATAAATATTCTAAATAATAACGGCAATACTGCAAATGAAATACTCCACAATGGATAAACTGGTGTTATTGCATATGCAAGTGCTAGAATTTTTTTCTGATTCTTTGACAGATTTTGGGGAAATATGTAATCTAATAGCTGATACATTGCTACTATTCCAATTCCTATTGCCAGTGCCTTATTAATGATTTCTCCCCAGATAAAGCCAAAGAAAAAATTTAATATACGATATATTCCAAAATCAAAATACAGATAAGAAGCCGACATTCCATTTAAAATAGGCATTTGTCCATCCGGATTAAAGAAAATACCCCCTCTGCGTAGTACTTTAAATAAAGATGGCCAAGAATCCAGATAATCATGTACTGTAAAATAATAATTTTCTCTTAATATTATCATTGGTATAAGGATTACAGCGATTACAATAGCCATAATCATATAAATAACAATATCTGCTGTGGCATTTTTTTTACTATTTATTTCCACTTTCATATCGTCTCCATTTATCCCTTTCTAATTCTAGTCGTTTACCAGCATACTCCATTGTAAAATCGTATCTTCTGCCACATCTACCTTCAGCGTGCGTCCGATAATTTCTTCCATCCGCTCCGGAGAAATTCCGGTTCCCGGTCTCTTGAAGGTCAGCATTTCTCTTGTAATTACGGTTCCTTTGGCAATCTCGCAGGTCGTTACCAGAGAACGTCTTGCATTCTTTCTGGCAGTCTGTTCTGTCTCTAAGCAGCATAAATCGCCTTTGCCACGAATGGTATCAATAAATTCAATTCCGAAGAGAATCTTTCTTGCATCCTCCGGATCCATAGCATGATAATGATCATTTCCCTTTAAGGTCTTGTCCAGTGTAAAATGCTTCTCTATTACTACTGCGCCCAGATTGTATGCTGTTTTGATAACATCTGCGCAGGCATCCGGTTTCGTATGGTCTGAATATCCGATAATCAAATCCTTATACTTTTCTTTCAGGCTTGCTATCTTATTTAAGTTGGCATGCTCATATGGAGTCGGATATTCCAGTACGCAATGCAGGATGCAAAGCGGCTGGTTATTTACCTTACGGACGGTTGCTATCATGCGGTCAATCTCATCCTCATTGGCTGCGCCTACAGAAATGAGCATTGGTTTATTTTTCTTTGCCTGATATTCCACAAACGGAAGGTTGTTCATATCGGATGAAGATACTTTATAGACATCCATCATCTTATCGAGATAATCTGCAGATTCGATGTCAAATGCAGTAGATAAAAATTCAATGCCAATTTCGTCACTGTAATCCTTCAGCTCCTGATATTCTTTTTCACCAAACTGGTCAAATTTCTGAAATAACTCATGCTGGGATGTTGTTGTCTCTTCCGTGGTATCCCAGTAAGATGGAGAATCCTTTGCTGCCAGCGTATCAGCTTTATAGGTCTGGAATTTTACCGCATGAATTCCAGCATCCTTTGCTTCTTTGATCATTAACTTTGCAGCTTCCATATTGGAAATGTTCATTTTCTTTGCAATGTCATAATAATTTACACCAATTTCTGCAATCAGTACTACTTTATGTGCCAGAGCACGTTCGATAATTTTGCTCATAAATTATATCTCCTCATCCTCTAAAATCAATCCAATTACCCGCTTAATACCGGACTTCAAATCATGACGCATCATCAGGCTTTGCATTTCCTTTCGAATCTGCGGTGTCTCAACCAGCCAGCGGAAGGTTGTCTCAATGGTTTCATCTGCCACATTGATTCCAAGTCCAAGATTTAAGAAACCATTGTTCATCTGTGCAAAGGTGTGCTTCATCTCACGCTCATTCTGAGCCATAACCACTGCAGGTACGCCCATGGTTGCAAGCTCATAGACGGTTCTGCCCTGAGAAGTAAATGCCAGGTCTGCCTTACCAAACAGGTCGCTGATGTGTTTTAAATTCTGTTCTACATAGATGCCTGCTGCCTCGTCTGTTTCAATCTGATTTGCTTTCTGGTCATATCCTACACCCAGTGCAAAATGGAATTTAATCTCCGGATAATCCTTATGAATCCGTTTTGCCATCTCATAGATTCTCTTCGTAAAGTTCGAAGGGTCTGTTCCACCGAAGATAACCACTATATTCTGCACCTGTTCATGAAATACAGATGGTGTGGCACAGAAAAATTCATCCCGAAGACATACATAATTGGATCCCCAGTAATAATTATCTCCTCTGGTATGATCTTCATACAGAGCATTAATCACTGCATCCGCATAATCGGCTCCCTCACCAAGGTCTTCTATCGTTACGACACGTTTTACATATTTCTTTAATTCTTTGATATAATCTGCTTTGGTATTCAGGCAGTCATTTACTACTACATCCGGCTTCCATTCCTGCACGAATTCCAAGAATTCTTCATCACTCTTAATGGTATGTACCGGCATATTTGCTTCCTGCAGTTTTTTCAGTCCCGGCTCATGCTGCTCTTTTGTTACAAAGAGAAGCTCCTGTCCGGTCAGATTATATGCCAGTGTCAGACAATGATAAATGTGTCCCATTCCAAGCTCTTTGTATCCATCTGCCCGAAGAATAATCCGTTTCTTTTTCAGTTCATGCTCACACAATACCCAGTCGGAAGCTGCATCAATATCCACCGCCTCACGCTCCGGCATCTCATAGACAGAAACCTTCTTTCCAATACGGCTGTTTACCTCCATACATTCTCTTCTTGTAATCAGAAATGCACCTGTCTCAAGATAGTTCGGCGGTAACTGCTGACGGTTCAGACGTTTCTCATAATTCGGCACATAGCAGCCATCCTTCTTCGTCCAGGATAAATGTGGCTTATTTACCACACTGATATAAGTATCATCGGAAGAAGCCAAAAAGCTTTCCAACGCCTTGTCCAAGGTATCAGAAGAAAGTAACGGTGATGTTACCTGTAAGGTAATTACCACATCATACTGAATCCCTTTCTTCTTTTCCATAGTGCAGACTGCATCATAGATAACCGGGTCTAATGTCACGGCATCCTTTGCCAGTTCACTATCTCTGGTCATGGTCTCTACACCATAAGAAGAAGCTATTTTCAAAATCTCTTCATCATCAGATGAAACTACAACATCATCAATGCTTGGACAATTCTTTGCATTATGAATTGCATAATAAATAAGTGGTTTTCCATTCATCAAACGGACATTTTTCCGTGGTATTCCTTTTGAGCCGCCACGAGCCGGTATTACTGCCAAGACCATTGTCCTTCCTCTCTTTCCAATCTAATATTTTGATATATTACCCCAACAGTTCTTTCTTCAAGTTACTCAATGCATTAGACTTCCATATCATCTCCGTTGGGACTTTTTGTTCTTCCTTGTTCATGATTTCATTTAGCACAGAATTTCCATCATCAGCAAGTTTAGCATAACCAGCTTCAATAATGTCTTTCATTGTTTCATACCGATATGCCTTATATATAATTGTTTTCACACCAAATGCCATTCCTTCATAAATAGCTGTGCTAAATACCCCTATTTGATGCGTGGATATTGAGAAATAGTAATACAGATCTTTTTCATTATTATCAACCACTTCTATTTCTGAACCAACTAATTCTGGATATATTTTTTTCCAACTTATATATTCATTTGGATGTAATTTATAAATAATTCTTGCAGGAATTCCTTTTTTTCTAACTAAATTTTTTAATTCTATTGCTAATTTAACCAATGCTTCTCCTACTGGCCCTTGAGAAAGAATTAAAATAGTTGGGAAATACTTTATTGTTTTCATTGTAGTAACACATTCCTCAAGATGGGGATTTCCTATCGCCACCATTTTCCCCGGATAACACGTTGTCTGGTTCCAATATTCTCCAAATGTAAGCACTTCATCAGGAATAAAATCATCTTTTTGGGGAATATTGTACTGTATATTCATAACCCCATGTTGCAATTCAAACACTTTAATTCCCATTTCATGTGCTGCTACATTTAATGATAGTTTTGCTGTTTCATAATGTGTTGTCTCCACTATATATTTCGGTCTATACTTTCTCAATATTTTTTTATATTCATTATAATATGTAAAATAGCCCGTTAGACTTCTATTAACACAATCTATAACCTCTGCCTCAGTTAAAGTTGTCCCCAACTTCTTATTTAGAATACCCACCTGCCTTTTTACTATGTTTTTTTCTTCTTCATTTAAAAAATATGTCTTTTTTTTCAAATTTATCAAACGCTTAATTTCCATATAATCAGAATAGGCAAGACATCTTCTCCCTATGTCTTTTTTATGTCTAAAATCACTTGGTCTTTCTAAATAATTATATTCTCCTTTTAAACTTTCTAATACAGGTTCCATTGTTGTACATATATATCTACCTTTATACAAAGTCTTTCTCGGAACACAAACAATAAAATAGTTTTTCTTTTTTTTAAATCTTACTAGTGGATGTCTAAACAAAGAGTTCACTAAAAACAGGAATCCCACTCCTACTTTTTCTTTAAATGACATTTTCAAATTATGATCCGGATGTGCTTGCCCTATATGTTCTCCCTTTCCCTGTACCAATTCAAAAACAGACATACGTACAATATGCCAATAATTTATTCCTTTAATTTTTAATGTCCAAAACTCCTTTTCTGCATCCTCAAACATCTCTATCACATTCATTTTATTCTGCCTTTTCTTCACTAATGCAAATACTATTAATCTAAAATCACTTTTTCGTCTTACACTGTTTCAAGATACTTTTTAATATGCATTATCACTTTATTCTGTTCCTCCATTGTAATATACGGATGAATTGGCAATGACAATACAGTCTCACAAAGTCTCTCTGTACTAGGGCAATCTACTGCAAGCATTTTTCCCCCCTTAAAAGCCTCCTGTTTATGCATAGGTTTTAAATAATACACCATCGATGGAATTTCATTCTGCTTTAAAACTGCTTGTAACCCATCTCTGATTTTTTTATTTGGTAATTGAATTGTATATTGTGCCCAACTAGAATAATAATTACTTCTTATTTTAGGAATAATTACTACGTCCTCAAGTTGTTTTGAATAATAGTCTGCAGCAAAATTAACTTTGTCCATCTCATATTTTTTGAAAGCCTCTAACTTAGTTAATAATATTGCAGCTTGAATAGTATCTAATCTTGAATTTACACCAATTCTTATATTATCATATTTTCCATTTCCTTTTCCATGTACACTTAATGAACGTATTACTTGCGCCCATTCATCATTATCTGTAAAAATCGCACCACCATCTCCATAACATCCCAACGGTTTTGCTGGAAAAAAAGATGTTGTGGCAATATCTCCAAAACTACATGCCATCTGTTTATCTATTCTTCCTCCAAATCCTTGTGCTCCATCTTCTAATATTTTCATTCCATATTGATTAGCTATGTTTCTTAATTCTATATGATCAGCTGGTTGCCCAAACAAATCCACTGCCACAATCACTTTAGGAACCAAACGTCCCTCCTCTATCACCTTTTCTATTGCTTTCCGCAGACTATCCACATTTATATTATAGGTATCCTCGCATACATCAACAAAAATAGGCATTGCTCCATTATATGCAACAGTTTCTCCTGATGCAAAAAAAGTAAAATCTGGTACAAATACCGCATCTCCTGCTCCTATATTCCACGCCATTAGAGCTAAATTCAACGCATCAGTTCCATTTCCACATGTTATACAATGATTCACACCAACAAATTCTGCAAGTTGCTTTTCTAATTTTTCAACCTGCTTTCCTGAAATAAACGAAGCTGAATTTATTACATCCAAAATTTCTTTATCAATTTCATCTTTCAAATATTCATACTGTCTTCTTAAATCTCTAAATTGCATAATAACACCTCTGCCCTCTTTTTATATACTTTAAATTTCTTACTCATTCTTTAATGAAGTAGTTTCCACAATACCTTTCTATTTTTTAATATCAAACCACTTAATACTACTACATATATCACCAAAAATATAATACGCAAAGTCAACACTCTGTATAATCCCAACATTCCCATTCCCGCAAAGGTAAGTCCCACTATAGTAAGTGCCAAAAATTTCTTATTGTAGACACCATCAAATTCCTTTGCTGTTCTTCTCACTATCCAGTAATGGAATCCTAACAACGCTAGATAACCAATCATCGTTGTATAGGCTGCTGCCAGATATCCAAATTTTGGAATTAAAAGCCAATTCAAAAAAATATTTAAAAGTGCTGCCGCTACCGTTCCTATCGAAATTGTAAATGTCCTCTTTTTAAATATCTCAATATTAACATAAAATGTATAAAAAAATTGGTATGCACACCCTAATATAATTGGTGGCATTGCATATTTTGCACTATAATACGCTTTTCCCCCCAGTACATATATCACTTCAGGTGCTACCAGAAAAACGCCTAAAATAATTACTGCGTACACCCCCATATATATATTACTATTTTTTCGAATTTCTTTTTCATCTTTTTCATGAAATTTATCAAATAACCACGGTGTCCACGCTTGATTCATAGATGTCTGTACCACATACGCTAACATACTAATAGTATAAGCAACAGAATATAATGCATTTTCTTCACTTCCACAATAATTAGTAATCATAATTTTATCTACACTTCCAAGTAATATTCCGGCTAAATCATGTGGAATAAGAGGAATAGATATCTTGCAAGCGTATTTAATGCAATTCCAAGAAATTTTACGTCCTTTATACATAATATAAATCCAAAATGCAAAATTTAATAATGAAACCGGTAGAAAATACCCAATAGTTCTTCCCATCAACTTATTATCCATTAGCATCACAAGCACTATGGAAACTCCAGTTCGAACTATAGCGGATCCCATTGATGCTACAACACAGAATTTATATTTCTGATAAATACGATGTTTAATTTGTAAAAAATTGAACGCTGGCATAAAGAGAAGATACACAAACAAAACTCTGATATAAAATATATCCATACCAAATAGCTTTACAAAAAACGCAGGTTTTAACTCTACTGCAAAATAAGTGAACAGTGTAACAACATTACTTAACGCCAAAATAGAAGAAAGATACTCTTCCATCTTTTCATCAAAATCATACTTTGCTCTTGCAATAGATGAAATCAAGTCCAATGTTACCAATACTGTTAATACACTCTCCCATGAAGTAATATTACTAAATAATCCATATTCAGTTTTAGACATAATTCTAGTAAAGATTGGAGTTGAAATTACTGCCAGGCCTTTTCCAAAAACATTACTTATAATGTACCACAACGCAATTTTAGCTGTAGAAGCACCTGCGTTTTTCTGCTTTAACAACGTCATACCATTTACTCCGTCCTATTACTCATCTCTTACGCACTGATACGCTCTAACAATGGATTGCGTTCTTGATGCAATTGCCTTTCCCAACTTATGTTGTTGGCTCTCCCAATCTATACTTTCATTACATGGAGGCAATATATCAAGTTTAAAATTTTTTCTACTATTTTGTCGGTAATTTCTTAATCTGCAATAAGTCAATGTTGCTACATTCCTTATTGTTTTATGATAATGAATAAACCGCTTTAATTTTTCCTTAAATGACACTTTTCCCCCCATATGGCAATTAATAGGCACATCTTTTAACTCTGGTGCAAACGAATCTATAACATACTGTTGTAATTTTGCGTCCTTCACTTCATCCAAACCAAAACCAAATATTGGATTCATTAAATACCAATCCATAAAAGGATGTACTACATCTCCATATAAATTTGACATCTGAATATATCCAGAACCCCAAATTCTCATTTGGACAGCAGCGTAATACCAATTCTGAATCATTTCAGATGTAAGATTCTCTGGTATTACACATTCATCTAATTCCTGTTGTATATGCTCCTTAAAACCAACAAATTTGCATATCTTTTCAGCCTCATTCCCCTTATAGTACTGTTCAATAAAATCTTTTATATCAGAATAACGATTATACTTTGCTCTCATAATCTCCCCACCGTATCCCCCCAATATCAAATCAGCATGTTTATAACGTTCTCTAAACAAATGACCCCACTTGCCTGAATTGTTTGAATCTCTAAGTGCTGATGAGCCATGTAAAACTAACTTTTTGTCTCTTTCATTTATTACTACATTATCATAAGACTCCATAAAATAACAATCAATATGTAATCTGTCCGTAATGATTTTAGATATTTCTTCATCAACTCCTCCATCGCAATCATTTTTTGCCGAGAAGCCTTTTATTTTGTCTACTATTTCATTTGCAATTGATAAAATCAATCTTGTGTCATATCCTGCTGATATATCTGATGCAATGCGTTTTTTATAGTTATTAAAAAATGAAAAATATTCTGTAATTCTTTTTAAATAGGTTTTCCTATCCATTTGTTCAATAAAGTATTTATATACTTCTTTCTCTTGCATCATATCATTTGTAAGTAAAAGTTCATTACCTAGCTTTATGCGAAATACATTTTCAAATATCGTCTCCACTCCCACATTTGCTTCTAACAAAACAAATTCATAAACCGCCTGCCTGTATAGCAAAGTATTTTCACTATATTTACTAACTAGAAGTACATCATTAGAAATATAATAATCATCTTTGTCTCCGTTTGCATAATATGTATTAATCAATCCCATTCTATCCGGGATAACCTCAACGCTCTGATTCTCTACATCCATACATATTACAACATAATGTCCAAAAAATTTCTGCTCAGTATTTTTTAGTTCTGTTATAAACTTTTCATAACAAGTAAATCGTGTAAAAATCTCCTGTCCAAATCCATCTTTGTTAAAAATTGTTCCAATTATAAATATCCTATTTTCTCCAAAACTATGCAATATATAATCGTTTTTATATGCAGCAGAAATTGCAATATTGATTTTTCCACAATTATATATATCTGCTGTTTTTCCATACAATTCACTCAGCTCTTTTGCTGCTTCTTTTACCTTTATTAAATTTGTTGATATAAAATATGCTGACATTTTAATACCTCATACTTTCTTCAAATGCAGTTTTTTACTTTCTCTTTTCATCAAAATATTTTTTAAGATTAAAAACCAAAATATTACATCAATGCTTCCAGGAAACGCTACCCAGTCCAACATTGCTCTAATTGCACAAGTTATAAATATTATTAGCCATAACCATTCTCTTTCTCTGTAAAGTAAAAAAAATGTTTTTATCAATAATGTCATTACTATTATAAAACCTATTATTCCAAACTTAGCATGTAATTCAAGATATGAATTATGTGGTTGTTTATAAGTACCCAAATATTTTCCCGTTGAGCAATCCACACCTAAAAAGAGATTTTTTCCAGAATCTAAAGTTTTTTCCAGATATTCTGACCAAATATTAATTCTAACAGATTTTAGTCCATATTCTGAAAATCGAGAAATAAATGTTTCATTTTTGGGTTGGACCATGCCATTTTTATTTTCAGGTATATTTTGTTCTATTTTTTTATTAATAGAAGCACTATCCATTTCAATTGTATTCTTTTTCTCCAAATACAAACTTTCATTAGTCGGAAATACCCCCACTAACAAAAACATAGCAATTACTAGAAGTCCGATATTTTCCAAAAGTTCTTTACAATTTTTCCCTTTTTCCACTACCAGCCCATATATAACAATGCCACACCAGAAAAACACTGCAGTAAAAATTCCTGCTCTCCCCAAAGCCCAAACTGATATAATCAAGTTAAAAGTTGCAGGCAAATACACAATTTTCATTTGATTACTCTTTCTACAAACATACAAAAGTAATGTCATAAAAATCATGAGTAATGAAATTCCATTTCTACTTGTAGAATAAAGAATATAATGTACACTCCTACGCATAATAATACATAGGAAGAAGTAACCAGCTAAAACATAAAACATTACTGAAATCCATCTACTATCAATTTTAAATGACACTAATGCTAAAGCCGCCCCCATATAACTCCATATCCATAAAACTTCTTTTATACTCGCATTATGATTATACATTGATGATAGGATTAAGCAAAAAGATAGCATTACAGCAAGTAAAACTGCCCACCATATTCTTTTATCATCCTTTTTATACAATATCGTATATATAAAAAGCAGGCATCCACAACCTGCAATCAATGCATTGCCGAACAATCCAGGAATTGGGGTCAAATTACTCAATAAAACACATATACTAAACATCATCAACAGTATGTTTGGAATATCCAATTTGACTTCCAAATTAATCTTCTCAATTTTATTCAACTGCATATTTCCTCTCCTTTGTACATCCAGCAATACTTTCTTCAAAACATAACATAAATTTAGTTTATATTATGCATCTATTCATAAACCTCTATATTATTTTAAAAATCATACATAAACTATATTTCCCTGCTTGTCTACAGTTCCAACCACCTGTGCCGGAACGCCTACTGCCAATGCATAGTCTGGTATATCTTTTGTCACCACTGCGCCTGCTGCTATCATAGCATATCTTCCCACAGTATTCCCACAGATAATTGTAGCATTAGCACCAATAGATGCCCCCTCCTTAATCAATGTATGTTTATAATTTTCATGACCTTTGGGATATCTTGCTCTTGGTGTTAAATCATTTGTAAATACACAAGAAGGTCCACAGAATACACCATCTTCAATTTCTACACCCTCATATACTGATACATTATTTTGTATTTTGACATCATTCCCAATTATTACATTATTAGATATATTTACATTTTGTCCCAAAGAACAGTTTTTTCCAATCTTAGCTCCCGACTGAATATGGCAAAAATGCCATATTTTTGTATTTTCTCCAATCTCTACAGAATTGTCAATATAACTACTCTCATGTACAAAAAAATCTGCCATTTTAAAATTCTCCCATCATATCCATACTTGAAAAATCTTCCAGCGGAAGTTTCACCACATCTCCCGTTTTTTGACTCTTATAAATTGCTAATACTAGTTCTAATGCATTTCTTCCAGCATATGCATCAATATATGGCTTTCTATCATTATTTATTGCATCTATCATATCTGCAAAAAGACTAGTATGTCCATTTCCATAAACATTACTTGTTGCCTCTTCCAAACTCTTGTTTTTTCTATCTAACTCTGATTCATCCTTAAAATTCCACACATCAATATTATTAGTCGACTTACCCCCAATCTTTACCGTACCTTTTTCACCAAAAACATATAGAGTTTCTTCCAAATTTTGTGGATATACATTAGTTGTTCCCTCTATCGTTGCAACAGCACCATTTTTAAATTTAACTACTGCTATTCCAATATCCTCCACTTCCAAATAATCGTGAAATTGTCTCTTTGTCACCCCATATACCTCGTCTACTTCGTCTCCAAAAGTCCAGCGCAAAAGATCTATTCCATGTATACACTGATTCATTAAGCACCCCCCATCTTTAGCCCATGTTCCACGCCAAGATGCTTGCTTATAATATTCTTTGTTCCGATTCCACCGAACGTTAATTGAACCATGCGATAATTTTCCAAATCTTCCTGCTTCCAACGCTTTTCTCATTTCCTGAACTGCTATATTAAATCTATTCTGATGGCATACTGCTACCTTTACTTTTTTCATCTCAGAACGTCTTATTATTTCATTTGCATCTTTCATACTCATTGCCATTGGTTTTTCTATGATAATATTTATACCATGTTCGATACAATACAATGCTATCTCTGCATGCTTACCACTATCCGTAGCAATACTAACTAAATCCAGCTCATTCTCATCTATCATTTTTTTATAATCGGTATAGTGCTTTATTTCACTTATATTCTCTAAACCGTGTTTTTTTAACAATTCTGTTATTTGCTCCTGAACAATATCACATGCAGCAACGAACTCTAACCGATTATTCAAAACTGCTTTAACATGATTTGTTGATATTCTTCCACATCCAATTAACGCATATCTCATTTTCCTGCTCCTTTTATAATCTCTGCACTTTTTTCATAGCCACAATTAAATAATATATCTAATACCGTCAAATTTTTTTCAAATCCTTTCCACAATTGTGGATATTCTGGATAAGTAAAATCCGTATAAATTAACTTTATCTTCTCCTCTTTATACCGTTCTTCCTCTTGATATTTTGCGCCTCCCATTCCAGAAAAGTACGCATCTCCACCACATAATTTTATAATATCAATTAATCGATCCGTACTCTTATCTAATATATGAAAATCCCCAGAATAAACAAATTCTGTCGAAAAATTCAGCTTTTTAGATATATCCATAATTATTTTCGAATTAAATTTATCAAGCATTTTTTCTTCACTTGAAAACCACATTTCGACATCTGAAAACACCTCTTTAAAAAAGGGAGCTTTTTTATAATTCATTTCAATCGTCTTGAGCTGTTTATCTTTCCAATTTAATTCATGTTTTATCCGAATTTCATTATAATTTGTTGTATGTGATGGTATTTCTAACGGAAGCTTTAAATAGCAGCATCCATTTGAAGTCTTTATTGAATTACGATCTGCATAACTATTCTTCACAAACTGAACATCATTTAGTAAAACAAATATATCACTACGATATATTTTGTAAAAATACCCAATCCATGGTATAAAATTCGGTTGATGTATTCCAACAATCATTTTTTCTTTCTCCCTATATATCTTTTTCTGACACAAACTCCTCTAGTTTTGTAAATTCACCTGATAATGTTACATATCTTTCCTTATTTCCATTACGAATAAAATCCAATAATATTTCCCTTGTTTCCAATTCATTTTCTCTATACCAAATCGGGTGTGTTAAAATATGCAAGTATGAATATTGTTCCGATTCAATAATCTGTTCTATATCTTCCCGCCAGTTTCTCCTCGAATCTGACACATATTTAAACTCTTCAAAAAACATTTTTGAATAACTATTTATTATCCCAGGAATTCTATAGTTTGCTTCCAAAGTCTGTTTTGATGGGCGATGCATAGACACACTACTGATTGGCAGATTTAACATTTTTTCCATACATATAGCCTCTTCGGAAATTCGTGAAATACATTCTAATTCATTTTGTACTTTGCATATTTTTTCATCAAAATGCAAACCTATATCGTGTCCAAATTCATGTATCTTATGAATTCTATCGGTATTTTGCTTTGAATATGGATTATAAAAATCACTTCTGCTCAATATAAAGTAAGTCGATTTTACACCCAACTTTTTTTCTATTTGAGCAAATTTCAAAGCCGCCCCAATATCTGTGTCCACATCATGCCGTAATACACAAACTTTTTTTTCTGTATAAGTTTCTTTATAATTGCAAAATGAATACCCTTTTTTCCATAATAATTCTATCATTTTTTCATAATCTTCATATGTAAAATTCATTTATAATACCTCTATATTATCTCTTTTTAAAATATTTTTCATGGCATTCTTGGTATCAAAAATAGCTTTTGCATTTTTCTGAATCATCTCGTAATCAATATTTGTATGAGCTGCCGTCACAATAACAAGATCATAGCTAGAAATAATTTCCGGATCTATCTTTTCAATTCCTCTAACCTCCTTTCCTTCATACTTATATTCTGGAATCCATGGATCAAAATAACTCACCTCTGCATGCTCCCTTTTTAAGATTTCAATCACACGGAGTGCTGGACTTTCACGATAATCATCAATATCTTGTTTGTATGCCACCCCTAATACTAAAACCTTTGCTCCATTCATTGACTTTTTAAATTTATTTAAAATCTTTTCAGCTCTTTCTACGCAATATTCTGGCATTTTGTCATTAATCATCATAGAACTTTCAATCATAGATGTATGAAATCCATACTCTCTAGCCTTCCATGATAAATAATATGGATCAAGGGGTATACAATGTCCACCTAATCCTGGTCCAGGATAAAATGCTTGAAAACCATATGGCTTTGTCTTTGCTGCCTCTATCACTTCCCACATGCTAATACCCATTTTTTGACATAACATCGTTAATTCATTTACAAGTCCAATATTTACATTACGATAAGTATTTTCTAGTATTTTTTCCATTTCTGCTATGGCAGGAGAAGACACTTCATAAACGTCACCTTCTAGTACCGCGCGATACATTGCTGCAATTACTTCTGTTGCATCTTTTCCAATTGCGCCAACTACTTTAGGGGTATTCTTTGTCTTATAAATCAGATTACCTGGATCAACACGCTCTGGTGAAAATCCTAAGTAAAAATCTTCTCCACATTTTAATCCAGATCCCTTCTCTAAAATTGGTCTAATTAATTCTTCTGTTGTTCCCGGATATGTTGTTGATTCCAATACCACCATAGTGTCTTTTTTTAGATACTTGGCAATCTCCTCCGTTGAATTTTTCACGCAACTAATATCTGGCTGTTGATGCTTATCCAATGGTGTTGGAACACAAATAGCTATAAAATCTACGTCTTTAACAAAAGAAAAATCTGATGTTGCTTGTAATTTTTTTTCTTCTACCAATTTTTTTAAATCACTGTCAACAATATCACCAATATAATTATGTCCTGCATTCACCATTTCAACTTTAGATTTCTGCACATCAAAACCAATTGTTTTAAATCCAGCCTTTGCCTTTTCAACGGCTAATGGGAGTCCTACATATCCTAATCCGACAACTCCTACTACAATTTCTTTTTTTTCAATTTTTTCTAATACTAATTTCTTATTCATTTTTATCTCCTTTTCCGTATAATCATTTATTTTCTTTTTCTTCTAATTTTTTGTCCTATATAAGTATCTAACATATAAGTAGAGCCTGCAATAATTACATCCGGTTGCAATGTTTTCGCTATTTCTGAAGCATGTACTAATGTCTGACCTACAAAATCAAAAATAGAAAACGCTCTTTTAATCCCATTTCCTTCATATGTTCTTGTTTTTACCCAATGATATACAATTCCATCTATTTCTTGTTTTTTAAATGATTTTTCTATCTCCGGATTTTTAACACGAAGATGAGAATAACTTGCCGCAATTATATCAACCTTGTATCCTCGTTTTACCCACTCTCGTGCAAGATAATAAGGTCGAAAAACCATTCCCATATTATTTGAACCTGCATAATGTTGTATCATTAAAATATGTAAATTCTCCTTTGCCGGGAATAATTTTGTATAGTTTTCTGCTATTTTTTCATATGTATAATTATTTACAACCGCATTATGACCATTTAACCCCATTTTTCTTCGCTCATCTGCATCCATTTCATATATTTCTATAAATTTGTCTGCTAATTTCTGTGGATTTTTTGTATCTACAATAATCCCTGCATTATTCTGACTTACTAAATTATCTATATTAGTTCGAAATATAATAGGAACTCCTGATATCATGGCATCTGTCATTTTCGTAAGACTAATTCCATACTTGTTTAATTCTGTATACTCCGTCCCCATATATATACAATCAAACCACTTTAACAAATTAGGTATGGACTTTTTTTCTATTCTTGGCAATATGAGACAATTTGTAATTTTTTCACTCCTTATTCTTTGTTCCAGTCGCTCTCTTTCTCGTCCATCTCCGACTAAAACAAACTGTATTGAGTCACAATTCACTTTTTTTATTGCATCAAGATAAAAATCTAATGTATCAAGCGGAGTCATTCCTCCAAAATATCCAATTAGGAATTTTCCTTGCTTTTTAATTTTTTGAAGAGCATCCTTATGCATTTTCGGCAATTCTAAAGGATTCTCCCAATCTTGAAGTGTAACTCCATTTGTTAAATATCTATATTTACTTTCCTTTAAACCATGCTTAAGCATATGTTCCTTGGCATATTCTAAGGTTGAAACAACATAATCGGACCTACGATACGCACTATTTTCTGCCCTTTGCAATAGCCATACAAATGGATTATATCTTTTCATCCCATATCCTACCACCAAAGTTTCTGGCCACATATCACGCACTTCATGAATTAATATTGGTCTTTCTTTCACTCTATAGCCTCCTCTTTTTCTGCATATTTAATGTGCATTATTTTTATTTTTCTATTTTCTGCTTTTGCTCCTCTGTAAAACCTTCTGTACTTTCTTTCTGAAATATAATTTTTACCGTTTCAAATAATATTTGAAAATCTACCAAAATAGAATAATTAACAATATAAAGCAAATCCATTTTGAGCTTATCTAAAGCTGTTGTATTATATTTTCCATAAACCTGTGCATATCCTGTCAGTCCTCCTTTTACCTTTAAACGATACGTAAATTCTGGTATTTCCTTTCCATATTTTTCAATATGTTCAATTCTTTCTGGTCTCGGACCCACAATGCTCATGTCTCCCTTAAATATATTTAAAAGCTGAGGCAATTCATCTATCCTTGTCTTTCGAATAAATCTTCCCACTGGAGTTATTCGATCATCATCATCTGTTGCTGGTTTCGATTTTCCATCCTTTTCTGCATCAACAATCATAGAGCGAAATTTATAAATCCAAAATACTTTTCCACCATATGTACAACGTTCCTGTTTAAAAAATACTGGACCTCCATCATAAACCTTTATACATATTGCAGCAATAAGCATAAACGGTGATGTAATTATCAGTCCCACAAGTGAAAGTAGAATATCAAAAATCCTTTTAAACACCCTCTGCCCTATTGTTAATCCTATGTTTTTACATAAAAACAACGGCGAATCAAATAAATTAATTTCTTCCGTTCCTTTTACAATAATATCCGAAATCTTTGGAGTAAAATAAACACGGATAGAGTGTTCAAAACAATATTTTAATATTTTATTTTTGTATTCACTAGGTATATCATTTAACAAAATTGCATCATAATGGTTCAATTTATCAAAAATCTCATTTTCCGGTTTAAATACAGATATCTCCTCGCAAATTTTATATTTATCACGTCTTGCACTCATTTTTTGATTCAAGAAATTTTTATATTCTCCATTAATCTGCAATATTCTTAATGGTGGAAATATTTTTCTATATAATTTTACAAATATAATATCGCACAATAGTAATATAACTATGTTTCCCACCAATAATGTTATCATTTCTATTGCTATTTTTTTAGCCAATTGAACATCGCCAACCATCAATACAATCTGAATATATATTACAAAATTAGTGCAAATCATTCCAAAAACTTGTCCTAATGCTAAATTAACCGTTTTTGCATAACCAACCTCAAATCCCCCCCAAGTTTTCAAGAAAAACGTGCTCAGAGTTAAATATATCAATGAAATAAGTATATTTCCTTTATTTTCAAAATAGCGATTCATCAACATATTCCATTTCTGCAACCATGTCAAATAGAATGCTCCATTAATTAAAATAAGCATTAACAAATTTACACTTCTCACATAAATTTTTTTCCAAAACTCTATTTTTATTTTTCTCATATGTACACTTCCCACACTTCTAATTTATAATTTAAATACAATATAATTTTCAGTTTTTCCTATTTGTACTGCTTCTTCCTGCCATATTCTTAAGTAATAATTATCCTTTTGAACTATTGCATAATTTACATCTAAGCTTTTAAATGCCCTCTCTAAAATATGCTTATCTACCCAATTTTCATCCATTATAGCTCCGCTCACAAGTGCTGCTACAATTGCTTGCCAATTTTCATCATCTACAAGCATATCCCATGTCTCCTTATCTAAAATTTGATAAGAGAAGATAGTACCTGTTGCTGATAATATCGATGCATCATAAGTTCTAATCTCCATTGACATATTTCCATCATAAACAACATTAACAGCCTGTTCTTTATCTTTTTTATCCTTCTCCACTATTTCTGCTGCCATAATTGTATCATTTTGTATTTTATATCGATTTTCTACCATTTGACAACCATGGTTTTCATACACCCCAGTAAATGTATATCTCGTTCCAATTCCAATCTGGCTAATCCCGATAATACTAATCAACGCAATTATTATTTTAGCAAACTTCTTTTTAGTTTTTTCATACAAACAAGTCAAAAAATACGAATACGTCATAAGTATTGGAAGTAGCCAAAAGAAACGAAATATTCTGCTTCTCAATGAATCACCAAATATTCTAAGCCATACCACCATCGCCCACGGATTCAATATTATCACCATTAATGCTAATGGTTGTAGCGAAAAAAATGTTCGTTCCTTCTTATTTCCCTTGATAAGGTAATATATAATCAATAAAATGTATCCTATCAGAAGTCCACGTTCCATATTTGTCATTGTACTATTAATAACTGCACACCATTTCAAAAAAAACTGTGTTCCTGGATAATCATCATAATTAAAATGCATTCTCTCTCCTCTTATCGTATCGTCAATGTAATAACACCTTGTCTAATTAACATATAATATCCCATTACAGCAATACACGGAATTAGTCCTACACATAAATTTTTAAACATTTTCTTATTATAAAATACCATAGGTATATAACTCAAAAAAATAAATGGTAAAATATACATTGTCGACATACAAAATGTATACGAACCAAGTAAACCTAAAACAAGTGATTTTTGTACATATCCATTATTCGGTTTATCATACAATTTTAATAAACATACCACAACAAATGGTATAAGCAACATTCCAAATATATTTTTTCCTTCAAATGCTCTAAAATAATAATAATAAGAAGGTAAATACACACAAGGAACAAATATCCCCATAACCGCTATATAAAGTATGAAAAAAACTATACGATATTGTTTCTTACTTTCCTTAAATAAACTTTTAGCCAATTCATAAATTAACAAGTTACCTATTATGATTACCACTGTTGACATAACAGTTCTAGTTTCAATTAAAGGAGATAACTTTGTCAGCTTAGATATTACCGCAGAATGGTCATTATATGTCTGTAAAAAATATGCTTCATAAAAATATTTCATTTTTTCACCAGACACAGGATGAGTAATTCCAAGGTAATTATCAAACACCGCTGCAGATACATAAGCATTAAACCATGCTGCCCCGCTTCCATTTGTATATCGCCCATATAGCTCTTCAAAAATGAGTTGTATTACTGTAATTCCGCTAAAAATAATTATTACAATTTTATTTTCTACAAATTGCTGTTTCCAAAATTTCAAATGTTTCTTCAATTCTTTCCAACAGCATATTATAATTAGTAAAATTGTAAGCAGCCATACTATACTCCATATTTCAGAAATTATATTTAATGAAATCACATTTGTTTTTAATGGCAAAACAAAAATTCCAAAAACTAAAGAATAAATAAAAAAGCCTGAGACCATACAAAAGCCAAAATTTTTTTTCTCTTTTTTACATATTGTTGCAAATGCAAATCCAAACAAAAAATAATTCATCAAATAGATAATTAGAATACCAAAAGCAACAATAACTTCAAGCCATCCTTGTATATAAATCATCTTACTTTTATCTTCCTTCCGCTAATCCATACTGCACATAATGTTCATAATACCCCTTCCAGTCATTTCCGAATGCCTGCTGCAAATCCGCATACTTATTACGATAAGCAGCTACATCAAAGGTTGCATTTCCTCTTCTTCCTTCTGTCATTCCATAATTTATAAAATGTGCAAGCACTGCTCTGTCATCATTGCCAAAGGCTACACGGATATCCGGATACAAATTGGTATAATAATTATAATCGTATACGTAAGAGTAATCTACCCCATTATATACTGTCAGTGGATTCTGTAGTTCAGTTACTCCTGATGTCACACGTTTCTCTGCCTGACCGGCATAGATATAATGCAGATAGTACTGTCTTAAATCCGTTCCAAAAGCTGCTCGGAGGTCAGAATACGCATTCCGATAAGAATTTATATCAAATGCCTCATTTCCACGCCGCCCTTCGCTCATTCCATAATTTACAAAGTGAGCAAGAACTGCCATATCATCATCTCCAAATGCTGCCCGGATATCCGGATATTTATTTACATAATAATTATAATCATAGACTGATGCATAGTCCACTCCGTTATAAACCGTTATTGCATCAAAGTTGTTAACCGCTCCGGATGCAATTCTGTGCTCATTCTGTCCGGAATAAACATAATGAAGATAATACAATTTTAAATCATTTCCAAATGCCATTCGAAGGTCTTTATAACGTCGTTTATAAGAATTTACATCAAAATATACGATTCCCTGACGCCCTTCCTTCATTCCATAGTTTAGGAAATGGGAAAGCAGGCTGTCCGAGCTGCCACCACAGGCTGCTGCCACATCCGGGTTATGTAACATATAATAATCCGGATTATATACCGCTTCATAGTTCACTCCCTGATACCAGGTGGAATAGGTAGAATAATTCCGCATTCTCGCTATGTAATCATTGACAATACTGTTTCCGTAGCCCCATGCAGTTGCCCAGCCGATTCCCGTTGGATTCTCATGTTTGCCAAGCCACTCCACATATGGTGCACTGCCTTTATTTACAAGGCTGTATCTCGGGTCTACTACTTCCTGATTCAATGAAGCGGATGTTGCATATGCTTTCAAATGCTGCACCTGTGCCCGGATTCCCATCCGGACGGTTGGAAAGCTGTTTCCCGGATTGCCTCCACCAGTTGCACCCAGACCTGCAAAGTTAAACTGTTCAATATGAACATCTCCTCTATACCGGAGGAATCCGGTCTCTTTCATAGCCTGGGCAAATGCTACCTCTGCCCTTACGCCTTCTGCATTACATTCTTCCATATACATCATGCAGAATACATAGATGTTCGGTGCATCTGAATTGGCATAAAATGCCGGATATGCCTGATTTGCCTGATAATAATTAATCATCTGGCCAATAGTTACCGTCGTTGGTCCCATAATACTGTATCCACCGTCATAATATGTATTTATCGTCGATACTACGCTCTGCGGCTCTTTTTCCGCCGCCTGCACGGTATTTACCGGCAGCACCATGGCACATAGCAGTACTGCTGTCCACAAATTTTGAAATACTTTCTGTAACTTTCTCTTCATTGTTTTTCTATGCTTCCTCTTGTAACTCTGATTCACTTAACTGCTGATAATATACTTTTCCATTGTGCAGATTCTTCTTAACAATGAAAATGACTGCATCCTTTCCTACATTTGGAATCTCTGCTGCAAATCCACACAGATAAATATTTTTGTAATGCGGCATAGATAACGCTACATCATAGCGTTCCTTTGCCTGTGTGGAACATACTCTTGCCCTGTCACCTTCTACAACCAGAATCTGCGTCTCACAATTAATATTATCTGCATGTTCTAATACTGCCCAGCCTTTGATACCAAAAAGCTCTTCGGTACGCTTTACGCCATCGATTCTGTGCAGTATCTGTTTTGGTTTCCATCCTGTACGTTCTTCCAATGCAATATCACGTACCACAGTTCCTTTTAATTCCTGTCTGCCGCTCATGACATCCAGCCATCTTATAAAGACTTCTTTTTGATATTTCTGCATAATACCAATGGTATACGCATGAAGATTCATCGCAATCTGGTTTCGGTCTACCCGGCAGCGGAAGCCTGCCAGATAATTGGTGCTTCCCAACGACTGTGCCACATCCTCACGGAATACTTTTTCCATCTTACACTGATAGATTTTTCCCTGCTCGGAGCGAAGCAGCAGATAACGTTCTGACGCATTATCTCTCTCTGCGTCTTCTCCCTGACACCAGCCTTCAATGGCAAAATCTTTATCATCTGTTATTTTATCAATGCAGACTTTGAAATCACTTTTTACTTTTTTCGGATAATGCTTCATCCACTCACAGATGGCATATTCCTGTTCTTCCTCTTCTACATTGATGCTGAAATCCACTTTGTTCTGGGTTAAATTATCATTGTAGAACGGGTCTTTTCCTTTCAGATTCGGATGCTTCGCATATAAGTGTTCTCTCTCTTTCAGCAATCTCTGCTGTTTTTTCTCATCCACATCATCAGAGCCACGGCTGATAGATTCATAATGATACATTGGAACATCATTCCGCACGCTGTTGTAATAGCCCTTTTCGTACAATTTAAAGCAGAAATCTACATCATTGTAAGCAACAGTCAGTTCTTCATCCAGACCGCCTACTTCTTCATATTTGCTCTTCTTCACCATTAGACATGCTGCTGTTACTGCAAGCCAGTTATAATTCACACGGTTTCTGCCAAAATAATAGATATTGGAATCTGAAAATCCTATCTCACTGTGAGACGGCCCTATCTTAAGATTTGCAATTCCAATATGCTGGATAATGTCGGTCTCCGGATATAACAATTTCGCGCCGACTGCTCCGGCATAATCAAGGGATGCCTGTCCCACCAGAAGAGACAGCCACTCTGCACGATACACTTTAATATCATCATTTAAAAGCAGAATATATTCTCCATCCGATGCTTTCACTCCCAGATTGCACATCTTCGAGAAGTTAAAATTCATCAGCTCATAAATATAAGCTGCCTTCTGTTCCTCCAAGTAGCTCTCTATCTGTGCTTTATTCTCTTCGTTACTGCCATTGTCCACTACAATAATTTCATAGTTTTCATAAATGGTGCACTGCTTTATGGAATCAATACACTGCTTTAATATTTTGAAATTATCCTTGGATGGAATGACAATACTGACCTTCGGATTACCCTCTGCTTCATAGCAGACTCTGTACTGATACATGTCACTGACGAATTCCACGGTTCCCTTTAATCCGCGTCTTTCCAGCGTTTCTTCTTTCAGGCGCTTCATCGCTTCCAGTGCATATGGCTTTGCCTCCATTTTTGCTGCAATGGATTCTGCCCGTTCACGCCAGTGATATAATACTTTCTTCACATGGCCAATCCGCTTATAATCCGTCAGTTCTGTAAAGCGCAGGGTAAAATCATAATCCTGTGCTCCATTATATTCCGTACGCAGTCCACCAGTCTTGCGCACCAATGCGGTACGGTATATTGCAAGATGGTTGGTATACATAATCGAAAAGAAGGTATCCGGTGACCAGTCCGGCTTGAAGAACGGAGAATGTCTTCTGGTTCCGTCCTCTGTCAGCTTGTCCTCATCACTGTAAATGAAATCCAGCTCCGGATTTTCGTTGATTAATGCCACCATTTCTTCTAACGTATTTAATTCTATTACATCATCACAGTCCATAAATGCGATGTATTCACCACTTGCTTTTGCAATTCCATCATTTGTTGCTTTGGAAATATTTCCATTTTCTGTACGATAGATGACATGAACTCCCGGTGTGGTTTCATAGCTGTGCAGCACTTCACGCACGGACTCCCATGATGAGAAATCATCCACCAGCCATAATTCCCAGTTCTTATAAGTCTGTCCGATAATGGAATCGATACAGGCTGTCAGCATGTCATCCGGCACATTATATACCGGCACTACAAATGAAATGAGCGGATTTTGCTCAAAGATTCTTCCTGTAACGATATTGGTCTCATTTTCTTTGATAAAGCGCTGGTATGGATCTTTATTTTTGTGCTTTCTTTCTTCTTCCAGGAAATCAGCCGTAACTTTTCCATACTTCTTTAAATCTTTTTCATAAAGACTTTCTTTTGCCTGTTCTGCATCATCTGTTTCCGCATCCTTATAATACAGATGACGGTCCTGTGCAATCTGCTTTTTTAACTTTTCATCGATGTCCGGTCTCTTGAACAAGCCCTCCGCCCAGTATATTTCAATCTGTGGATTTTCTTTATATGAAGCTTCATCCAGTTTTGCGATATATTTTATAATTGCTTTCTGGTTGGCAAATCCATCCACATTGGCGATATTTCCTATTGTAACTGCTTCCTTTTCTGTCGGCTCATGAATCAAACGTAAAATAGCAGTCACAGCATGTTCCGGTTTCACCTGAATCTTATACTTCTCCACAAAGTCAATAGAGCGCTCCACAAAAGTAATAATACCCTGGCTGATTGCCTCTTTATATGCAGTTTCTTCCGGTATATCCTCTAATACTGCCCCTCCGTCTTTATATTTATAAACAGAGTTCATCGGCGCACCAAAGAACAATTCCATAATAACAATGGAATCCTTCATTTTATTCTGCAGATTATAATTTTCATCATAGTTAAACAGATAGGTCTCAAATTTTCTTCCGTTTAACTGGCGTTTACTCTTCTCTGTATTTAAAATTCCGGTATAGAAGAATTTATTTTTTTTCTGATAATCGACACATTCTAAGAAACGATCCAGAAGATACTGTGAGGAACCGTTCCAGCCACAGTCAAATACAATACTGTCTACGTCAAAGAAACCTTTTTCCTTAAAATACTGGTATGCTTCCTGTCTCTCTTCTTCACATTTTTTCAAGAAGGCTGTCTCATTTAATGTATACAGCTTCTTTACCTGTTCCATTTCTTCCCGTGTATGAATAATTTCATCTACACTTTCAAAGCCAGCTTCCTTTATGCTGTCCTGACAGATTTCAAGCACTCCAAGATATTCTAACACTTCTTTTATGGTCTGTCCTAATGTAAATGGTGGAAGAATCTGCATGGTTTCTTCGTCTAATTTACTGATTCCAGCCAATAACAAGGCTCTGCGGGAAGTCATCAGATATTCTGTCTTCTCATCGGTATATTTGCCAAACAACTGATAGAGATTATAGCCGTCTCTTGCAAGGAAAAATATCTTCTCATATTTTTCCCTTTTCAGACAGCTCTTTAGCCAGGTAAATAAACCAAGATAAAGCGGTCCGCCCACTTCTGCACCTAAATTTTCCCAGAATTCATAATGCTCCTTGTGAATACAGTTCTTTACTCCTTCGTCGATGCTGAACGGAAGCATGTTTTTATTATCTGCTTTTTCCTGTGGATAATGATAGGTCTGGAATCCCGCTTTCTGGGCATTTACCACATCAGATTCCCAGTTGTCACCGATATGTATGATTTTCCATGCAGGAACTCCTTCTTCCTTCTGCACCTGCTCGTACAAATCTCCGCGGAATTTTGTATGCATCTCATCTGCAGAATCATAGATTTTATCCATTTCATATCCGCATTTTTTCAATACTTTTCCTAAGAAATCCTTCTTTAAATACATATCACTTGTTGCTATCACACGCTTGCCCGCTGCTTTGGCAAACTCATAAATTTCTTTCATTTCCGGATTTGCAACCAGTGAATCATATTCCATTTCAAGCTCTGTCTGCTTTACTTTCTCCCAATCCATCTCAAGCCCGGAATGTGTCTTTATATAATCATAAATCTGATCCATAACCGCATGAGGCTGGTTCCATTTTTCTTCTGCTTCCATACTTGCCTGCCGCTGCATTTCCTGACGGATATGCTCATAATCCTTAATGCCGCAGACATCTCCAACCAGCTTAAATATGGTTTCCGGTGTATTTACAATTCGTAAAATCAGCGTATCAAACACATCAAACGATACCACATCTGCCTGTTCTATTTTTTTCTTTAATTCTTCAAAGCTTTCTCTATTACTCATAGTTGTTCTCCATTAGCTATTACCGATTTCTATGTAATATCCTGTTTTTCCAATTGCGTAATTTATTTTTGAATCTGTACCAAAGTCCATTCTTATGATACATCAGTTCATCTTCCCTTATCATAATCAGTTTACGCATTTCATCTATCTGCCTGCCCTGTTCTTCCAGCCGGATTATGCCCTGTTTCTGTTTCTCTTCATATTGTGCAATCTGCTCATTCAGCTCTTCGATTTCATTTTTCCGCTCTTCTGCAGTCTTTTTCACTTTCCCATAATCATAGAACTTGGTCACATCGGAAAGTTCTGTGATAAGAGCCGTTGTGGCTGCCACCATACATTTTATTTCAAGATAGGAAATTCCTTTTTCTATTTCAACGAGAATCTGTGGATCTTCCTCTTCAAAGAAAATACTCTGCTTAGAAAGCCACCGTCCGTTACACCACTTGATTGCAGTTTTCTTTCCGTTGGAATCCTGTATGGATTCTATATAGACAACGCATTTTCCCATACTTGGGTCAAAGCGCACTTCTTTCTCATTTTCGCTGACAGGAATACGTATTTCTTCCATCTCCCCTTCATCCGTATGCGGAATAAAATAGGAATTCTGTTCTGAAAATCCTTTTCCACTGTTATAATAAACCTGCATCCTGTCCTTTGCTTCTGTTTCCGGATGTAACACCGCGCTAAATGGAATTGCTTTTGTTCCTAGATACTCTGTCATATCCCGGACTGGAATCTTTCCACCAATGACATACTTTTGGAAATTTGCTTCCATCTTCCGGAATTTTTCTTCCTCTTCTTCCGTAATCGAAACTAATTCCATTAACTCCTGCCAGGTAAACAACTGGCTGACATTCTGTTTTAAAAACCAGTAAAGAATACTTCTGTATATTACAAATTTCTCTGGAATAAGAAATGCAAAGCTCCACTCATAATCAATTACTTTCCAGCTTTCGGCATCTATCATAATATTTTCAAATATCAAATCGATATCTGTTATTTCCGCAGCAGAACTCTGCTCTTTTTCAAATGTTGCATCTCCGAAAACTTTTCTAAATTCCTCTGTTACATGAAAGATTGCTTTTGGTTCTATTGATGTTATCCGGTTGCAATAATCCCGTACCAGTTCTTCTATTCTGTCTTTTTCACCCTGTTCAATGTAGTTTTCTAATATTGCAGATAACGCAGTTCCCTTCACAAACTCAAACGCTGCCGCCTGTGCTTCCATCTGACAGGCTGCAACACCGAAAACATTCTGATACTGCCTCTTAAGCTTCAGATAGTTTTCATAAACGCCCTGCACATGATGGATTCCCTCTTTTTCCACCGGACGTTTGCGGATGCTCTTCTTTCCATTTTCATCTTTCAGTATTTCCGTACATATTGCAAATTCATCTGCACGATCATTTGAATATTTTGCGAATACTACTGTTTTCATGCTACTGCTCCTTTTTGATAGATACCATAAACGAATTGGAAAATTCTGAAAATAGCCCTTCTTTTATTACCGTTCCGAATGCCTTTTCTTCATCAAACATAACATAGCGGTCCCGGTCAAAATTACGGATATTCATCGTAAGTTCATCTGTTTTTGGAAGATATTCATCAGAATAAATCGCCATTGGAAATTTATAATCCGGATATGGATAATAGAATTTCCAGGAAATCCCCTCTATTCCCCTCAGTTCCTCTTCCAGTTCTTTTTTTGAAAATGTGCGGACATTATCTTCCCCCGGATAATCTTCAATTCCCCGGTAATATCCGCCATAATAATCCTCCTGGCAGCCTGCCCAATACTTCATTCCCATTTTATTTTCTGTAGCAAGAAGCAGTTCTCCACCGGTTTTCAAATGTTTTAACAGTTCCAGAAGAAAGGTTCTATATGCGTCTTCTGATTTCTCATAATAGGACCTGGCATATTTCCATTCTCCAATCAGCGTAATGTAATCATAGCTGCCGAGTTTATCTTCTACTTCCGGATAATTTCCCAAGATTATTCTGACATTATCTTTTTCAGCGTTCCATGCTGCATTCATTTCGGCTCTCGTTTCCGATGTTTCCACGCAGGTAACGTGCGCTGCCTTTTGTGCCAGTGCATCTGTAAGTATTCCTGCATCCGCACCCACTGCAAGCACTTCTGCCTGTCTGAAAAATGGATACCATTCTATGATATTCTTGCGGAGTTCCGACAAATAGAATAAATAATTATAACTCTTACGTTCTTTTATCACTTCCTGCAGGCCGTCTTTTCTATAACGCTTTATGTCCTCTAACATCATTTTATCCGGAATCGGTTCTCCAAACACAGGCTCTGCCTGATATCTGCTTCTGTCAATTTGAACTTTCCCACAATTTTCTGTCATTTCCGCCGTCTTTCCTTTATCTTTTTACTCATCTATCTTCTCCACTGTCGTAACAGAATTCATATCATAAAAACCTACGGTATTTTTATCTGAAACCACCGTCACATTGCATACATCATATAATCTGTGGTATACCTGGAACTCACCGTCACGATATCCGGTACAGCTCATGGACAATAAGTATTCCCCTCCCTGCAGAAACATATCCTGCTCAAAGGTTGCAACATAAGTCTCCCCTTCTTTTGCCAATGGAACATCCTTCTTCTCATACATAGTATTGGTTCCGGTTATTGCCACACCCTGTATATTTTTAAAGGTATAGGTAAATATCGGATCATGAACATCCTGTTTAAATTTTACTTTGGATTTCAGCCGGAATCGTGTTCCTTTTACAATTGCATTGGTATAATTACCATTCTCATCTATTATAGCAAAGTCTTCAATTTCAGCGGCACCATTGCCATATTCATCCACATCCGGATTCAGATTGTAATGATTCTTCCACTGTCCTTCGCAGACAGCCTCTTTGATTTCCTTTTCATCATCTTCTTCCAAGGAGCTCATGTCCATCTGGTGTGCTGCGATTTCCTCCGCCTTATCCTGATTGACCATGATTCGCTTATACATGCTTACCATTTCTTTTGGTGTACCCTCTGCCAGCTTCTTTCCTCTGTTTAAAAGTACAACACGGTCACAGTATTTGCTGATGCTGCCCAGATCATGGCTGACAAAAAGGATGGTTTTTCCCATTTTCTTAAAATCTTCAAATTTCTTGTAGCATTTTGCCTGAAAGAATACGTCTCCTACCGACAACGCCTCATCGACAATCAGGATTTCCGGGTCAATATTAATCGCTACCGCAAATGCCAGCCGCACAAACATACCACTAGAATATGTCTTGACCGGCTGATGCACAAAGTCACCGATATCTGCAAAATCAAGAATATCCTGCATCTTTGCATCAATCTCTTCCCTGGAAAAACCAATCATGGTTCCATTAAGGTAGATATTCTCAATTCCGGTATATTCCATATTGAAGCCTGCACCCAGCTCCAACAGTGCAGAAATTCTTCCATCAATCTCTACATGACCACCGGATGGATTCAAGACTCCAGTAATAATCTTAAGAATCGTAGATTTTCCGGAACCGTTGGTTCCGATTATGCCAACGGTTTCTCCTCTTTTTACATCAAAAGAAACATTATGCAGTGCATAATGTTCCTTATATAATTTCTTTCGTGTCAGGCCTAACGATTCCTTCAGTCTGTCTGAAGGTTTATCGTAAAGCTTATATAATTTACTTACATCATCTACTCTAATTGCTACTTCGCTCATATCCTATGCCTTCCTATAATACATCTGCAAAATGAATCTTCAACCGCTTAAATATCATGGTTCCGATACCGAATAATACTGCTGTCAGAAGCCAGAAGTATAAAGTCAGTGGTGCATTTTCCCAGAACCACGCCTTATTAATCAACGCATCCCGGTATCCTGCCACAATATAGTACATCGGATTCAGTTTGAATATGGTAATCAGCACTGGAGATAATTCCATGGTATCAATGTTCCACATAATCGGTGTCATCCACATCCCAACCTGCAGAACAATGTTAATCACCTGTGTTAAATCACGAAAAAAGATTACAATCGCACAGGTTGCATACACGATTCCCAATACCATAATAAACATGGCAAAGGTATAGTACACAATCTGCAATGTATATAAATCCGGATAATAGTGATATGCACTATACAGCACCAGCGTAAATACTACGAAGAATACATGTACAAACAGAGCAGATACTACTTTCACAATTGGAAGAATACTTATCTTAAATACAACCTTCTTAACCAGATAGCTGTATTCAATCAGTGCGTTGGTTCCACCATTTAATGCATCCTGGAAGAAGAACCAAGGCACCAGACCTGCAACCAGCCAGAGTACAAACGGAACATCAATTCCTGCTCTGGTGTTGATTCCGCCAGCCTTTAATCCTTTTTCAAATACGAACCAGTATACCACTACCGTTACAATTGGCTGTATAAATGCCCAGATAATACCAAGATAGGAACCTGCAAATTTAGTTTTAAAATCATTCTTTGACAAATTCCAGAGCAGCTTTCTGTTCTGATACACCTCTTTCGGAAGAACAATCAGCTTTTTACCTGCTTTTAATGCAACAATAAGAATGATATCCAATACAACACACGCAAGGATTTTAACCAGAAGATACCGGAGCCAGAGGCTGTCCTTTACCAGCTTCGCAATTCCCCAGTTCTCTGTATTCCATACCAGGTAAGGATCCTCTTTTTCTGCTGTCAGGTTAATACCGTCTGAAACATTATTCTGTTTTACTTCCTGCAGACGCACTGTTTCTGAAAAAACATTCTGATCTATTACCGCAGTTTGTCCATTACTTTCAATGGTTATGCCGGAAATAGTTGTCTCGGATGCTCCGCTTCCCAAATCAAAGCGAAGATATGAAATATCTGCCGGTACGGCATATTCTAACGTTTTCTCTGTTCCAGCTTTTTTATAATTCACTCCGCTGCTTTGTTCTGCCTTGAAATCATCCGGCATTTTCTGTCCGTCTGTCAGATAGAACATCTCCATATAATTTTCTTCATCGGATGTAAGTGTTACCTTTACCGTAACCTTCTTCTCACTTAAAGCCGGTTCATATCTGAAAACCAGGATGTTCGCCAATATACCAAACAGTACCACCAGCAGGCTGGCTGCGAGTCTCTTCTTAGACATATCATTTACTCCTTATGTTACTTCAACTGTCTATCAGTCTTTCCTGCAGTTATTCTTATTCTCTGCATATGCCTTGATGCCATGCCATACTTTATCTTTGTCGGATAAAATCAAATCTGCCTCTGTCATTCCTTCCGGCATTGGCCATTCTACTCCGATGTCAGGGTCATTCCACAGAAGTCCGCCCTCATCGTTTGGATGATAGAAATCAGTAACTTTATAGCAGAATTCTGCATAATCACTTAATACGATAAATCCGTGTGCAAAATCCTTTGGAATGAAGAACTGTTTCTTGTTCTCAGCAGACAAAGTAACTCCAAACCATTTTCCAAAGGTTTCAGAACCTTCTCTTAAGTCAACTGCGACGTCAAATACTTCACCGTTTACTACACGCACCAGCTTGTCCTGTGGATAGTTTAACTGGAAATGAAGTCCACGAAGTACACCTTTCTTGGATGCAGACTGGTTGTCCTGTACGAATTCACAGTCGATTCCTGCTTCCTTGAAATCATTATAGTTATAGGTCTCCATAAAGTATCCTCTTGCATCTCCGAATACTGCAGGTTCAATTACTTTTAATCCTTTGATTCCATTACAGTCATTTGTTACTTTAATTTTTCCCATTTTTCTCTTCCTCGCTTTTCTACAATAATACCCAACTCTATTTTATAATCCGTTAGCAACGTCCATCAGATACTGACCATATGCAGTCTTAAGTAATGGCTGCGCCAGCTTCTCTAACTGTGCTTTATCGATGAATCCTCTCTTGTATGCAATTTCTTCGATACAGGAAATATATAATCCCTGACGTTTCTGGAATGCTGCTACGAAATCTGCTGCATCAAGAAGCATGTCATGATTTCCGGTATCTAACCATGCAAATCCTCTTCCTAAGGTCTCAACCTGAAGGGTTCCACGGTTCAGATATTCATTATTAACACTTGTAATTTCAATTTCTCCTCTTGCAGATGGTTTTACATTCTTGGCAATCTCTACTACATCATTGTCATAGAAATAAAGTCCCGGAACTGCATAATTGGATTTTGGCTGAGCCGGTTTTTCTTCGATTGACAATGCTTTACCATTCTCATCAAATTCTACTACACCGTATTCTCTTGGATCTTTTACATAATATCCGAAAATGGTTGCTCCCGGCTGGCTCTCTGTACGCTCTGCTGCACTGCGAAGCACTTTAGAGAAACTCTGTCCATAGAAAATATTATCGCCTAATACCAATGCCACTGCATCATTGCCAATGAATTTCTCACCGATGATAAATGCATCTGCAAGTCCTCTTGGCTGTTCCTGCACTGCATAAGAGAAAGACATTCCCAGCTGGCTTCCATCTCCTAATAACTCCTCAAATACCGGAAGGTCTCTTGGTGTAGAGATAACCAGTACCTCACGGATTCCTGCCAGCATCAGTGTAGATAATGGATAATAAATCATTGGTTTGTCATATACCGGCATAATCTGTTTGGATACTGCCTTGGTTAATGGATAAAGTCTTGTTCCGGAACCTCCGGCTAAAATAATACCTTTCATGGAAAAATCCTCCTTAATCATATTGTTTACGTTCTCCAACGCATTCTTTCACCTAATAAATCATTTAATTATAACATATTACATCGTATTTTTCATCTATATTTTCCTTAATAATTTCTGTAGTACCCGTGGAAATACTGGCGAAAACGCACAAAAAAAGCGGACAGGTCTTGTATTTTCCTATCCGCTTCTCTTTCTATACTTCTATTTATTTATCTTTATACATATCTGCATAATATTTCTGGTAGTCACCACTGGTTACATTGTTCATCCAGTCTTCATGCTCAAGATACCATGCAATTGTCTTCTTGATACCATCTTTGAACATGGTCTCCGGCTCCCAGCCAATCTCAGCTTTGATTTTGTCCGGAGCGATTGCATAACGTCTGTCATGTCCTTTACGGTCTTCTACGTAAGTGATTAAATCTTTGCTTACATTTGCTTTTCTTGGATCATCATCCGGAAGAATCTCCTGTAAAGTTTCAATAATGATGTTGATGATTTCGATATTACGCTTCTCATTGTGTCCACCGATGTTATAAGTCTGTCCAAGACGTCCCTGCTCCTGAACCATATCGATTCCCTTTGCATGGTCATCTACATATAACCAGTCACGGATGTTCATTCCATCACCATATACCGGAAGTTTCTTTCCGTGTAAAGCATTGTTGATGATTAACGGAATCAGTTTCTCCGGGAACTGGTAAGGTCCGTAGTTATTGGATGTATTGGTAATATTTGCCGGGAAATGATAAGTATCAATATAAGATTTTACTAACATATCAGAAGATGCCTTACTTGCAGAGTATGGGCTGTGTGGCTGATATGGTGTTGTCTCATAGAAGAAGCTCTTTCCATCATCTGGAAGGGAACCATATACTTCGTCTGTGGATACGTGAAGGAATTTCTTACCTTCCTTGAAGCTTCCATCCGGAAGTTCCCATGCTTCTTTTGCACAGTTTAACATAACTGCAGTACCCATTACGTTGGTATGAACGAATACTTCAGGGTTTTTGATACTACGGTCAACATGACTCTCTGCCGCGAAATGTACCACGCGGTCAATGTCATTTTCTGCAAACACTTTGCGGATTGCTTCTTTGTCTGTAATATCTGCTTTTACAAATGTATAGTTGTCTCTGTTCTCGATGTCTTTTAAATTTTCCAAGTTTCCTGCATAAGTTAATGCGTCTACATTGATAATACGAATCTCATTGTCGTATTTACGAAACATGTAGTGAATGTAGTTTGAACCAATAAATCCGGCTCCTCCAGTTACTAAATAAGTTCTCATCTTATTCTCCTCCTGATTTAAAAATCGTTTTATTATGGCACAGTCCTCATTTATTTGTCAACTTTTTAGAAGTTTGTGCACATTTTTGTACATAATTTAACAGTTCTATTCTTTATCCAGTCTTTTCTTTCTCTCTTCGATTGCCTGCAGTTCCATTTCAAAATCCTGCCGGTTCTTCTGTCCAATGGTCTGCAGAATAAGTCCCGAGAAGAATGCCTGGGTTGCTGCCAATATCGTAAAACAGCAAGCAAATAAAGTTGGAAAGTTCGGCACCATTCCGGTCTTTGCATATACTACCAATACAGGTATCAGGAAACCAACTCCAAGAGCAGCCAGTATAAATGCAATAATGCCAAAGAATGACATTGGCTTATAAGTCCGGTACAGTCTTGCAATGGTACGCAGTACCTTAAATCCATCCGAATAGGTATTCAGCTTGGATACACTTCCCTCCGGTCTGTCACGGTACTCAATAATCACATTGTCTACCTGCATATTCTTATCTGCTGCATGAATGCTCATTTCTGTTTCAATTTCAAATCCCTTGGATAATACCGGGAATGATTTTACAAACTGATAACTGAACGCACGATAACCTGTCATAATATCTTTAATATCCGTGTGGAAGAAAAGATTGATAGATTTACGCACCAGGGAATTACCAAAATTGTGGAATGGTCTGGTATTTTCCTGGAAATAAGTAGAAGAAAGTCTGTCTCCTACTACCATGTCCGCTCCATGTTCTAATACCTGTTTTATCATCTCCGGTGCTGATTCTGCCGGATAGGTATCATCTCCATCTGTCATGATATAACATTCCGCATCAATTTCACGGAACATTCTTCGAATAACATTTCCTTTTCCCTGCTGATATTCATAACGTACGACCGCACCGGCACTTCTTGCGAGCTCGTCCGTTCCATCATTGGAATTATTATCATATACATAAATAACAGCTTCCGGAATTACCCGTTTAAAATCCTCTACTACCTTTACGATTGTTTTACTCTCGTTATAGCAGGGAATCAATACTGCAATTTTATCCATTTTAGTCCCCTTTCGCTTATTTATGCACAAACATTTTCAGATATACAGATGCCGCAAAGCAACGGAACTTCCGGATCATTACACTGCGTCTGATATCTTTCGGTGTCAGTTTCAAGCGTTCTTTGTTTTTTTCCAGTAAATGCAGATGTTCCTCTACATATACTTTTGTTTTTTCCTTGTTGCCCCCCATAACTTCTCCGGTATTTGAACCTTTTCGTACCCGGAAGAAATTCAGTGGTTCGTGTATGATATAAACATCGCCTTCACACGCCATGGAAACAAAGAAATCATAGTCTAAGATATAGGTATAATCTGTATCAAATCCTCCGATCTTCTCTGCCACATCTCTCCGGAAAGTATTTGCCTGTGGTGCTCCGAAATAATCCTGTGAAAAGAAGCCCTTCCGGCAGATTTCTTTTCCATCTACCAGTCCGCTCTTCTTATAGCGTTTATAAAAGCCTTTTCCTTTTCCATTTAAATCAATCAGCTTGGTATCACTTTCCGCAATCACTGCTGTAGGATTTGCCTCTAAAGCATCTACTTCCCGCTTCAATGCATCCGGCGATAAAATATCATCTGCACAGACAAGCTTTGCATATTTACCGGTGCATAAGGAAAGACAGCGGTTCCAGTTTCCTGACATTCCAAGATTCTTATCATTATGATAAAGCTTAATCCTCTCATCCCCAATTTCCTGAATCAGTTCATAAGTATTATCTTTTGAATTATCATCCACAATTACAAGCTCTATATTCTGATATGTCTGATTTAGAATTGAATCAATCGTATCTTTAATGTATTCCACATTATTATATGCCGGAATACATACGCTTACTAATGGTTCCATTTTTTCACCTATTATCCCAACAGTTCTTTCATATAGACATCCAGTGCATCCTGCCAGTCTGCCATTACAAAGTCACTGGTAAGCTTAATCATATAATCCTCCAAGATAGAGTATGCCGGTCTGTTAGCGGATGCCGGATTCATCTCTTTGTACTGCTTACTGGTTACATGATTTACTTTTACATTCTTTCCTGCTCTCTTAAAGATTGCTTCTGCAAAATCTGCCCAGTTGGTATCTCCTTCACAGGTTGCATGGAAGGTTCCATAATTCTCTGTGCCTTCCAGATAATGAATCATTTTTGCTAATTCCACAGCACTGGTAGGTGTTCCCACCTGGTCACAGACTACATTTAATTCATCATGGTTCTCTGCCAATGCCAGCATTGTCTTGACAAAGTTCTTTCCATCACCATAGAGCCATGCTGTTCTTAAGATAAAATGTTTCTTTGCAAATTCCTTTACAAAGTTTTCACCCTCTAACTTGGTCTTTCCATAAGCACTTACCGGATTTGGTGCATCAAATTCTGTGTATGGTCTTGTCCCATTTCCTTCAAAAACATAATCCGTAGATACATGAATCATTTTTGCATCTACTTCGGTTGCTGCAATACTTAAGTTTCTTGGGCCGATTGCATTAATCTTGTATGCAAGATCCCACTGTTCTTCGCACTTATCAACATTTGTATGTGCGGCACAGTTAATGATAACATCCGGTTTCTCTGCGCGTACCAGCTTCAGTACGGCATCTACATCAGTAATATCAAGAGAAACAACTCCTTCTCCCTCTACTACATCTGTATTGATAAATTCCACATCACTTGCTGCATATTCCTTACGAATAGCTCTTCCTAACTGTCCATTGCATCCAGTTACCAGTATTTTTTTCATCTTTTATTCTCCTAATCCACTTTCTACGGCTTCCACCATTGCCTTTAATGCTTCGTCCTCATCATCACCTTCGCAGACGAATTCGATTTCATCTCCAAATTTGATGCATGCACCCAGTACGCTTAAAACACTTTTGGCATTAGCAGTATTTCCACGATAATGAAATGTTACTAACGATTTATACTGCATTGCTTCCTTGCAGAGAATTCCTGCCGGACGCAAATGTAATCCTGTCGGATTCTTTATTTTAACTTTCTGACTTACCATTTCTATTCCCCTCCTGATTACAGCATTGTGTTGGTAATTAATTCAGCCAGCTTCTGCGCTTCTTCTTCAATCTCGCTCTGGTTCTTTCCCTCAATCATAACTCTTACCAGCGGCTCGGTTCCGGATGGACGAATCAGTACCCTTCCTTCCCCATTGAATTTCTCTTCCAATGCCTTGATTGCCTCTGCAATCTCAGTATATTCCATGAATTTTTCTTTCTTGTGATTCGGCACTTTGGCATTCACAAGCGCCTGCGGCAATACTTCCATCACCTCTGCCAGCTCAGATAATTTCCTGCCGGTTTCCTTCATTACCTGTAATAAATGAAGTCCGGAAAGAAGTCCGTCACCGGTTGTATTATCATCTAAAAATATAATATGTCCGGACTGCTCACCCCCGATATTATAGCCATTCTCCAGCATATTTTCAAGGACATATCTGTCTCCGACCTTGGTTTTCTCTACATGGATGCCTTCCCGCTCTCCCATCAGACTGAAGCCAAGATTGGTCATAACGGTTACTACAATGGTATTTTTCTTTAAAGTTCCTTTTTTCTTCATATGGCATCCACAGATTGCCATAAGCTGGTCGCCATCCACCATGTTACCTTTTTCATCTACCGCAAGCATACGGTCAGCATCGCCATCAAATGCAAGGCCAACGTCTGCTTTTTCATAAACAACCCTTGCCTGAAGTTCTTCCATATGGGTGGAACCGCAGTTAGCATTGATATTGGTTCCATCCGGCTTCGTATGGATAGCAACCAGATCTGCACCCAGGTCTTTTAATGTCTTAACCGATGTATAGTAGGATGCACCCTCTGCACAGTCTATCACAATCTTCATACCGGTCAAATCAACCGGCACACATTTCTTCATGAATTTCACATATTCATCACGCAAATCAAAACGATAGTCGATTCTTCCCACACCGGATCCAATCGGCAGTACAACATCTTTCATATTATTGCGAATCAGCTCTTCGATTTCATCCTCCAACGCATCAGAAAGCTTATATCCGTCTCCATTAAAGAATTTGATTCCGTTAAATTCCATCGGATTATGGGATGCGGAAATCACAACGCCTGCATCTACTTTATGTTTTCTTGTCAGATAGGCAATCGCCGGTGTCGGCATTACCCCTGCATAGATTGCATTGGCTCCTACAGAACAGATTCCTGCCATCAGTGCATTGGCAAGCATTCCACCTGAAATTCTTGTATCACATCCTACAATTAATGTCGGCTGATGTTCCTGCTCTTTCGTCAGCACATAGGCACCTGCCTGTCCAAGCTTTGTTGCCAGTTCAATGGTAAGCTCCGCTCCTGCAACACCTCTTACACCATCTGTTCCAAACATTCTGCTCATTTTCTAATCTTCCTCCGAATTTCCATTATTCGTATTATTTCCATTGGTACTGCCCGTTCCCGTTTCTGTACCACCATTCGAACCCGTATGGGTTCCATTGTCATTTCCAGTATTTGTAGTATCTGATGTGTCTTCTGATTTCTTTGTTATGGTTATCACTGCAGTCTGTGTTCCATTTACGGAATATAAGCTGTCATCCAGCTCCAGGGTAACTGTTACGGTATGATTACCTTCTGCCAGTCCTGCTGCATTTACATTTCCCTTAATGCTGTCTGCCATAAGTTTATCCAGATCATTCCGCAGTCCCTTTAAGGTTATTGTAACTGTACGCTCTGCAAAGACTGCTTCATAACCCTCTTTCAGATTCTGAATTGCAATGTTTTCAACCGGTACGCTATAAGATTCTGACACAATCTGCTCCACCACTGCGGTTACTTCAACATTCAGATTGTCAGCATCGACCACCTCTACATCATCCGGCAGATAAGAAGAAATATTAATTGTCTTCACTACATTGCCAGTTGCATCGCTGATATCCAGCTGGTCTGACGGAATCACAATACTTCCGGCTGCGTTCAGTGCTTCCGGTGTTCCCTTTATCGCTATCTTATTCGGATTAATCGTCACTCCGGTGCATACAAATCCATCTGCAACCGTTCCACTCGGTTCAATTTCTACTGAAAGGTTACGGATATTAAGTATCGTAGCCGAAATTGTCACTTTATCAATATTAAAATTCAGCTTTGAGGTATCTACCGCCTCACCGTTTGCATTATATACAACCGGGACTACACTATCCGTCAAGTCTGCGGATGCACCTGTTACATCAATGGTTGCTTCTACATGATCAATCTGATTCACCACCGATTCCGGTCCGGTTACTTTTAAGATGTTCGGAGATACCCGCACATCTCCCACCGCATAATTCTCAGCTGCATCTCCTACTGTTTTTCCCTTAATAGAAAACTGTGACAGCATCAGATCTTCTACATTTACTTCCATATACTGTGTTTTGCCCTGGAAGTTCACCGCAGACGCATATCGTGTTGCAGTTATTTCAATCGGTACCCGGTATACACCGTCTACCTGCTCAACATTTTCCATATCTGCTACTGCCCGGAAGTCAGTATTACTCAAGTTCTTCATAACAGAACGCACAGTAGAAACCTTAAAGGTTACCTGCAGATTACTGTCCTTTGCTTCAAAGTATTTGCCCTGCTGTGTCATATAATCCGAATTGGTTATCGTAATAGACGTGGTAAAGTTCTTCGCCTGTGTCGGATCATCAATGTTGACAACAACAAGCCACAGCACAACAGAGAAGAATAATGCTGCAACCTTCAGTCCAAAATTATTCGTCACCAGTTTTGTCAGCTTTTTTAACATTGCGTAACCTCCTCTTCAGTAATTGGAAGCGCTTTGGTTCGATATTGCTGCTCTGGAGAAATTTCAGTTTGCTGCGCAGAAACTCCGCATCCACATTACGGTACAGCTGTCCACCCATCGCAATAGAAACCTTTCCGGTTTCCTCTGATACCACAATTGTAAGAGAATCACTCACTTCACTAATTCCAACTGCTGCACGATGTCTGGTTCCCAGATCCTTGCTCAGTTCCAGGCTGTCAGACAGTGGCAGATAACAGGTTGCAGAGACAACCCTGTCCCCACGTACAATAATAGCTCCGTCATGTAACGGAGTATTCTTTTCAAATATATTAATCAGAAGCTGGCTTGATACCAGGGAATCCAGCGCAATACCGGTTCTTTCGTATTCTGTCAGCATAATTTCATTTTCCACTACAATCAGGGCTCCGGTCTTCACCTTACCCATCTCATAGCTTGCCTTTACCAGTTCTCCAATCGTATGGTCATTGAAACGTTCCACTCCGTTTTTCCCAAAATCAAAAGAAAAGAGGGATGAAATAAACTTCTTTCGTCCCAATTCTTCCAGTGCTTTCCGGAGCTCCGGCTGGAAGATAACAACGATTGCAATAATTGCTACATTAATCGTCTTCTCTGCTATCCAGAGAATTGTATTCATCTGGAAGATTGCTGCCACAAGTACAAACGCTAAAATCACAAGAATTCCTTTTAACAGCATCCATGCCCGTGTATCCTTAATCCATTTCAGGACGTGATAAAACAGGAACGCAATAATAAGCATTTCTACAATATCAGTCTTTGATATCGTAATGTTCAAAACGCTTACCCACGCCAGATAATTTTCTTTAAAATTTTCCAACACTGTCAAAAATGACTGCACCTGTTCCACTTCCTCTCTGTCTTATTTCAGCAAATCTTCATCTATATCCATTTCCTCTGCCAATGCTTTGCGGGAAATACGTTCTTTTTCCTCATCCTTGGCTGCGATACGTTTTACCTTTTTCTCCTTGGTTGTAACATAAATCTTCGGTACCGCTTTTACATAATAGTAATATTCATCATCCTCAAACTGTACCCGTTCTGTCCTGCTATAATCCAGGTTAAAGAACAGGAACTGCTGTATCAATGCAATCACCGTAGAAATTACGCCTCCTACAATAATCCAGACGATTTGTCCCTTGATTCCAAGCATTACAAAACCGCTGATCAGCACAGTAAGTCCAATCAGAATACCAGCCAGTGACGCCACTGTCCATGCATAATCTATGGACAGGCGGCGCACTACATAAACCACCAGTAAAATCACAATAAAAGTTGCCAGTACCAGATACATTTCCTTATTTCCCAGCAGCTGGTTGATTGCTACCACCATCTTAGAAGCCGCATTGCTGTCCTCTTCCACTGCACTTAATACTGCCTCATTTTCCTTTATTCCCTTCAGAAAATAAAACATCACAGTTCCGCTCACAATAGATGCGGCAGATGCCGGTGTACGTAACAGTCCTGCCGAAATCGGCATGATATATGGGGTATGTAATGCAAATGTTATCGGTGTCAGCACTGCATAATAACCATCTTTTGGTGAAAACCGTAAATACAGCAGTGCGATAACCAGCATAAGAATCAGTCCTACCACGCATACATCCATAGACAGTGCAAATAAATGTGCAGCAATCAGAATGAACGCAAACAACAGGATAGCATTGACCGGAAGAACCGCACATAACAGTGCCAGTACCAGTGTTACCGGAAGTCCGGCCAGTCTGGTCATATAGCCAATATTTTGATTGATCAGCAGAAATACCACTGTTGCCAGAATAAACTTAAGTACCGGCACCACATATATTTCATTTTTTCCAAAAAAGCGGATTAACCGCTCCTTCAGTTCGAGTAAACCCGTCATCCTAAACCTCCCAGTCATCCGTATTAGATATATTTTCTTCCTCACGATACAGACTGCTCACCCTCTTCAGTCTGTTATAATACTCCTTTACCTGTTTTCTCCCCTTTGTATATCTACGATTATAGATAATATAAGTAATCATCAGATAAGCAGCCAGAAATACCAGATACACCATTACAATCCGGATGCCAAATCCGATCATATCCATATCATTAATTTTCTTTACCAGATTCTCCATGTCGTAAAAAAGCCACAGCACAAAAAGAAGTCCGAACGCAATGGTTCCGGCAAAAAAGCTTTTTATCAACTCCATGGCAACATAATCTCTTCTAAAATACTGTGTTGCTTTCTGGCAGGCTTTACTTTCTTCATTTTCGAATTCTGACAGCTTTGTCATATGTCTGACGCGTTCTTTACTAATCATACTCTGCTCCTAAACAAACTCTCTTTAGTATAACATAGATATTATCTTCTGAAAAGAAAAAACTGCCACCAGTCACTGCGGCAGTTCTTAATCTACAGTTACAGATATCTCATCTTATCTCTTTCCTTCGGTCTCTTATCCAACTGAGGCTCCACCGGTTTTTTCTTTATTACACTCTGGAAGTCCGTTTCCATTTTACGTTTGCATTTCTCACAGAAACGCCCTGTTTTGATAATTGTTCCACAGCCTTCACATTCCAGACCAAGTGGTGAATCTTCTGAAAAGACAAGTCTTTCTTCACGCACCCACTGTTTAATCTGTTTTACAGAAACATTATTATCTTCCGATACAACCTGTATCGGAGTATTCGGGTTCTGCCGCAAATATTCTTTTACCTCCTGGAACTTCTCTTCCAGTTTATCTTTGCAGGCTTTACATAACGGTACGCCCCCATAATAATTAAATAATCTTCCGCATCCTTTGCAGTTTCTTACGTCCATTCTTTCTCCTCCTAATGCCCCCTGCCAATGCTAATGCAAAGTACATAAACCTCTTGTATTCCTGATACCTTCAAACATTCTGCTGCTGCATCCACGGTACTTCCAGTTGTGTAAATGTCATCTACAAGCAGAACTTTTCTTAATTGTACTATATTTTGTGCGATTGTAAAAGCCTTTTTCAGATTTTTCTTGCGTTCCTGGTCATTAAGTTCCTTCTGGGGTCTGGTATTTATACACCGATATAGCAATTTCGTTTCTACCGGAATTCCGGTACGTTTTCCTATTTCCTTTGCAAAGAGTTCTGCCTGATTATACCCTCTCTCCCTCCTGCGTTTCCGATGCAGCGGAACCGGTATGATTGCATCTATCCCCAGTCTTGAAATCCACCGGGCATACTGTATACATGCCATTTTTCCATAAAAAGCTGCATATTCACGCCGATTGGCATATTTAAAACGATACAGCGAGTGTTGCACTGCCCCCTGATAGACAAATACTGCCTTTCCCGAATCAAAAAAATGTTTTTTTCGGTCACAGTCACCACAATATTCCTTCCTGGCATTCCCAATGGGTTTTCCGCACCGTTTACAGACCGGTTCCTTCACCAGTTCTGCCTTTCCGATGCACTCCGGGCAGATTTTTCCATCCGGCGGTATCACCTCATCACACAGTGGGCATCTTCTTGGGAATATAATATCAAGTATATTCATTATTTCCTTTCCAAAACTCTCTTTGCACATATTAGCACAGTCCCTTTTGCAAAAACATTAACATTCTCTTAATTTTTCCTGATAAAAATAGGATTTAATTTATTGACTTATTTTTCTCTACTTATTATAATTAGTCTATTCGAATTAACGCTTTAATGCATAAACGCACAGACGCACGAACGCGTTAAATCAAAAAAATATTACATATTTCAGGAGGAAATTATTATGAAAAAAATGAAGAAATTTCTCTCTCTTTCAGTTGCAGCAGTTCTTGCACTCAGCATGACCGCCTGTGGCTCCAAAGCAGGAGATACCCAAAACGCTGACGCTACAGAGAAAAGTTCATCCAACGCTACAGAGAAAAGTTCATCCAACGCAAAGTACACCGTTGGCATCTGTCAGCTCGTACAGCATGAGGCATTAGATGCTGCAACAAAAGGATTCAAAGACTATCTTACCGAGAAATTAGGTGATGACGTTGTTTTTGACGAGCAGAACGCCCAGGGTGATTCTGCCACATGTGCAACTATCGTCAACTCCTTCGTTTCCAAAAATGAAGACCTGATTCTTGCAAATGCAACTGCTCCTCTTCAGTCTGCAGCTGCTGCAACTACAGATATTCCTATTCTTGGAACTTCCGTAACAGATTACGCAACCGCTCTTGACATTTCCGGCTGGTCAGGCACAACAGGACGTAACATTTCAGGAACTTCTGACTTAGCTCCTCTGTCCGAGCAGGCAGCTATGTTAAATGAATTATTCCCGGACGCTAAAAATGTCGGACTGCTTTACTGCTCCGCAGAAGCAAACTCACAGTATCAGATTGATGTTATCAAAGAAGAATTAGAGAAATTAAATTACACCTGTACTGCATATTCTTTCGTTGATTCCAACGATATTGCAAGTGTTGTCCAGAGTGCTGTAAATGAAAACGATGTTCTTTACGTTCCTACCGACAACACTGCCGCTTCTAATACAGAAGTCATCAATAACATTGCAGGTGAAGCCGGTGTTCCAATTATTGCAGGTGAAGCCGGTATCTGCAAAGGATGTGGTGTTGCTACCTTATCCATCAGCTACTATGATCTTGGATATCAGACAGGTAAAATGGCATACGAAATCTTAGTAAACGGTGCAGACCCATCCACTATGGAAGTTGAATTTGCCCCAGCAGTTACCAAACAGTACAACCCTGACATCTGTGAGAAGCTTGGCATCACTGTCCCAGACGATTACGAAGCTTTAGACATGTCTGAGTAATTTTTACTTTTGAATTATTTATTTAGAAACCGGAGGAACTTATTGTGGAATTGCAAATTGCTGATTTATTAAACGCTATGCCCGGTGCTGTAGCCCAGGGATTAATCTGGGGTATTATGGCAATCGGTGTATACATCACTTTTAAAATACAGGATGTGGCAGACTTAACCGTGGATGGAACCATGAGTCTTGGCGGTGCTGTCTGTGTTACTCTGATTGCTTCTGGACAGAATATCTGGGTAGCAATCCTTGCCGCTACCATATCCGGTATGCTGGCAGGATTAATTACCGGAATCTTCCATACAAAAATGGGAATTCCGGTAATCCTTGCAGGTATTTTAACCCAGCTTGGATTATACTCCATTAACTTAAAGATTCTTGGCGGCAAATCCAACCAGGCAATCAGCGCTGACAAATACGATTTAATTGTATCTTTACGATATGTAAAAAATGTGGCTTTTTATAAAAACACCATATTTATCGTTGCTATCTTTGTCATCGCCATTATAGCTATCCTGTACTGGTTCTTCGGAACTGCAAGAGGCTGTTCTATCCGTGCTACCGGATGCAACCCGAATATGAGCCGTGCCCAGGGTATCAACACAAATTTCAATACCGTAATCGGTTTAATGATTTCCAACGGTCTTGTTGGTCTTGCCAGCGCTCTTTACTCACAGTATCAGGGATTTGCTGATGTCAATGCAGGACGTGGTGCTATCGTAATCGGTCTTGCTGCCGTTATTATCGGTACTGTACTGTTCGAAAAGATTTTCCACAACTTTGCGTTGAAGCTTTTATCTGTCGCTATCGGTGCTGTTATTTACTACGCTGTACTTCAGATTGTTATCTGGCTTGGTCTTGATACCAACTACTTAAAGCTGTTATCTGCACTTGTGGTTGCTTTCTTCCTTGCAGTTCCTTACTGGAAGAAGAAATACTTTACAAAACCAGTAAAGAAAGGAGCCAAAACCAATGCTTAAAGTTGATCATATTTACAAAACATTTAATCCGGGAACCATTAACGAAAAAACCGCTCTTAACGGCACTACCCTTACTTTAAACGAAGGTGATTTCGTTACTGTCATCGGTGGAAATGGTGCCGGAAAATCCACTTTATTAAATGCTATTGCAGGAGTATTCCTTGTGGATGAAGGTTCCATTTCTATTGATGACGTAGATGTTACAAGAATGTCTGAGCACAGACGTGCCAGTTTCTTAGGTCGCGTATTCCAGGATCCTATGATGGGAACCGCTGCTACCATGGGAATCGATGAGAATCTTGCCCTCGCTGCCCGTCGTGGCAAAAGCAGAGGTCTTGGAAGCGGTATTACCAAGGCAGAAAGAGCACATTACAAAGAATTGTTAAAAGAGCTGGATTTAGGACTTGAGAACCGTCTTACCTCTAAAGTCGGACTGCTTTCCGGTGGTCAGCGTCAGGCACTGACTCTTCTTATGGCTACTTTAAACCGTCCAAAGCTGCTTCTCTTAGATGAGCACACCGCTGCTTTGGATCCAAAGACTGCTGCAAAGGTTCTTACTCTTTCGGATAAAATAGTTGCAGAGCAGAACCTTACCACTCTGATGGTAACACACAACATGCGTGATGCAATTGTTCATGGCAACCGTCTGATTATGATGAATGAAGGTCAGGTTATCTTAGATATTTCCGGAGAAGAGAAAAAGAATCTTACCGTAGAAGATTTATTAGAGAAATTTGAAGAAATCAGTGGCGAAGAATTTGCCAATGACAAAGCTTTATTATCCAAGTAATTGGTATCTGCCGGTTTTTAAACGAAAATTGACAAATGACTTGCTTTGCAAGTTGTCAAACACGCAAAAACCAGCCGGAATTCTGCAAAATACAGAATTTCGGCTGGTTTTTCTTTCTTTCCAGACACCCGTAAGAAGCGGTCGGTGGAAGGTTCCGCATGCCTGCACAGTCAACCACCTCTACACATTTTCTTCCAGTCTTGCCCGCAGACCGCTGTATCTGGTCTGTTCTGTAATATTCTGTTCCATCTCATAAAAGCACATTTCATTTCCCACAAGTGTTACACACTTTCTTGCCCGGGTTACCGCTGTATACAAAAGGTTCCTGTTCATCAGCATTCTCGGTCCCCCAAGAAGCGGAATTACAACTGCCGGATATTCACTACCCTGGGATTTATGTATTGTAATGGCATATGCCAGTTCCAGTTCCTCTAATATTTTAAAGGAGTACTCTACCACCTTGTCTTCATCATAGACCACGGTCATTGTCTCTTTATAATCATTGATTTCACGGATAATTCCCGTATCCCCATTAAACACACCGGTTCCACGGTCAATGGCAAATCCATATTTACTCAAGACCTCCCACTCCAGCTGATAATTATTTTTTATCTGCATGACCTTGTCCCCTTCGCGGAACACTTTATCGCCATACTCTTTTTCTTTCTTATCCGGAGCGGGAGGATTTAAGTATCGCTGCAGGATGGCATTCAATCGTTCTACGCCCAGATTTCCTTTTTTCATCGGAGTCAGCACCTGTATATCATAAGGCTGTGCATTTACAAATTTAGGCAGTTTCTGCATAATCAGCTGCAGTACCACATTGATAATCACATCTGCATCATATCGTTTCAGGAAAAAGAAATCCATGCTCTTGTTATCTAACACTACTTCTTCTCCCCGGTTGATTTTATGGGCATTGACAATGATATCACTCTGGGATGCCTGTCGGAAAATCTTGGTAAGCTGTACCACATGGAACTGTCCGCTGTCGATAATATCCTTTAATACGCTTCCCGGTCCTACGCTTGGAAGCTGGTTTACGTCTCCTACCAGAATCAGTCTTGTTCCGGCTACCATTGCCTTCAACAGGGACTGCATCAGGCTGATGTCCACCATGGACATCTCATCGATAATTACAACATCCGTTTCCAGCGGATTACTTTCATTTCGTTCGAATCCTACCGCTCCTTCCATTCCACCGTTTAATTCCAGCATCCGGTGTATGGTTTTGGCTTCATATCCGGTCATTTCGCTCATTCGCTTTGCAGCTCTTCCGGTAGGTGCTGCCAGAAAAATGTCCAGACCTTCCAGTTCAAAATATTTGATAATACTGTTAATTGTCGTCGTCTTACCAGTTCCGGGTCCACCGGTGATTACCAAAAGTCCGTTTCTTACTGCCTCCGAAACAGCCTCTTTCTGGTGTTCATCCAGTTCCATGCCGGTCTGCTTCTCAATCTTATGGATTCGCTGGGCAATCTCTGCATCTGACACATCATAGGCAATATCCAGATTCTTAAGCATCATGGCTGTATTTACTTCCGTATAATAGAGTGGTGCGCCATAAATCTGAACCTGTTCACCCTCCTGTTTCATAATGATTTTCCGCTCTATCGACAAATCCATATACTGCTTTTCGATTGCTTCTTCTGTTACACCAAGAAGTTCTCCTGCCCGCTTTGTCAGTTCTTCCTCCGGCAGAAAGGTATGACCCTCCCCGGATGCCTGTAAAAGTGTATACAATATACCGCTTCGGATTCGAAAATCAGAATCTGTATGAATACCGACTTTCTTAGCAATTTCATCTGCAATCCGGAATCCCACACCACTGATATCATCCGCCAGACGATATGGATTCTCCTGAATGATGCCGTATACTTCCTGTCCGTATTCTTTATAGATTTTCACCGCAAGATTCAGTGTAATGCCATACTGCTGCAAAAATATCATTGCCTGACGCAGATCTCGTTTTTCAGAGACCTGGTCTGATATTTCCATTGCTTTCCGTTCACTGATTCCTTTTACTTCCGCTAACCGCTCCGGTTCTTCTTCGATAATCCGGAAGGTATCGCCTTTAAATCTTCTTACAATTCTTGCTGCAAGTGCCGCACCAATCCCTTTAATTGCTCCGGAGCCAAGATAACGCTCAATGGACAGTTCATCGGTTGGTTCTTTCTCCACATAACTTTCAGCTTTAAACTGCTTTCCATAGGTCGGATGTGCCGTATATTCACCGGTCACTTCGATATTCTCTCCCTCACTGATCCCCGAAAAGATTCCCACGCAGGTTATCTCTTCTTCTTCGCAAACCAGCACCAGTACCGTATAGCCATTGTCAGCATTTCGATATATGATATGATCTACATAACCGGTTATCGTCTCCATCGTCTTTCCTTTCCAACAGAATAAAGAATGTGCCTTGGCACAGTTTTGCGCCTGCGGCGGTCGCTTGCGACATCCGCCTTATACGCCGCAGTGCGCATCCTTGCGGAGCATTTTTTACTTTACAGGAAAGCAATTTCCTGTAAAGTAAGAGAAGGCTGTCATCATATGACAGCCCCTTTTATCGTCTTTTTTAAATTCTATTCCATATTATAATTACGCTTCATCTGCTCATACAGCTGCTGTGCCAGACTGTTACTTCCGCCACTCTGTTCTACTGACTGGCTTGCCAGCTTCTGAATCATCTCGTCTTCAAAATAATCCGTCATCTGACTCATACTGGCATCCTGGTCTTCGTTCTCCGGAATGGTTTTCTTCATTTCCTTATAAACCTGTTCCAAAAAATAAGCTTCAAATTCCTTGCAGACATCCATCAGTTCATCATCCGTTGCACCTGATAAATCTGAATTCAATGTCTTCTCCAGTCCATTGGAACTGTTACTTGCCTGTGATGCAGTTGTATTCAGTAATGTCGAAATATTATCCATCGATATACTCATATTTTACCCTGCCTTTAAAACTATCTTCTTAATGAATTTGCCTGTCCAAGCATCTCATCTGCTGCCTGAATCGCCTTAGAGTTTAATTCATATGCACGCTGTGCAATAATCATATTAACCATCTCGTCTGCCACCTGGACATTGGATGCTTCCAGATAATTCTGGCATACCTTGCTTCTGGTCAGTCCCGGAGTAGTCAGCTCATTCATCGGATTACCGGATGCTGCTGTTGCAACCAAAAGGCTTCCGGAATCCTTTTCCAGTCCAGCCGGATTGGTAAACTGATATACGCCAATCTGTCTGTTCATATCTATGGTATTGCCTGCCGCATCTTTATAATAGAACTTTCCATCATTTGATACTTCGATAGATGATGCAGTCACGCCATCCGGCAGAACAATTTCATTTCCATTACTATCTAATACCGGAAGTCCGGCTTCATTGCAAAGTGTCGTTCCATTAGTTCCGATTGCCCAGCCAAATTTACCATTTCTGGTATAGTATGTCTGTCCATCTTCTCCACGTACCGAGAAAAATCCTTTTCCTTCCAACGCAAATGCTGTATTGCTGGAATTGGCAATTAATGCTCCATTGGTAAAATCAGATGTAATAGAGGCTACTCTGGTTCCCAGTCCTACCTGAACCGGAACCGGCTTTTCATCACCATTTGCAGAAGTTGTCTTAGACTGCAGTGTCTGATACAGCAGCGATTTAAATTCTGCCTGTTCGGATTTGTAACCTGTTGTATTTACATTCGATAAGTTATTAGAAATCGAATCAATATTTGTCTGCTGTGCAATCATTCCTGATGCAGCAGTCCACAATGCTCTCATCATAAGCCCTGCGCTCCTTATCTCTCTTGCGCCATCCGTGGCCAGCCTTTTATGAAACGTACCTGTTTCCTACTTATTTATATCGGCTTCTTTTGCTCTTTTCTTTAGTTCTTTTTATACTTTACCTACATTATTTACGGCTTTGTCCAGTGTTGAATCCATCGTCTGGATAATCTTCTGTCCAGCCTCGTAAGCTCTGGTGATTGTAATCATATCTACCATTTCGGATACTACATTAATGTTGGAAGCTTCCAATGCACCCTGCTCTACTCTCGCATTCGATGCCACAAGCTGTCCGCCATTTACTACATCATAGAGATTCTCACCATATTTGCTGATATAGTCATAATTATCTACATCTACCACACCAAGTCTTGCAACCACCTGATTATTCTGCATAATACTTCCATCGGAAAGCACTTCAAAATCCAGATTCGGATTAATCCGGATATAATTCTCTGCACCAGGATTGCCAGTGGAAGCTCCATTCTGGTTCAGCACATAATCACCGTCTTTGGTCACCAGATAGCCTTCTCTGGTCAGTGTAAATGCTCCATCCCGGGTAAGCTTCATAGATGTTTCACCATTCTTATTGGTAAATGATACCGTAAAAAAACCATTTCCATCCAATGCCATATCGGTACTTCTGTCTGTCACTTTAAAGCTTCCCTGGCTGAAATCGGTATATACTTCGCCAATATGCACACCCATACTGATATTTCCCAGTACCCGCGGCTGCCCATAATCAGAAGTATCCTTAATCTTAATTGCCAGTGTATCAGCAAATGTATGATTTGTGGTACCTTCCTTCTTATATCCGGTTGTGTCGGCATTTGCCAGATTATTTGTCAGAATATCCAGACGGTTCTGTTCGTCTAACATTCCGGTCCATGCGGTATATAATCCTTTTACCATCTACAGTCCTCCCGAAATCTTAATCGTCGTCTCTCTTACCAGCTAAGAATTCTACGAATTTACCTGTACCAATTGCTACACAGGTCATTGGTTCTTCTGCTGTCATTGTATTAATTCCTGTCTTATCTTCAATCAGCTCTTCCAGTCCTCTAAGTAATGAACCGCCACCTGTCAGCACAATTCCTCTGTCTGCAACATCTGCTGCCAGCTCTGGTGGTGTTTTTTCCAGAACACTGTGTACTGCTTCTACAATCTGTAAAGTCGGTTCTCTTAATGCTTCCTCAGTCTCTTCAGAAGAAACAGTTACTGTCTTAGGAAGTCCTGTTACCAGATTACGTCCACGGACATCCATCGTTTCCGGCTGTGCCAGCGGGAAACAGGTTCCAATCTTAATCTTAATATCTTCTGCAGTTCTTTCTCCAATCAGAAGATTATGTTTCTTTCTCATATAACGGACAATTGCCTCATCAAAATCATCTCCGGCAATTTTAATTGATGTACTTACTACCGAACCACCCAGTGAAATTACTGCGATATCTGCGGTTCCTCCTCCGATATCTACAATCATATTTCCACAAGGTCTTGCAATATCGATGCCTGCTCCAATTGCTGCTGCAATTGGTTCTTCAATAATTGCAACTTCTCTTGCTCCTGCCTGATAAGTTGCATCCTCTACTGCCTTCTTCTCAACCTCTGTTACACCACTTGGTACACAGACACTGATTCTTGGCTTACGGAAGGTTTTCTTTCCCAGTGCCTTCTGAATAAAGTACTTAATCATCTTCTCTGTTACGGTATAATCAGAAATAACACCCTGACGGAGTGGTCTTACTGCTACAATGTTGCCCGGTGTTCTACCAAGCATCAGTCTTGCTTCTTCACCAATCGCTTTAATCTTGTTTGTATCTCTGTCAAACGCTACTACGGACGGCTCTTTTAAAACTACGCCTTTTCCTTTAATATAAACCAATATGCTGGCTGTTCCTAAATCAATTCCAATATCTGTTGAAACCATGTCAATGTTTCCCCTTTCATCTGTTTCATTATATGTGGAGTAATCTATCTCAAAAAAAAGACAGACTACGCATTCAATCATATTCTTACATATATAATCACATTATATACAATAAATGGCATTTTTCAAAGGTTTTTTTCTGTTTTTACTTATTTTTAATGAAATCGCAACATCTTCTTAACTTTCTTTTGCTCTCTAATTGTCTTAACTTTTTGTTCACATAATAGTCATAGGTCTTCTATACTATCATATATGTACTAGCTATTAAGCTAATATAATTTTTCATAACTCAGCCCTTCGGATGTCCTTCGGGATGTCCGGAGGGTACTCCCCAAGATCGTAACTGCTGAATGTTTCAGCAGTTTTTTTGTACACATAACAGGAACAAAGAATGTGCCTATAGAAAATAGCACCTGCCGAACCCGCCACTGGCAGTTTCTAGCAGATGCCATTTTTCATTGTCTTATGCTTATCCGGTATTACTATTCCAGATATTTCTTTACATATTGTCCGGTATAGGATTCCGGTACTTTGGCAATCTCTTCCGGCGTTCCCTGGGCAACCACAGTTCCGCCACCGTCTCCGCCTTCCGGCCCCATATCAATAATATAATCTGCCGTCTTGATTACATCCAGATTATGTTCAATTACAACTACTGTATTGCCACCATCAGACAATCTCCTCAGAATTTCAATTAATTTGTGGACATCTGCAAAATGAAGTCCTGTTGTCGGCTCATCCAGAATATAAATAGTCTTTCCTGTACTGCGTTTGCTCAATTCTGTTGCAAGCTTAATTCTCTGTGCTTCTCCACCAGACAGTTCAGTAGATGGCTGGCCCAGACGGATATAAGATAAGCCCACATCATAAAGGGTCTGTATCTTTCTTGCAATAGAAGGCACATTCTGAAAGAATTCCAGTGCCTCTTCCACTGTCATATTCAGCACATCATAGATACTCTTGCCCTTATATTTTACTTCCAGTGTTTCACGGTTATATCGTTTGCCCTGACACACTTCACACGGAACATATACATCCGGCAGGAAATGCATTTCTATCTTAAGAATACCATCGCCGGAGCAGGCTTCACACCGGCCACCCTTCACATTAAAGCTGAATCTTCCCTTCTGGTATCCTCTTGCCTTGGCATCCGGAGTGGATGCAAACAAATCTCTTATCATATCAAACACACCGGTATAAGTAGCCGGATTGGAACGGGGTGTTCTTCCGATTGGAGACTGGTCAATATCAATTACCTTATCTAACTGTTCCAGACCTTCAATATCATCATGGGCACCCGGAATACACCTTGCCCGGTTTAAATCCCTTGCCAGACGTTTATAGAGGATTTCATTGGTCAGTGAACTCTTTCCGGAGCCGGACACTCCGGTAATGCAGGTCATAATACCCAGTGGAATCTTCACATCAATATTCTTCAGGTTATTCTCTCTTGCACCCTTTACAGTAATGAATCCGGTTGGTTTCCGTCTTTCTTTCGGTACCGGAATCTTGATTCTTCCGCTTAAATAAGCACCGGTGATAGAGTTCTTATTTTTCATAATCTCCTCTGCTGTTCCGGTAGCAATGACTTCTCCGCCATGTTCACCGGCTCCCGGTCCGATATCCACAATATAATCTGCTGCACGCATAGTATCTTCATCATGTTCTACTACAATCAGTGTATTTCCAAGGTCTTTTAACCCCTTTAAAGAATTCAAAAGTTTATCATTATCCCGCTGATGCAGACCAATACTCGGCTCGTCCAGAATATAAGCCACGCCTACAAGTCCGGAACCAATCTGGGTTGCAAGTCTGATTCGCTGTGCTTCTCCACCAGATAAGCTTCCGGTTGCACGGGACAGTGACAGATAATCCAGTCCCACATCCATCAAAAAGCCTACACGCGCCCGGATTTCCTTTAAGACCTGGTCACCAATCAGATGCTGTTGTTCCGTCAGTTCCATTTCTTTTAAATAGGCATCCAGATTACGGATGGACATTGCTGTTATCTCATATATATTTTTACCGGAAACCGTTACTGCCAGTGACTCCTTCTTCAACCTCTGTCCGCCACAGCATTTACATGGTGTAATCCGCATAAACTCCTCATACTGCTGTTTCATGGTATCAGAGCCGGTCTCACGATAGCGGCGTTCCACATTTTTAATCAGTCCTTCAAAGGCAATGTCATATACACCTTCTCCACGCTGACCTTTATAATATACCTTTACAGACCTTCCATTGGTTCCATGAATCAGCATATTCCGGACTTCTGCCGGCAATTCCTTATATGGTGTATCAAGACTGAAGCCATATTCCTCAGAAAGTGCCTTAAGGATTGCATAAGTAAAGCTCTTCTTATCGGTAGAGGACTGCCAGCCCATCACCTGAATTGCGCCCTCTGCAAGGCTTAATCTCTTATCCGGTATCATCAGGTCTTCATCAAATTCCATCTTGTAACCCAGTCCAAAACATTCCGGGCAGGCTCCAAACGGATTGTTAAAGGAAAAGCTTCTCGGTTCGATTTCATCAATACTGATTCCACAATCCGGACAGGAAAAGCTCTGGGAAAACTGCATGGTCTCTCCATCAATGATATCCACCATCAGAAGTCCGTTTGAAAGTTCTAACACATTTTCAATAGAATCCGTCAGACGCTTTTCAATACCTTCCTTTACCACCAGACGATCCACTACGATTTCGATATTATGTTTCTTGTTCTTATCCAGCTTTATCTCTTCCGTCAGTTCATAGGTATTTCCGTCCACCTGTACTCTCACATAGCCGCTTCGCTTTGCCTGTTCAAAGAGCTTCTGGTGTTCACCCTTTCTTCCACGGACTACCGGTGCTAAAAGCTGTATCCTGGTACGCTCCGGCAGTTTCATAATCTGGTCTACCATCTGGTCTACGGTCTGTTTCTTAATCTCCTTGCCGCAGTTCGGACAGTGCGGAATTCCAATCCGCGCATAGAGCAGACGGAAATAATCATAAATCTCCGTTACCGTTCCTACAGTAGATCTCGGGTTACGGTTTGTGGATTTCTGGTCAATGGAAATTGCCGGAGACAAACCTTCTATTTTCTCTACATTCGGTTTCTCCATCTGTCCCAAGAACTGCCTTGCATAAGATGACAGGCTCTCCATATAACGCCGCTGTCCCTCTGCATAAATCGTATCAAATGCCAGTGAGGATTTACCGGAGCCGCTGAGTCCCGTCAGTACCACAAATTCATCTCTTGGTATATCCACATCAATATGCTTCAAATTATGTTCGCTTGCGCCACGAATCCTGATATATTTTCTCTCTTTCTTTGCCACTTTTTCTTCCTCTTTCTCTACCTTACAAATCGTGAAGCATCTTCTTTAACTCAATTAACTTATCACGATATTCTGCCGCAGCCTCAAAGTTCAACTCTGCAGCAGCATGGTTCATCTTCTTCTGAATATCTGCAATCAGCTTCTCCAATTCCTTCTTATCCATGGATTCCGGATCTTTCTTGAATTCCATTTCATTCTTGGCTACCTTCTTGGAAATACTGATTAACTCACGGACAGATTTCTGAATGGTAGTCGGCGTAATACCATGCTCTTCATTGTATTTCTGCTGAATCTCACGGCGGCGCTTTGTCTCATCAATCGCAACCCGCATGGAGTCTGTAATCTTATCTGCATACATGATAACATGACCTTCACTGTTTCTTGCCGCTCGTCCGATAGTCTGAATCAGTGAAGTCTCGGAACGCAAGAAACCTTCCTTGTCCGCATCAATAATTGCCACTAATGTAATTTCCGGTATATCAAGTCCTTCCCGCAAAAGGTTAATTCCCACCAGCACATCAAATACATCCAGCCGTAAATCCCGGATAATCTCTGCCCTTTCCAAAGTATCAATATCCGAATGCAGGTATTTCACACGAATACCCACTTCACGCATATATTCTGTCAAATCCTCTGCCATTTTCTTGGTCAGTGTCGTTACCAGCACCTTATGTCCTGCCGCAGTCTCTTTATTGACCTCTCCAATCAAATCGTCAATCTGGCCTTCTACCGGACGCACTTCCACGTCAGGGTCTAAAAGTCCTGTCGGTCTGATGATCTGCTCTACCCGCAAAAGTTCATGTTCTTCTTCATAATCATTTGGCGTTGCAGATACAAACAGCATCTGGTCTATCTGGCTTTCAAACTCTTCAAAATTCATTGGACGGTTGTCTTTTGCCGAAGGCAGACGGAAGCCATAATCCACAAGCGTTGTCTTTCTGGACTGGTCTCCCGCATACATTCCACGAATCTGCGGAATTGTAATATGGGACTCATCTACCATAATCAGGAAGTCATCCGGGAAATAATCAATCAGTGTTAACGGTCTTGAACCTGCCGGCTGTCCGGATAAGTGTCTGGAATAGTTTTCAATTCCACTACAAAAGCCTGTCTCTTTTAACATTTCAATATCAAAATTCGTCCGCTCGGCAATCCGCTGTGCCTCTAAGAGCTTATCTTCCCCCTTAAAGTATTTCACACGCTCTTCCAGCTCTGCTTCAATGGTATCGCATGCACGCAGGATTTTCTCTCTTGGCACTACATAATGGGATGCCGGAAAAATACTGATATGATTAAGACTATTCTTAATCTCGCCGGTCAATACATCGATTTCTGTAATCCGGTCTATTTCATCGCCAAAGAATTCTACCCGGATAGCAGTCTCTCCACGGTCTGCCGGAAAGATTTCCAAAACGTCTCCCCGTACCCGGAAGGTGCCTCGCTGGAAATCCATATCATTTCTTGTATATTGTATATCAATCAACTGCCGGATAACATCATCACGATCCCGTTCCATGCCCGGCCGCAGAGATACCATCATCTTCTGGAAGTTCTCCGGTTCACCCAGTCCATAGATACAGGATACACTGGAAACGACAATAACATCCCGCCGTTCCGTCAATGCTGCTGTAGCAGACAGACGCAGTTTATCAATCTCATCATTCACAGAAGAATCCTTTGCGATATAAGTATCCGTGGATGGCACATATGCCTCCGGCTGGTAGTAATCGTAATAGGAGACAAAGTACTCTACTGCATTTTCGGGGAAAAATTCCTTGAATTCTCCATAGAGCTGCGCCGCCAGCGTCTTATTATGCGAAATAATCAATGTCGGTTTATTCATCTGGGCAATGACATTTGCCATGGTAAATGTCTTACCGGAACCGGTTACACCCAGTAGTGTTTCAAACTGATTGCCCTCTTTAAATCCCTTCACCAGCTTCTCAATTGCCTGCGGCTGGTCTCCAGTGGGTTGATATTTGGAAACTAATTTAAAATGATCCACTCAATTTCTCCTCTGTTCATTTACTCTTCCTTTAGTATTACCACGTTTCTCCGCTCATTATAGCACCCCATAGCAAAAAAGTACAGGACAAAATCGAATGTTTGTTCTGTACTCATTTTTACTCTGTTCGTTTTTATTTTATTTTCTCTTCTGATAACTGCCAGTGCTTTAGAAATCTTTTTTAATCTCTGCCACCAGCTCATCCAGCTGTTCCAGTTGTTCGTTCTTTAATGAAGATTTAATACTTACCTTTGGTTCAATAATCTTCATGTCTTTCATTTCCGCAATCTTATCTGCCATCTGTTTTCCAGCTGTTGCTGCCCAGGTACCATTATCCAGAATTGCAACGGTACGTTTCTGTACGGCAAGTGCTTTCATGTCATTCAAGAAGTTCTCCATAACCGGATAAACGTTTCCATTATAAGTCGGAGCTGCCAGTACAATATGGCTGCAACGGAATGCTTCTGAAATCAAAGTGGAAACATGTGTATTGGATACATCATATACTACAATATTATGGATATCTGCTTCTGCCAGCTTTGCTGCGAGTACATTTGCAAGATTTTCTGTATTTCCATACATGGACGCATAAGCAATCATAACTGCTTTCTCTTCCGGCTCATAGCTGCTCCAGGTATTGTATTTATCCAGAATGTAACCAAGATTGGAACGCCAGATTGGGCCATGCAGTGGACAGATAATGGAAATATCAAGTCCTGCTGCCTTCTTCAAGGTTGTCTGAACCGGTCCACCGTATTTTCCAACAATATTGGTATAATAACGTCTTGCGTCATCCAGCCAGTCGCGGTCGAAATCAATTTCATCATTAAAAATATTTCCGTTCAATGCACCGAAGGTTCCGAATGCATCTGCTGAAAATAATACTTTGTCCGTTTCATCATATGTTACCATTACTTCCGGCCAGTGTACCATCGGTGCCATCACAAAGTGAAGGGTATGTTTTCCGGTATTTAATGTCTCGCCTTCTTTCACAGTAACGGAATGTTCTGCAATATCAAAGGTATAGAACTGCTGTATCATGCCAAAGGTCTTGGCATTTCCCACAACCTTTACTTCCGGATATTGTCTTACGATTTCTTCGATTAAAGCACAGTGATCCGGTTCCATATGATTTACAATCATGTAATCCAGTTTTCTTCCATCCAGTGCAAATGCCAGATTTTCTAAAAACTGTCCTGCAATGGAACGGTCTACGGTATCTAATAATACTGTTTTTTCATCTTTTAAAAGATAGGAATTATAGGATACGCCTCTTGGAATCGGGAATACGTTTTCAAATAAAGCAAGTCTCCTGTCACTTCCACCAATCCAGATTATATCTTCTGTTACTTTTCTTGTGCAATGCATCTATTTTCCTCCTTTTGTCATATTTACTGTTATAATGTAATTTAATTATTATAAGTCGATTTAATTTTTGTATTTTTATTCTTAAGCTTTTCTTCCGCAGCACTGTTTGTATTTCTTGCCACTTCCGCATGGGCACGGATCATTCGGATAAACCTTTGCTGCCGCACGTTTCTTCGGTACGCCCTGTGCAGTCTCATCCTTATTGGTTCCGGTTACTTTTGCAACCTGCTCTCTTTCTACCTTCTGCTCTACTCTGACATGGAATAACAGACGGACGGTATCTTCCTGAATACTGTTAATCATCTCTTCGAACATATCATAACCGCTCATCTTATACTCTACCAGCGGGTCTCTCTGCCCATAAGCCTGTAAACCGATTCCCTGACGCAGCTGATCCATATCATCAATATGATCCATCCACTTACGGTCAATAACTTTCAGTAAAATAACGCGCTCTAATTCACGGACAGCTTCCGGCTCCGGGAACTCTGCTTCCTTCTCCTCGTAGAGTTTTACAGCCTGTTCTTTTAAAGCATGTTTTAACTTCTTCTGATCCTTGTATTCTTTTGCCTGCTCCGGTGTCACCTGCTGAAGTGGAATAATTGGAATCAATAACTGGTTCAGTTCATTAATGTCCCATTCTTCCGGTGGTAAATCCGGCGAAATACAGGTATCTACTGTATTTTCCACTCTGTCGGTAATCATCTTATAGATAACATCACGCATGCTCTCGCCATTCAATACGCGGAGACGTTCTGCATAAATAATCTCTCTCTGGTCATTCATAACCTGATCATATTCCAACAGATTCTTACGGATTCCAAAGTTATTTCCCTCAATCTTCTTCTGTGCCTTTTCAATTGCACTGGTCAGCATCTTATGCTGAATCTGCTCGCCTTCCGGCACACCCAAAGTATTAAACATGCTAAGCAGTTTCTCAGAACCAAACAGACGCATCAAATCATCTTCCAGCGAAATGAAGAACTGGGATTCTCCCGGGTCTCCCTGACGGCCGGAACGTCCTCGCAGCTGGTTATCAATACGTCTGGATTCATGACGCTCAGTACCGATGATTTTCAGACCGCCGGCTTCCTTTGCTTCATCATCCAGCTTAATATCAGTACCACGACCAGCCATGTTGGTTGCGATGGTAACCGCACCATGTACACCGGCCTGTGCTACAATTTCAGCCTCTAACTCATGGAATTTTGCATTCAAAACTTTGTGTGGTATACCACGCTTATTCAACATGGAGCTTACCAGCTCAGAAGTATCGATATTGATGGTACCAACCAGAACCGGCTGTCCTTTCTTGTATGCTTCTTCTACTTCATCCACAACAGCATGGAATTTTTCTTTCTTGGTCTTATAAACAGCATCCTCTTTATCCACACGGATAACCGGTCTGTTGGTAGGAATCTCGATAACGTCCATTCCATAGATGTCACGGAACTCTTTTTCCTCTGTCAAAGCGGTACCGGTCATACCTGCTTTCTTATCATACTTATTGAAGAAGTTCTGGAATGTAATATTGGCAAGGGTCTTGCTCTCACGTTTTACTTTTACATGCTCTTTTGCTTCAATTGCCTGATGTAATCCATCAGAATAACGCCGGCCCGGCATAATACGTCCGGTAAATTCATCTACGATTAATACCTGATCATCTTTTACCACATAATCCTGATCACGGAACATCAGATTGTGTGCACGCAGTGCTAAAATGATATTATGCTGAATCTCAAGATTATCCGGATCTGCAAGGTTATCAATGTGGAAAAACTGTTCTACCTTCTTTACACCTTCTAATGTCAGATTGACTACTTTATCCTTCTCATTTACCACGAAGTCTCCATCTTCTTCGATTTCCACTCCCATGATAGCATCCATCTTGGTGTATTCCTTCTGATCTTCACCACGTTTCATCTGTCTTGCCAGAATATCGCATGCCTCATAAATGCTGGTGGATTTGCCACTCTGTCCGGAAATGATAAGCGGTGTTCTTGCCTCGTCAATCAACACAGAGTCGACCTCATCGATAATCGCAAAATGAAGTCCACGCTGTACTAACTGTTCCTTGTAAATTACCATGTTATCACGCAGGTAATCGAATCCCAATTCATTATTGGTAATATAGGTAATGTCGCAGTTATATGCATCCTGACGTTCCTTAGTGTCCATGCCGTTAAACACAACGCCAACAGTCAGTCCTAAGAATTCATGAACCTGTCCCATCCACTCAGCATCACGTTTTGCCAGATATTCGTTGACAGTTACAACATGTACGCCCTTTCCTTCCAATGCATTTAAGTATGCTGGCAGGGTAGATACCAGTGTTTTTCCTTCACCAGTCTTCATCTCAGCGATACGTCCCTGATGCAGGATAATACCACCAATCAGCTGAACACGGTAATGTTCCATTCCAAGCACTCTCTTTGCTGCCTCACGAACGGTTGCATATGCTTCCGGAAGCAGATCGTCCAATGTCTCACCATCAGCAAGTCTCTTTTTGAATTCTTTTGTCTTATCCTTTAACTGCTCATCAGTCAGTTCCTGCATGGCAGGCCGATAAGACTCTATCTTATCTATAAGCGGATAAATTCTTTTTAATTCTCTTTCGCTATGTGTTCCAAAGATTTTTTCTATTGCTTTCATATAATGCTCCTATCCATAATTTTGCTTACGCAACTATGAAATATTGTACCACTATCTGCCTTTCTTCACAATATCTAATCCCATGAACGTTTTATAAACTTTTTGTTAAATCAGTGGACTTTTTACAAACAGATGCTATAATAGGCAAAGATTGAACAGGCGATTGCAAAATGGAAAAACAGAATAAGATATTTTTATAGGTGAAAGACTTCACTTCTTTTTAATGGATATGAAATATCTCGTAACTCTTAGCACTTTATTTTTCTTGATTGAAGACTGTCTTTCCGGTTGCTTTGACATAGGATTCCAGAACTGTCCGCCGGTTGCGGATACAACGCCAAACCCGCAAGGGGCACTAGGAATTTCGATGAAATCATGATTATGTCCGGCAACCGGTGTATATTCACATCCATGTTCAGATACACCTCACTGGCACATCCCTGTGCCAGTGTTGCCGGTTGCCAGTGAAATTCCAAGTGCCCCTAGCAGCTTTGCCAAGGTATCCGCACTCCGGCGGACAGTTCCGGAATTTCTTGTCAAACATTGGAAAGACAGTCGATATAACAGAAAGAAAAATAAAGTGCTTAGTGTTACAATATTTCATATCCGAAAAGAAGAGGAGCCTTTCACCTCATAAAAAATATGTCATACACTATTTTTCATTTTGCAATCGCCTGACAACAAGTCCAGGTATAGAAAGGAGTTTCTTATGCATTACACATACAAAACCAAAGGAACCTGTTCCACCCAGATTGATTTGGATTTAGAGGGAAATGTTTTAAAACATGTTACCTTTACCAACGGATGTAACGGCAACTTAAAGGCTATCTCTTCTTTGGTAGAAGGATTAACGGTAGAAGAAGTAGAAGAAAAATTAAAGGGCATCACCTGTGGATTCAAATCCACTTCCTGTGGCGACCAGCTTGCCCAGGCATGCTTAGCAGCCCTTGAAGCGCAGAAAAAAGAAGCATAACAGAACAAAGAATGTGCCTTGGCACATTCCCGCGCCTGCGGCGGTCGCTTGCGACATCTACCTTATACGCTGCAGTGCGCATCCTCGCGGAGCGTTTTTTACTTTACAGGAAAGCAATTCCCTGTAAAGTGAAAAAGGGCATCATCTAAATTCTCTTAAGATGATGCCCTTTCATACTATTTCGTCCATTGGACTTTTACCTCATTTCGTATATTTCGTCTTCAATCCCTGAACCCTTCCTCCTGAATCCGTTCGCTTCTGAGTCCTGTTGGACTGGAACCATATCTTTACGTTGCCGTTCTGATTCTCCATCCACTTTTCTTTTGTATTTACCTCAGGTTTTCCTTCCGATTCTGAATCCATGAACTGAATCTGATTTTATTATTTATTATGTCAGGTTTCATAATATCTATCAGCTCTGCATTGGACCGTACCTTCCTTTCTTACTATTGCGTTTCTCTTCGTCTAAACGCTTGTCCGATTCTGATTTAATATCCTGGTGGTATCGACCTCCTCTTACATTATTATGAGTTTGTTCCTTCTCTTTCTGGTGGAATCTCCTCCTTACTTTGTTTCCGTTCATTTGTTTCTTTTGATGATTTGATTATATCTAACTATAGTTCATTTGTCAATACTATTTTTAGAATTTTCTTAATTATTTTTCGTATTTACTTTATTATATTGCATATATTGTGTAAATTATCTGAATTTTCAGTTTTATTTAAATTGTTAAAACAACTACAGGAAACATATGTAACTGTAATCTGTCTGCGATGCCATTTCCTATTCGCTGACTTTCCACTCTACCTGGGCACTTTCTTCCTTCTGAAGAGAAAGCAGAAGAGTAAATAACTGATGAATGGTCTCCATCAATTTCTGGCTTGGAAGAATTGCATACTGAGCCAGCCGGTCCAAATCAAAATAGCGGACATTCGGATCCGGCAGGAATACCATATTGGTGCTCCGCACTTCTTCTCCACAAGTCTCAATATTTTCATAAGTAATCATTACAAATTCATTTCCATGCTCTTCGCAGGAATAGGCTGTATAACACTCATCTACTACCCACTGCTTTCCGTCGGCTTCTACAACCGGCTTTTCGGATTCCTCTTTATATTCGCTGGTCTTCATCTCAACATTCCAGTGCTGCTTTCCCTCTTTGGTTCTCTCATATAAATGCTCTAATGTGCTGTTTAAAAATTCTGGTGTCATTTTTTGCTGTCTCCTTCTATTTACTATTGTTTTTGTTCTGTACTTTTATGTTGTGGCTGTCCGCAGTTGCATTCGGACAGCCCCGGTTATTTTTGTCCTGTTTTTCTATTATAACACAGCCGCTTCTGCTGTGAAACCATAAGAAACAATACTTTTTAATGCCTTTTCTTTAACGAAGCCCGGATTCCTTTGCCTCTGTTTCCAGTCCGTTGGCAAAATAATCCGCCATAGCAATAATCTGCCGCTGGATATTCCAGAATGTCTGTAAATCTTTTTCATAATTGCCGGCAAGCCGCTCACTGATTTCCTGTCCGGTCAGGTCTACGTACATACGGAACATTTCTTTTAATGCACTTTCTTCATATTCCGGTGTTGCAGATGCTAAAAGTTCTGCGATGCGGTCTGCATTTTCGTTTAACCGGCGTACCTGCTCCGCCATATCCTTCGTTCTCCCTTCTTTTTTCTGGGTAATCAGTCCACCGGTAAGCTCTACCTGGCGCACCAGTAAATCTCTGAGGCTGTGCACCGTATTTTCCGGATAATATCTGCCGAAAAGGTCTGCTATTTCCTCTGCATTATCAATTAATGCAGTAACCAGCTCCTGCTGATCCGGCAAATCCGCCGCCATGCTGACCAAAAGCATCCGGAGCAGGTAAGTATGATTCAGCCATGCCATCCGCATCAGTTCTTTTAAATTTCCTTTTCCGTTGTTATTGGAAATCCCGGAATTTCCTGTATTTCCCGACATTTCCGGTCTTGTGTATTCTCTGCCCGGACATATTTCTATCTTCATTCCAATCTGTAAATTGTAAGGATTTATCCTTGGATTGCTTAAAATAATAGAGGATACCGTTGTCTTATACTGCCGGGAAAGTTTGTATAATGTATCCCCGGCTTCCACGGTATGTTCGATTGAATTGCTGCAGTTCACGCTGACCTCTTTCCATTCTTTCTTACTTTCGTATTAGTTTATGTCAAAAATGTTGATTGGTTCCCCGATTTGCTCTTGCCAGGGAATGTGATTGCGTATACAGTAAGGGAAAAGCATGTTTTTGCGAGGTGTATTATGTCCATTAAAATATTCGTTATGACCCACAAACAATTTAAAGCTCCCACCGATTCCATGTATGTTCCTCTGCAGGTCGGACATGCAATTTCTCCGGAATTGGGCTATCTTGCAGATGATACCGGAGATAATATTTCCCGGAAAAACAAAAGTTTCTGCGAGCTGACCGGCATTTACTGGCTCTGGAAAAATTACCATGCCTGCGATTATATCGGCATCTGTCATTACCGCCGCTATCTCATAAATAGGCAGGGGCTTATTTTCACGGAAAGAGAGCTGATGCGGCTGCTTCAGAATCATGACATGATCACACCAAAGCTTCTGACTTTAAATACTTCGTATTTTAATGGTTTCAGCCAGAACCATCACCAGAAGGATCTGCTGATTACTGAGCAGGTTATTTCTGAAAAATACCCTGACTATTTGCCTGTTTTTCACCATATGGTTCATGATGTACATACTTATTTTGGGAATATTTTCATTACTTCAAAGGAACGATTTGATGCCTACTGTGAATGGCTGTTTGACATTCTCTTTGAAGTGGAGTGCCGGGTCGATATCAGCAACTATGATAATTACTGCAAGCGGTTGTTTGGATTCCTGTCGGAATTTCTGTTAACAGTTTACATTGCGAAGCAGAATCTCTCCACTTATGAATGTATGGTGGGGATGTCCGGCGAAAAACATGAAACAAGAGTTCTCCGGGAATCTCTGGCAAAATGTTTTGCGAATGGCGACTACCAGAAAGCCCAGTCCATTTTCATGGAAAGCTATGCGAAACGCCCGGACATTCTGATGGAAGCTTCTGATATTACCGGTGAACTGCACCTTTGCATGCAGGTAATTTCTACCTGTTCCTTTGAACAGGAACTTTATGGGCACAACCTTTTAGATATGATTCATGATTATCATTCCCTGATGGAATTCTGCCACCGGTTAAATGAAATTGTAAATCATTTTCTTACAGGGACAGAGTCTGCCGCTGATATTTCATGGCTCAAAAAATCCACTGCTCTCTCTCCGAAAGCAGTGGATATAGCGATTCAAATGTTCTGTTCTGATGAGGACTTAAAAGAGAACGTATTTTCAAAAATCTGTTCCCATCTCAAAGATTTTTGAATTCCGGCTTCTTCCTTCTAATCTGCCCATCTTTCCGGTTTCACCTGTTTCTACTGGCAGGCTGCCACAGAAACGGTCCGGCATCCCGGTGAAATAATTTCGCAATGGTCAGAGAATGTTACGGTCATTCCCTCTTTTTCAAAAAATGCTTCAATTGCCGCTTTGAGCATACCCTCTTTACCATCACATGCACAAAATCCTAACGGTTCTACAACGGCTGTCTCCGCATCATGAAAGCTAATACGGTATGGCAGGCGTTGTTCATGTAACGCTGCATTCAGGTGTGCAATCTGGTTATAAGTAAATTCCTGTCTCATAAGCACCCCTCCTCTACGGTCGTATGACAACTCTCTCGTATTACTTCTAGATATATATATTATAACTCAATTTTCTGAAAATATAAAGTAAAATGTATTTACTTTCTGTTATATTTCTATTACCATATTAGTATATTACATTAGGTCATTGTCAACGAGATAAGTTGATACCGGAAAACTTTGGTATCGAAGAACCTTTTGTTTTTATAATATGAAATACCTGCATTTCTTATGTGTGTGTTTCGCTTGATGGTAAACTGTCTTTCCGTTGCTTTGACGGAATCTCTGCACTGTCCGTCGATTGTAGATGCCACCTAACGGCTGCAAGGGGCACCGGAAATTTCGGACAATATATCACTTTATCCGGCAACCGGTGCAAATTCACATCCGTGCTCATATGCACCTCTCTGGCACATCCCTGTGCCAGTGTTGCCGGTTTTCAGGCGAAATTCCAAGTGCCCCTAGCAGTCGTTATAAGGCATCTGCATTTCGACGAACCGTACAGTGATTTTGTCAAACATTGGAAAGATAGTTTTTATAACCAAAAGTGAAACACACACATTAGAAATTCGGTATTTTTATATCTAAAACAAAGGTCTTCGATACCAGAAGTTTTCCGGGGACAACGTATCCTTGTGCGGTCAATACCTGAGTATATTAAATCAAAAGAGGAGAATGTTATGTATGAATGTCCCAATTGTGGAGGAAATCTGAGGTTTGATATTCCAACACAATCACTTGTCTGTGACTACTGTCACACACAGCTGAATCCTTACAGCTATCAGAAGGATCACGATGCTGTGGAGACATCTACTTATGATGTCAACATTTTCACCTGTCCGCAATGCGGCGGTGAAATCTTAAGTACTGAGAATGCTGCAACCGGATTCTGTAGTTTCTGTGGTGCTTCTACGATTCTTGACAGCCGGATTGCCAGGGAAAAACGTCCGGACTACATTGTTCCTTTCCAGATTACCAAGGAGGACTGCAAGAAGGCTTATGGCAAAATGATGCGCCATGCCATTTTTGCCCCTAAGGAACTGAAAGACCCGCGCAATGTAGACAATTTCCGTGGGATTTATATGCCTTACTGGGTATATAACATTACCCACGAAGGTACGGTACAGCTGCCGGCTGAAAAAAGCCACCGGGAAGGTAACTATATTGTAACCGACCACTATAATCTGCTCTGCCAGACGGATGCCTATTATAAAGGGCTCTCTTATGATGCGTCTTCTTCTTTTTCGGATGTTATCAGCGAGAATATTGCTCCCTTTGATGTGCGCGGCATGAAAAGTTTTACTCCGTCCATTCTGTGTGGTTTCTATGCTGATACTGCCGATGTGGACAGCGATATTTATCTGGAGGACGCAAAAGCCATTGCCAATGAACAGACTTATTCCAAAGTCAAAAAAATACCTGCCTTCCAGGAATTTAATTTTATTTATCCGGAAACAAACCATTATATGAGTTATGCATTAAATACGGAATGCAAGGAAGCTGCCAGCGCCATGCTTCCGGTATGGTTCTTATCCTACCGTAACAAAGACCGCGTTGCCTACGCTACGGTCAATGGACAGACCGGAAAGGTTGCTGCTGATATCCCGGTAGATAGACGTAAATTTTTACTCGGTTCCTTTCTACTGGCTATCCCGGTTTTTCTGCTTTTAAATCTTTTCTTTACCATACGGCCTGCTTCAACCCTGATACTTTCTGCGGCTCTGGCACTTTTTGCCTCCATTATTTATTTTGTGGAGCTGAGCGAAATCCATAGTCAGGAAACCTATGAGAATGACAGGGGATATCAGTCCAAACAGGGAAATGTCAAGAAAGAAGCCAACGTAAAAATAAACTTAAAGCCCCATAAAAGCATGAAATCTAAATTTGAAAGCATTATTCCTTATCTGTTTTTAGGTGTATTTGCAATTCAGGTTCTAATGGGAATCTTTAGTTCCGGCGGTTTTTCATTTTCTAAAATTGTTATGCTTATTGTTATCGGCGGTGGGATTCTGACTTCGCTGTTTGGATTTTCCCAGTTCAGTGAAACAACCACCCGTGGAAAAATTCCGGGATTCCTAGGTGCCTTAATTTCCATTGCTGCTGCCGGAATGATTACTTTCCTGCATCCGGTTTCCGACCTTTATTACTATGGTGGTGCAATTGTATCTTTTGCCGGTATTATTTTTACGCTTCTTAGCATTTTAAAGGAATACAATATGCTTACCATGCGGAAACTGCCGCAGTTTAACCGACAGGGAGGTGATGACCGTGCCTGATACATATAAGAAGAAATACAGCTCTTTTTCTGCAAAAATAATTCTTGGCTGCCTGCTTGCATGTTTCTTCCTCTTACTTAACGGAAGTATTACCTGCAAAGCCGAAACCAAGACCTATACCAATAAAAGCACCGGTTATCAGGTTATCGTTGAGGACGATGCCAACCTTTTAACAGACGAGGAAGAAACCACCCTTGGAAAAGAGATGGCTCCGATTACCACTTACGGAAGTGTTGCTTTTAAATCCATCGATTACAATCCTTACTATTCTACTGAGGATTATATCCGAAGCTATTACCGCGACACCTTCGGTTCCACCAGTGCAACCGTATTTCTCATTGATATGGACAATCGGAACATCTGGATTCACAGCAACGGAACCATTTATGAAACCATTACGAAAAATTATGCCAACACTATCACCGATAATGTATACAAATATGCCTCTGATGGTGATTATTACACCTGTGCATTTACCGCTTTTGGTCAGATTAATACATTGCTCGAAGGGCGAAAAATTGCGCAGCCGATGAAATATATCAGTAATGCCTTTTTAGCAGTTATCATTGCTTTGTTGTTAAATTATTTTCTGGTACGTTCCTTCTCCCGTGCGAAGAGACCATCGAAAACAGATCTTTTAGGAAAGGTATTTACACAGTGCAATATTGTCAATCCAAATGTCCGTTTTATCCGGCAATCCCGTGTCTACAGTCCGCCTTCCAGCAGCGGCAGCGGTGGCAGCAGCGGTGGCGGCGGTGGCAGCAGCAGTGGCGGTGGCGGCGGTGGCGGCGGTCACAGCTTCTAATCCCAAGACCTGCCTTTTGCCGTTTCATACCGCTATTTCATAACCTGTAGAACCTGCCACCGGCAAATTCTTACAGATGTCCGGCAATAGCAAAAATCCCATGGAGAATATTTCTGTTTTCCATGGGATTCTTTTTGACGTTTCTTTATATTGATATTTTTTATATTGCTTTCTTTTCTAAGTTTTTCATGATATTTAATTCACGCAATGCATAGAAAATGGCAACGACAGCTGCAGCTGCATCTGCGATTGGTCCTGCATACATTACTCCATCGATTCCCATAAACAAAGGGAAAATAAGAATCAGCGGCAGCAAAAACAGCACCTGCCTGGTCAGCGATACTACAATACCAAGTCTGGCTTTTCCAATGGATGTAAAGAAACCAGAAGACATTGGCTGGATTCCATTGATAAATGTCATAAACATAAAAATTCTGAAATACCGCTCTGCAAACTGGAAATATTCTGCACTTCCATCACCAAATACCGCCACCAGCTGATGTGGGAATATCTGAAATACAATAAAAAATGCAACACCCACCAGCATAGATATCTCAAAGGCACGCCAGAATGTTTTTCTTACTCTCTCGAAACTTCCCGCTCCATAATTAAAGCCCCAGATTGGCTGACAGCCCTGGGAAATTCCAATACAGATTGCCATAAATACCATATTTACTTTTGAGATAATTCCAACGCAGGCAAGGGGGATATCTGTTCCATATACAGACATTTCTCCGTAATGACGCAGCGTATTATTCATGGTAATCTGCACGATTGCCATGGCTATCTGGTTGATGCAGGAAGCCATTCCCAATGCTGCAATCGCTTTCATATATTTTACCTTTGGGCGAAGCATGGAAAGCCGAAGTTCCATTTTACGGAATTTTACAAAATATATAATAACAAGCAGACCTGATACAAACTGTCCGATTACAGTCGCCCATGCGGCTCCTTTGATTCCCCAGTTAAATGTAAAAATAAATAACGGGTCTAAAATCGTGTTGATAATTGCACCCACAAGCATGCAGGTCATAGAATAGGTCGGACTTCTGTCCGCACGGATCAGATGCGTTCCGCCGGTTGTGGATACCAGAAACGGGATTCCTAAGGCTGTAATAAATGTATAATCCTGTGCATATGGCAACACATCTGGTGTTACACCAAATAAATACAGCAGCGGATTTAAAAACAGCAATACGATTGCTGCAATTATCACTCCACAGATAAACAGCAGACCCAGTCCTGTTCCTGCAATCTTATTTGCTTCTTCTACATTTCCTTTTCCGGTCTCCAGATTATAATTGGATGCACTTCCGATTCCAAGTAACAATGCCGTTGCCGTGCAGATAATGGATACCGGAAATGCAATATTTGTTGCAGCATTTCCAAGCATGCCAACGCCCTGTCCGATAAATATCTGATCTACTATATTATAAAGGGAACTTACCAGCATGCTGATGATTGCCGGTATTGCAAAGCGGGCAATCAGTTTCCCGATTTTTTCTTCCGCCAGCGGATTCTTCGTAGTTTCTACTGTGTGTTCCATCACGGTCTCCTTTCTTTCTCAGGCGAAGGGGAAAGCTTATGACTGAAACAAATAATCAATTGGATATTCAGCAATTAACTGTTTGTTGACGGAAAATACCAACCGTTCTTAAGTACATGTTTTTCTTGATTGTAAACTGTCTTTTGCCTGCTTTGACTGGAATACTGTACTGTCCGCTGGATACGGATGCCACATAAGTCCTGCAAGGGGCACTAGGAATTTCGATTTACAGCCTGCTTTGTCTGGCAACCGGCACAAATTCACATCCATGTTCAATTGTGCCTCGCTGGTACATCCCTGTACCAGCGTTGCCTGTTGTCAGACGAAATTCCAAGTGCCCCTAACAGTCCTTAAAATACATCCGTATTTCAGCGAACGGTGCAGTATTACTGTCAAACATGGAAAAGACTGTTTTCATAGCAAAAAGAAAAACATGTACTTTAGAACTGTGGGATTTTCCAGTCCCAAACAGGCAATTGGTGAATAACCAATGATTTTGTATTATCTTATAAGCTTTCCCCATCGCCTGCATAAAGCATTTCATACCGAACGATTGTAACACCCATTTTCTCCGAAGTCAAACCAGCGGTGGAAGAGATTTCATAGAACATAGAATGTGCCTTGGCACATTCTCGCGCCTGCGGCGGTCGCTTGCGACATCTACCTTATACGCCGCAGTGCGCATCCTCGCGGAGCGTTTCTTACTTTACAGGAAAGCAATTTCCTGTAAAGTGAAAAATATGTCTTTTGCAACCATACCCAAAGAATGGTATACTTAGCATAGATATGGAGGTCGTATGATACAGACAGATAAATTGGTACAATTCTATTGTGCCCAGTATAAAACCTTTGCGAAAAAGAAGCATAAAAAAACGATACCGGAAACAGGTCCTTATCCGAAGCGGATGCAGCGGCTTTCCAAGGAACTGCTGGCTATCCATTCTCCGAAGATAAAGCAGCCGCAGCTGGAGAATTATCACCGTCAGCTCCGTAATCTTTCCTATTTTGTTTATCGGGATGCCAATCCCATTTATATTATGCAGTTTGAGACGTATCTTGTTGCTGAGCTGGTCCGTCTTGATATCAGTTCCCTGCGGGACGAGGAACCGGAATTAATTACAGAGCGTTTCTTAAACTTTTTATATCAGGAAATGCCCCTTGCAATCTGCCGGCGCACCTTAAAGGATTTGTGCCATCAGTATGGACAATTTGGAATGCGTCATCAGATTGTCGGGATGGTTCCGTTGAAACCGGAAACAGAATTTCCACAGACCAGAGGCATGCAGCGGCATTTTATCCTGCATGTTGGTCCTACCAACTGTGGCAAAACTTATCACGCATTAGAGCGTTTAAAAGAGGCTTCGTGCGGAGTCTATCTTGGTCCTTTGCGTCTTCTAGCGCTGGAAATCTATGAGAAAATGAAAGATGCCGGCATTGCCTGTACAATGCTTACCGGAGAAGAATGCATTCCGGAGGAAAACAGCCGGATTACTTCTTCTACCATTGAAATGTTGGACATGGAACAGCACTATGATATTGCCGTTATTGATGAAGCACAGATGATTGCAGACCGTGACCGTGGGCACTCCTGGACCCGCGCTATTCTGGGGGTAAAAGCAGATGAAATCCATATCTGCATGAGTCCTGCTGCCGAGGAAGTTGTTACCCACCTCATAGCCCTTTGCGAGGATACCTTTGAGGTTCGCCACTATGAACGGAAAACTGCACTAGTCTGTGAGCAAGAGGCATTTGTTTTTCCGGATGATGTCACAGAAGGTGATGCACTAATCACTTTTACCAAGCGTGCTGTCTTAGACATTGCCGGACGATTAGAACGTGAGGGAATTCGTGCCAGTGTCATCTACGGCAGTCTTCCACCGGAAATCCGCAGAAGACAGATTCGTCTTTTCTTAAGCCACGAAACAAAAGTAGTGGTTTCCACCGATGCCATCGGTATGGGACTGAATCTTCCGGTACGAAGAATTGTTTTTATCCAGACAGAAAAGTATGACGGCATTTCCACCCGCCCGCTTAATATTCCGGAGATACGGCAGATTGCCGGACGTGCCGGACGGTTTGGCATGTATGACACCGGTTATGTCAATGCCATGGGCGAGGATGCCAGAAATTATATTGCCAAACGTTTTGACCAGCCGGAACCGGTTATTAAGAAGGTAAGCCTTGGTTTCCCACATGTCCTTTTAGATATGGACGAGCCATTAAATGCCATTTTAAAAATATGGAAATCCGTAGAGCCCTCTGCTCCTTTTGAGAAAATCAGCATTGACGAAATTCTCTTTCTATATGATAAGGCATATAAAGCCCGTAAAGAAATCGATGGGTTTGAGGATAAACATATACTCTACCGGATGCTGACCTGCTCCATTGATATCAAAAACCGGGATATCGTTGATTTGTGGCTCTATTACTGTAAAACCTATACTGCTGATGTCTCCCTTCATTTTCCATCACTGATTATGTGTAATGACAAGGGACTGATGCGTTACGAAACTTTTTATAAAATGTTGGACTTGTACCATCAGTTTTCCACCAGAATGGGAAAAATTTCTGATAGCGAGCGATTAAACCGGGAACGGGAAAAGACAGAAGATACAATTATGAAGCTTCTTGCCAAAGATAAGAAGGATTATATCCGCACCTGTAAATACTGCGGCGTAACGCTGCCGGTAGGTTATCCGTTCCGGGTCTGTGAGAAGTGTTATGGACACAGTCCCTATAAAAAAATCTGATAACAGGAGGTAATCATTATGTTTCTTTCCATTGAGTCCAAACATCCAAAATTTTATCAGGTCTTCCGGATTTTCATCGTATTTTTTGCATCGATTCTGTATGCATGGAACCTGCGTTGTTTTGCGAAAACTGCCGGATTATTTCCGGGTGGCTTTTCCGGAGTATCCCTGCTCTTGCAGGAAATCGGACTGACCTTTTTCCATATTGATATTCCATATACCTTTTTCAACGTGGCTTTAAATATTTTCCCAATCTATATCGGTTTCCGGTTCCTTGGGAAAAAATTTACCTGGTACTCGATTCTTACGATTTTCTTATCCAGTATTTTCGTAGACCTGCTGCCGGCTTATGTATTTACACAGGATGTTCTTTTAATCAGTGTGTTCGGTGGTCTTTTAAACGGATTTGCCATCTGCCTGTGCTTAAACGTTGGAACTACTACCGGTGGAACCGATTTTATCAGTATTTATCTTTCTTCCCAGAAGGGAATTGATGCATGGAATTATATTCTCCTTGGCAATGTCATTATCCTTGCCATTGCAGGTGCTCTCTTTGGCTGGTCTATTGCACTTTATTCCATTATTTACCAGTTCTGCAGCACACAGGTAATTCAGATGCTTTATAAGCGTTACAAGAAAGAGACTCTGTTTATTATTTCTGATAAATCCAATGAAATTTATCATGCGATCCGGGAAACCACCAACCACGATGCCACCCTCTTTCAGGGCATTGGCTGTTATGAAGAAAAAGAAAAGACGCTTATCTACTCCGTCATTAATACGGAGGCTAAGCGCCAGTTAATTCCTATGATACGTTCCATCGACCCACACGCATTTATCAATATTGTAAAGACGGAGGAATTGGAAGGCCGGTTTCACAATACTCCAAATGATTAATGCATCATCTGGTATACAAAACTACTTTTCCTGATACCGGTCATAAATTTTCTCCGGTGTCATCAACGAAACTTCATCGATGAAAACATTTCGGAATGTCATGGTACCGCCCTGACATTCCTTTGTTTTTTCTGCGGCTGCCTCGCCGCACAATCCAATAAAACTGCAGCAGGCTGCTGCCGCTTCTATGGTTGCTTCTGTTCCAAGAAATGCACCCAGCATAACCGATGACATACAACCGCTTCCGGTAATATGCGCCATCATTTCATGGCCTCTTCTGCATTCAAAGACTTCTACGCCATCCGTAATCACATCCACTGCACCGGATGCAATCAGTATGGTCTTCTGTACCTTCGCATATTGTTTCATGCTTTCCACATCAACAGACTTATCCGATGCATCCACACCGGTTACGGTATTGCAGTCCTTTAACAGTGCACGAATCTCAGAATAATTTCCCCGAATGCAGGTCGGGTGGATTTCTTTTATCAAAGTCTGGCATTTCATCCGCCGGTAAGTAGAACCGGAAATTCCTACCGGGTCTAATACAATGGCATGTCCCATTTCATCCGCTTTCTTTCCGGCTTTTTCCATAGCTTCAAAATCCGCAATAGCTCCAAGATTGCAGACTAAGGCTGCTGCCCCTTCTGTTATCTCTTCCACTTCCAGCGGATGATGTGCCATGGTCGGAGATGCGCCTGCTGCCAGCAGAATATTGGCACAGTCATTGACGGTCACCGCATTGGTTATACAGTGAATGACCGGACGTTTCTTTTTTATCTCATGATGCAGTTCTGCAATTTTTCCGGCTTCTAATTCCATATTCTAGTTCTCCAGACTGTCTTTCATTTTTGCTAACATTCCTGATTTCTTTAAAGGAATGGTAATAATCATTGCAATAATGGTTCCGCCACAGGTACTGATTAAAAATGGTACTACAAAAGTAAATAATGCAGCTGCTGTATTTCCCATTACCAGATAAGCAACCGGATAAGAAAGCATTCCACCGATAATTCCGGTTCCTACTACCTCACCGATATATGCAAATGGGAGTTTCTTTCCATATTTATAAAGGAGTCCGCCAAGAAGTGCTCCACACATACTTCCCGGAAATGCCAGTGGACTTCCCAATGCTAAAAGGTTACGGATTAAGGATGCAATAAATGCCTGGGCAAGTCCCCACCAAGGTCCTACCAGAACAGCACACAGTACGTTTACAAGATGCTGTACCGGGGCACATTTTGAGCCGAATACCGGAAATGAGAAAAGGCTTCCTACGACTGCGATTGCTGCAAAAATTGCGGTTACGGTTAATTTCTTTAAGTTTGATTTGTGATTCATGTTGTCCTCTCTTCTGTTCCCATCCGAGAGGACGGGAACCTCTTAGTTTTTCTTTACTGCTTCTGCAACTTTTTCCACAATCACGCAGAGAATGACGGTAACCACCATATCCGGAAGTGTATTTCCAACCGGAGTATCTATGTGCATCAGCACACGGTAAAGCACAAATCCGATAAGCCAGACACCAAGATTACGCCACTGAAATGCCATGTCTTTTGCATTGGCTTTCTTTAAAATAAAGTAATCTGCAATCTGTACGGCAATCATCGGAGCAAAGACAGAACCGATAAGATATAAGAAATTTGTAATGTTATCCATTGGATATACAATTGCTGCAACAGTTCCGATTACCGTTACAATAATTGCTGCCCATTTCTCATTGATTTTCTCAGAAATGGATACACTGGAAACACCAGCAGAATAAGCATCCAAGAAAGTCGTTGTTACTGTTGAGAAAATGATAATCACAAGTCCTACGATACCAAATCCGGTCTTTAACATAATCTGTGCAATATCATATTCACCGGTAATAAGTGCTGCACCCATACCAATGACATACATGAAAATACTGACCAGACTGTATACAACAACGCTGACTGCGGTTGCTGCAAATGGTTTTTCTGCTTCTCTTGTATAATCACTGATTAATGGCAGCCAGGAAAGTGGCATTGCTACCGCAAGCTCTACGGCTGCGCCAAAGGTAAGGCTTCCATCATCCACAATTGCCGGAATGGCTCCATTTCCAATAAAAATCACTTTAAACAATACCAGTGACAGGATAAATAATGCGGTCATTGCAACGGTATTGAGCTTTCCAAGATTGGTAAGTCCAATCAGGATCCAAAGGATAATAAGGACTCCGATAATGGCTGCCCAGAACCAGTTTGCTACCGGAATGACACCATTGGCTGCCAGTGCGCCATCATAAATCATTATGGCTGTCCATCCTACCAGCTGCAATACATTCAACGCTGCAAAAAGAAGACTTCCCTTCTCTCCAAAGCTCATTTTTACGGTTTCCATGGCACTTCTTCGTTCTCTTGCACCAATTATTCCTGCTGCAAACATCATCAGTCCACCGATTAAGTGTCCCAATAAGATAGCTGCCATGGCTTTGCCAAATCCAAGTGGTGCAAAATAAGTTCCGGTTAAAATTTCAGCAATGGATACGCCGGCTCCAAACCAGATTAATCCGTTACTGAATACAGATGTTTTCTTCTCATTCATTGGTATATTCTCCTTCTATTGCAAATGCGTGATTCATCGGGCCGCTTCCCTTTCCAAGATCCAACATGGCTGCCAGTGCGCCGGATATGTAATTCTTTGCGTACTGCACGGATGTTTCCAGGCTGCGTCCCTTGGCAAGATTAGATGCTATGGCAGATGATAAGGTACAACCGGTTCCGTGGGTGTTTGGATTGTCAATTCTCTTTCCGTGGAACCATACCGGCTCTTTTTCCTTCTGCCAGAGCAAATCATTGGCATCATTTAACTGATGTCCGCCTTTTAATAACACGGCACAACCGAAGGTTTTACAAATGATTTCTGCTGCTTTTTCCATATCTGCTTCTGTCTTTATCTCCATACCGGAAAGCACTTCCGCTTCCGGGATATTTGGGGTTATAACAGTTGCCAGAGGCAATAATTTAGTTTTCAATGTACCGATAGCGTCATCGCTGATGAGCTTTGCTCCGCTGGTCGCTACCATAACAGGATCCACGACTATATTTTTTGCGTGGTACGCTGTCAGTTTGTCCGCAATTGTCTCTATCAGAGCACTGGAAGAGACCATTCCGGTCTTCACTGCATCCGGATATATATCCGTAAAAATACGATCCAGCTCCTCTGCCAAAAATTCTGGAGTTACCTCCATAATGTCTGTTACGCCGGTTGTATTCTGGGCAGTAAGTGCCGTGATCGCACTCATGGCGTATACGCCATTGGCGGTCATCGTCTTAATATCTGCCTGGATGCCGGCGCCTCCACTGGAATCACTTCCAGCGATTGTTAATGCTGTGTTCATACATTTGTCTCCTTTGCATTAATTTTGTATAGCGACCTAAGGTGGTGCCCCCAATCTGCCGCTGTGGTTTGTTATTACATTGCAGGCGATGATATATCTTACTATATTTCCAATGAGCAATCCCGCTGCCCTTGCATACCTTCTTTGTCTTTCAGGGTCACTAGAATTTCCCGGAAGTATATCTTTTTTCCGGCAAACGGCGAAAAGTCGCATCCTTGCTCCATTCCGCCTCGCCGGCACATCCATGATGCCGGCGTTGCCTGTTGCATAAGGGAAATCCAATAGCCTCTAACAGCCAAAGAAATGGTATTATCAGAACAACCCGAATCCCTTATTCACAAAAATCATCATCTGCACTTTATATAAGCAAGACTTTTTTATGTCCTATCTTATACATGATTTTTTACTACCATATTTACTTTTTGCAACAGTTCTTTCGTTCCCTCTTCGATGTCTTCACATGCGAAGATCCCACTTACAACTGCTGCTCCTGCAATTTCGCATCCTTTTAATTTCAGGATGTTATCGTGGTTGATGCCGCCAATTGCGACTACGGGGATGGTGACACTCTGGCAGATTTCCTGCAGGAGGCTTAGTTCCATCGGCTTTGCATCAGTCTTGGTGCTGCTGCCAAATACGGCTCCGCTTCCTAAGTAATCTGCACCGGCTTTTTCTGCTGCCTGTGCCTGTTCTATTGTTTTCGCAGTCACTCCGATGATTTTATCTGTTCCAAGAATTTCTCTTGCACGGGTCAGCTCCATATCGGACTGTCCCACATGCACGCCATCGGCTCCTATCCTTTCTGCCAGTTCCACATTATCATTGATGATCAATGGTACCCTATAACGGTGGCAGAGTTCCAAAAGGCTTCTGCCTTCTGCTTCAAATTCCGGCTCAGATAATTCTTTTTCCCGAAGCTGCACTAAAGTAACTCCGCCCTTCAATGCTTTTTCTACCTGCTCATATAAGGTCTCTCCCTTAAGCCAGCTACGGTCGGTAACGGCATAAAGAAGAAGCTGTTCTCTTGTAATATTCATATGTGATTTCTCCTCACTACCTGCAAAAACAAAAGTGCAGGACCTCTGTAAAAAAGATTCCTGCACACTAAGTAATCGCACCTGCGTTTCGTTATCTCCCTACGTTGGCATTATCCAAATCAGGTTCTGGGTTAAAGCTTCTGCTTACTCTCAGCCCGCCTGTGCGAGCACCCCGTTTTTCAACGATTTTCATTATACACATTCCCCACAAAAAAGCAAGCTATGTTTTCCATAAAATACCTTGAAAACCACAAAAAAATGGCTTAGAATTAGTTTAGCTTATTATATCATTGTACGAAAGAGAAGGATTAAGAATATCTATGAATTATGATGAAAATGTTTTTAAAGCCAAGGCCAATATCAAAGCCCGCAGAATCTGGCTTGTATTTTCCCTGCTGCTGACCGCTAACTATGGTGCCGATATGTCCAACGGTCTCTATCCATCGAAGCAGTATCTCTATTTTGTTCTGCTCTGCTGGATTCCATTTTTTATTGGAGAATTATTTCTAAAAATCAAAGGCAAAACTACTGACATCTATCGCTATATACTGGTGCTTGGTTACGGTATCTTTTATACTTATCTTTTATGTACCACAGCATCCCCAATTGCATTTACCTACATTCTGCCGGTAACCAGTCTTTTAATTATTTTTAAAGACCGGAAATTCATGCTGCAGTGCGGTATTGCAAATACTATCAGCGTAGTAATCAGTATTATTTACCGCTATATGGTATTAAGCTGCACCACTGCTACTGACGTAAAGAATTATCAGCTGCAGATATCCTGCCTGATTCTGTGCTATATCTGTTATATCATGTCCATCCGCCACTTAAATGAAGCTGACGGTGCATTAACAGACAGCATTAAGAATGATTTACACCGTGTGGTAAATACCGTAGAAAAGGTGAAAACTGCCAGCAATAACGTTATGGATGGCATTACCGTTGTCCGGGAACTGGCTAATGAAAATAAACACGGTTCTGACGTTGTCTTAAAAGGAATGAATAATCTGACCAACAACAATCAGGAATTACAGAACCGTACGACTTCTTCCCTTGATATGACAACTGACATCAATTCCCAGGTTGAGCATGTTGTATCCATGATTCACGAAATGGTATCTTTGACGGATGAATCCATTCACCATGCACAGATTAGTTCTGCCGACTTAGAGGGTCTGGTTACAACTGCCGGCACTATGTCAAAGCTTTCCAGCGAAGTAGAACAGGTTCTTACGGAATTTACTTCTGAATTTGAAAAAGTAAAATCTGAAACCGGAACCATTGATAATATTTCCGGTCAGACAAACCTTTTGGCATTAAATGCTTCCATCGAAGCTGCAAGAGCCGGAGAAGCAGGAAAAGGATTTGCTGTTGTTGCTGAAGAAATCCGTACCTTGAGCACTGAAACCAAGGCTTCATCCAAACAGATCCAGGATGCGCTGATGCGTTTGGATGAAATCTCCGGCAAGATGACAAAATCCATTGAAGAGACCTTAAAACTTATTCAGCTTACTCTTGAGAAAGTCACACTGACCGGCGAAAACGTAAATAAAATTACCGCTGACTCATCTCAGATGGGTGAGCATATACAGGTCATTGACAATGCAATCAAAGAAGTGGAAACATCAAACCGACAGTTAGTAGAAAACATGAAGTATATTTCTGAAATTGTCGATACCATGACACTCTGCATTCATGATTCCGATGATATCAGTCAGCGTATGGTAAGTAAATATGATGAAAGTGCTAACAATATTAACAGCATAGAAAATGAAATCCAGGCGTTAATGTGCAAGCTTGGAATCGGCGGCTTCATGGGTATTGAAGATATCAATCCTGGTATGAAAGCAACTATCCGCCTGACGAAAGACCCCGACCATGATTTCCATGGTGAAGTTCTGAAACAGTATTCCAACCAGATTATACTTTCCTTGGAAGAAAAGCTTTCTCTTCGTAACAGTGAATCCTGTTCCATCCAGATTACTGTTGGAAATGTACTATACTGCTGGGATAATGCTTCCATCCATGTAGATAAAATAACCTCTGATTTCGTCGTAGAAATCACCGGCAGTCCAAATATTTTAAACAGACGGAAATATCCTCGTGCCGACCTTTCCAATTTCTGTAATATTACAGTTAAGAACACCGGAGAAACCTTCCATGGACGTATGGAAAATATCAGTGCCAACGGATTTGCTTTCCTTTGCGATGCACCATTCTTTGCAGATAGCAAAGGGACTGATATTCTCTTAAATATCCTTTCCTTTGATTTACCAGATCAGGCTGCTTTGGAAGGTCATATTATCCGAAGTTCCGACGACGAAGGCATGTATATCGTCGGCTGCCAGATGCCGGAAGACAATATGGCAATTAAAGATTATGTAGAACAGTTGCTAGGATAAAACTATTTCAAGTAATTTTTTAAGATATCGCTGCTTGCGAAAGAAGAAAACTCATAGCAGATTCCGTTTGGAATTTACTATGAGTTTTCTTTTTGGTCTGTATTTTGTATTTGTAATCCCCGGCACTACTTTTCCTGACGTTCTACTTCCATATTTTTAGGCAATACAAGATTTAAAATAATGGCAGTAAGAAATACAACTGCTACACAGTTTTCCGCAAAAATAGAACGGATAATGCCTGGGAAGATTGCAAATAAATCCGGCAGCTGGGTAAAGCCTAATCCGATACTTAAGGACAGTGCCGATATGGTGATATTTCTCTGGGAAAATCCACATTTTCCAATCATCTGCAGTCCACTGATTACGATAGTTCCGAACATCATAATCGTACATCCACCCAGAACGGCACTTGGCAGTGTGGCAAGCACAGCGCCCACTACCGGAAAAATTCCTGCCAGAATCATAATTATAGCTCCTGTTGCAATGACAAAACGGTTTACAACCTTGGTCATGGCAACCAGACCTACGTTCTGGCTGAAGGATGTAATCGGCATACAGCCAAATACCGAAGATAATGCACTGACAAATCCGTCACAGGCAAGCGAGCCCGCAGTTTCTTTTGTAGTAACGTCACGGTTTAAGCCGGATGATGCCAGTGCCGAAGTATCTCCGATTGTCTCGGTTGCCGATACTAAAAATATCAGAACAAATGCGATAATGGCATCTGCATGAAATTCCATTTTAAATGGCATCAGATGTGGCAACGCCAGAAGACTTGTATCGGAAAGTGCAGAAAAATCAACTACCCCCATACACAGTGCCACGATATATCCTACAATCAGTCCGAACAGTACGGATAACTGTTTGAAATAGGATTTTGCTACAATATTAAATACGATACAGCATACCAGTGTCACAGTTCCAAGTATCCAGTTGGTTGCAGATCCGAAATCTGCACTGCTGCTGCCACCACCAAAGGAATCTGCACCTACTTCAAGCAGAGAAAATCCAATTGCTGTTACAACGGTTGCTGCAACAATCGGTGTTACCAGTTTCATCCAGTATTTGGATAAAAGTCCAAGGACACCTTCTACGATACCTCCAACAAGAACCGCTCCCATGATTGCTCCATAGCCATACTGTCCGCCAATGACACAGGCAATGGATACAAAGGTAAAGGAAATTCCCATGACAATCGGAAGTCTTGAACCGATTCTCCAGATTGGGAATAACTGAATCAATGTTCCGATTCCAGCAATCATCATTGCACTCTGAATAATCATTGCCGTATTCTTTGCATCCATTCCGCAGGCCCCTGCCACAATCAGAATCGGTGCAATATTGGCTACAAACATAGCTAAAATATGCTGCAAGCCAAATGGAATTGCATTTAAAACCGGCACTTTGCCATCCAACGTATAAATATTATCTACGCTGGCTTTCTGACCTGCTGCCATACCATCTTTTGTGTTTTTTCTTTCTAAAAAACTCATTTTCTTTTTTCCTCCGTTATCTGTTTCCGCAATAGCATGCTCGCTATCTTTTTTATCTTATGACGGAATAAAGGGGAGGTCAACTGCTTTTTACAATTTCCAGCCTGCTGCCTGAAGCTGTGTCTTTGCCATATGCCGGTAAACGCCATCCTTTGCTGTAAGTTCTTCCGGTGCACCCTCTTCGACTACCACTCCATCTTTTAATACCACAATCTTATCTGCATCTGCCACCGTACGCATGCGGTGTGCAATAATCATAACCGTCTTATCCTGAATCAACCGGGACAATGCCTCCTGAATCAGTGTTTCATTATCTACGTCTAAGGATGCGGTCGCTTCATCTAAGAATATAATCGGCGCATCCTTTAAAAATGCTCTTGCAATAGAAATTCTCTGACGTTCTCCACCGGATAATTCAGAACCGTTTTCCCCAATCATGGTATGCCAGCCCTCCGGCAGTTTATCTGCAAATTCATCACAGTGTGCCAATTTTGCTGCCGCAATGACTTCCTTGTCTGTTGCATCGGAACGTCCAATACGGATATTTTCCATAATCGTATTGTTAAAAAGTGTAACATCCTGAAAGACAATGGAATAAAGAGACATCAGTGTTTCCGGGTCAATCTTTGAAATGTCCATGCCGCCTACCGTAATCGTTCCCTTATCGATATCCCAGAATCTTGAGGCAAGTCTTGAGACCGTGGTCTTACCGCCGCCGGATGGTCCGATTAATGCTGTAACTTCGCCCTGTTTTGCAGTAAAAGTAACATCTTTCAGCACACTTTCCTTACTGTCATAGGAAAATCCCACATGTGAAAATGCAATATCATATCCGTCATATTTCATCTCGGTGCTTCCACTCTGTACCGGATGGGATAAAATTTCATCCAGCCGCTCGCACTGCACATCCACGCTGATTATGGCAGCAAGGTTCTGCAGGGAAATCTGCATCGGGTCATAAAGTCTTGATACCAGTAATAGGAACATAAAGAAAGTCAGTAAATCAATACTTCCTTTCGAAAGTAAAATTCCGCCAACCAGTGCTACCGCCGCAATTCCAAGCTTTAAAATCATCTGGGCATCGGATACAAAAACAGCATTTCCAAGTTCTGCCGCCACTGCATGTTTTTCTACTGCTTTAATTTTCTTCTCAAGTCCAACCATATAATTTTCCTGTGCATCATTTGCCCGTAAATCCCGGACCGTCTCTAAGCATTCCTGAATGCCATCTGCGCAGGCCATTTTCAGTTTCATCTGTTTTCTGCTAAGATATCTTAAAAATTTTCCTGCACTCAGCACAATGAGGAATGATACCGGAAGCACCCACAGCGCAGCCAGTGCCATCCGCCAGTCAAAGAAAAATAAGCTGATAGCAATAATTGCCGTGGATACACAGGCTCCAAAAAGTTCCGGAATATAGTGGGAGGATGCCGTTTCCATGGTGGCGCAGTCTGCCATAATGGTACTGGTCAAATCGGATAAATCCTTTTTTCCAAAGAAAGATAATGGAATCTTTCTTAATTTTTCTGCCAGCGTAATTCTTCGCACACCGCTTTCCACATAGGTGGCAAGGAAGGTGCAGTTATACTGGATATATGTTGTCACTGCAATCAGAAGCAGGCAGAGAATACTTCCAATCAGATAGAACATGCCTCTGCCGCTCAAATTATCGTTCAGATAATCCTCTACTAGAAAATACAGCAGCCCCACCGGAAACATCAACACAATATTGGAAACGGTTGCTGTCAGAAATGCCTTTATCATGTCATTTGCACCCTGCTCTGAAAGTGCATATTTATATTGTAATTTTTCTTTCCAGCTCATGTTACGCACCTACCTTCCACTGTACCGATTTGTTGTATTCTTCCCACATATGGGCATATACACCATTTTTCTGAAGTAACGTCTCATGGGTTCCCTCTTCTGCAATACTGCCATCCTTTAAAACGCAAATCCGGTCTGCGTCTACAATAGAGGACAGACGATGGGCAATCATAATTACGGTCTTTCCCTTAGACAGTCTGGAAAACGCTTCCTGCACCTTTGCTTCATTATCCGGGTCTGCAAAGGCTGTTGCTTCATCAAGAATCAGAATCGGTGCATTCTTTAACATGGCTCTTGCAATGGAAAGCCGCTGGGCTTCTCCACCAGATACATAGGTTCCGTTGCTTCCGATTACTGTATCAATTCCATCCGGAAGCTTCGCAATAATATCTTCACACTGGGCTTCCTTTAACGCCTGCATGACTTCTTCTCTGGTTGCCTCCTTCTTTCCCATGCGGGCATTTTCCAAAATGGAAGTTTTTAATAATTTGCTGTCCTGGAATACAAAAGACACCATATCCATTAACTGCTTGGAAGAAATTTCCTTCACATCCTTGTTTCCAATCAGGATGCGTCCTTCCGTAGTATCAAAGAATCGTGCCACAAGGCTTGCCAATGTTGTCTTTCCACCGCCGGACGGTCCTACAAATGCCACATGCTCGCCCTCTTTGATAGAAAGATTTATCTGATGCAGTGCATCTCTTCCGGCATCTTCATAGCAGAAGGATACATTTTCAAAGGTAATAGAGCTGTTTTCCGGGTCCTGTGCCTTTGTGGTCTCCGGTAATGGTTTCTTTTCTAAAATGCTTTCGATACGGGAAATTGCATCTGCTACAATCAGCTGATTTTCACTGGAATACATAATTTTATTCATGGTCACAGTGATAATCGGCGTAATGATAATATAGAACAAAAGATTCAATAAAAAGGTATTATCTCCTCCTTTTCCGGTAAAGAAAAAGGTTGCTGCAATCAGCACTGCAAATACCGTATTGATTGCTGTTGTATACACCATCATTGGTATCCGCATTTCCTTCGTGTATGCAATTGTCCATTTTTCATATTTCTGAATGGATGTTTGGAAACGTTTGAAGGAAAATACAGACTGTCCGAAAGTCTTTACTACCGGGATTCCACGGACATATTCCACTGCCTCACTGGACATTTCGTCCAATGCATTCTGATATTCTTCCATCTTATCTTTCATACGCTGTCCGGTCATGGCTCCCATAATTAAAAATGCTGCCACCACAGGAATCAGGCTCAAAAGTCCAAGCCGGAAATCAAATACCATAAGCAATACTAAAAGACCTGCCGGTGTTGCGATAGCTCCTGCCTGATCCGGTAACTGGTGTGCCAGATAGGTCTCTGTTGCTGCGCTGGATTCATTGACGATTTTACGGATTTTGCCGGTTCCGTCTTTATCTAAAAATCCCATTGGCAGTGTCAGGATATGTCGCATCAGGCTAGTGCGGATATTTGCCTGGACGCGGAATGCTGCCAGATGGGAACACATCAGCGCGCACACATAAACCAGCATGGATAAAATGGCAAATCCAACGGCTGCCCAGCCATATTCTTTTAAATGAGCTGCTTTGCCAAAATCCGGTGCCACAGAAAGCACTTCTTTCATAATTCTCCAGATGTAATAAAATGGTACCAAAGCCAGCCATGCGCTGATTACCGATAAAATCCAGGATGCTATGGTCAGATAGCGGAATTTACCAGCATAGACAAAAAGCTTTGATAAGGAACTTTCCTTTTTCACTTTTTCTTCTCCTCCTTTAAAAATAATTGATTCTTTCTACTTATTGAAACGAAAACTGTTTTAAAAACCGCTCCCGGTGTGCTGCTGTCACATATTTTCACAGCCAAGTGCCACCTCACTGTTGGTATTCAGGCAGAAGAACTGACTTCTTGGATTCTGGAATGCACCTTTTTGATATTTCCATTGCATAGTGCTATCTAACATAAATTAGATTTAGCTAACCCATGCTTTTAAGAAAAGACTGCTTCCTGCTGTTACAAGATAAGCAGTCTTACTATCTTTTACACTTCGAATTTTAAAATGGTATTCCAGCCTGCATAGTTGAATTTTTCCAGCATATGAACGTATTTCCGTGCAGTTTCTTTCTCCATCTTGTGACGCACAACTTCAAACATGCTGTCAAATAATGCCCTTGTCATGATATGGATGAATTCTCCCGTCACTTCATTTTCCTCTTCATTCTGAAAATGAATAACCTCCATGAACTTGTAGGTATATTCTGCCTCTACTTCTGCCAACTGTTCTACAAAATTCTGGAACTTCGTTCCATAGGACGCCTCTAATAACAGCTGAAATGTGGTAAAATTATCATAGATGTAATCCAGCATTTCATCCATTCCGGATATTACATAGTCATCCATTTCTTTCGGCTGCCGCTCCGGCTCTACTGCATGAAATTCTTCCTGCGTCTTCACGAAAAGATTCATCATATACTCTGCCACCGGTCCTACAATTGCTGCAAACAGCCCTTCTTTGTCTTTAAATCTGGAATAAATAGAACCTGTAGTTGTTCCCGCTTTCGCCGCAATGGTGCGAAGCGATGCATCGGAATAACCCTTTTCTAAAAATTCTTCCGTTGCGCAGGAAAGTATTCTTTCCGATACGCCTTCGATTGGTTTCGTCACTGATGCCTCCGTTTCATTTATAACAGTGTTATATAACACTGTTATAAATATAATTAGTTTTGGGGAAGATGTCAAGGGGTTTTTCGTTACCTTACACTCTTAAAATACTGTATCAGTATATTCTTAATGTAATTATACCTTCTAGCATAAGAATTTTCCACCCGGATTAACTCAAATCCATGTGACCGGCAAATTGCATTTTTCTTCTCGTCTCTCGCCCGTACAATGGCATTTTCTTTATGTTCTTTTCCGTCTAACTCAATGGCGAGTATCGGCATGTCCTGTCCCCGGTATCCTTTTTCATATACCACAAAGTCAAATCTTCCGGTATAAAAAAGGTCGTCATAGGATTCATTTTCCTGAAATACGTGTGCAATGCTGACTTCTCTCTGCACAACGCAGCGGTTATTTGTATTCAGCACATTATCTAGTGCATGATTTAATGTGGTTAAAAATGCAGCCTCTGTCTGCGTGCTGTACGGCTTGATTCCCAATGCCCTGGAAGAGGTCTCTCTTGCTGTCACCTGCGCCTCACCGTTGGTCTGGACATAATCTACCAGTTCATAAATATCATCATCCCCAGCGGAATGCAGACGCTTCAGTTCCTTGATATCCGACAATATTACCAACTGGTCTTTTGCCCGGGAGGTTGCCACATTAATCAGTTCTTTATTATTTTTCAGCCAGTCATAAGTTCCCTGATAAGTCTGCTGGGTGATTGCCAGCGAAAAAAGCACAACATCTTTTTCATCTCCCTGAAATGCATGAACCGTTCCGCAGGGAATATTTTCCATCCCATTGTCTTTCAACGCCTTGTTAATCAGCTCTTTCTGATTGGTAAACGGAGTAATGATACCAATACTCTTATCCGGATGTTCTTTGATAAACGAAATAATCTCTTCCACTTCCTGCGGCGCTGTATTCTTATAGTTGGTGGTATTTGCTGGAATATTCTTAAAAATCAGCGGATTAGCTTCTTTATCCGGACTGTTGATAATCAGCTTGTTGTTATAATATTTTTTATTATTAAATGAAATAATTTTTTTATTGCAGCGGTAATGGTGGCTGAGCAGAATTTCCTCGCTGACTGCATCACATGCCAGATAGGTCTTATAAATGGAATTCTTTATATAATCATACTCATCTGTCACTCCATAAATCCGCTTAAGCTTCTCATTATCTATGGGATTCAGCAGAATTACCGGGCTCAACTGCTGCGGGTCACCTACTAACATAAGACTTCTGCCCCGGATAATCGGCACTAATGACATGGCAATATTTCCCTGGCTTGCCTCATCCATGATGACCATATCAAAATAAGTTCCCGGCTCACCAATCTTATGTGCCGATATGGATGTAGTTGCAATAAACGGGAAAATTCTCTGGAACTTCTTCAAATTTTCTTCCTGACGGATATAGGTATTAAACTGCTTGACTTTCTTTTCCTCATCCGGACAGTTTACAATCTCCATCAAATCCTGATTTTTCGGTTCCTTCAGACGCTGAATATATTTTGCAGACGTATAGTAGAGATATTTCTTAAACAGCTCCTCATCTTCCACTACAAGTTTCAATGCTTCTTCATCTGTAATCTCACCAATTTCTGCTAATTTTTTCCGTACCTCCTGAAGCTGAACACCCTGCAATTCTGTCTGAAAGGTCAGATGCTGATTAGTCTCTATCATTTTAAGAATCGCTTCTTCCCGCTCCTTTAATTCGATTCTCTCTTCATGCCTCTGTAAAAGCTTGGTCAGCTTCTCCGTCCTTCTCGTCTTATCGTCCTTGTTCTTCTCAAGGGTACTGTCAAATATGGAAATATCCTTTGTCCGCTTATACAAATCCCGAATATCATCCAGTGCCTGCAGCACGCATTTATCATTTCCAAGGCGGATAATCGGAAATGGTATCATCCCCTTATTCCGATAAGGAATGGACTTTAATTTATCGCACACTCCATCAATGGGATGATTGTTATAAGACGCAAATAAGACCGTTTTCTCGTTAAAGAAAGCAGTCACCATAGTATTTACGATGGTATTTGTTTTGCCGGTTCCCGGCGGTCCCTGGATATATGCCAGCGGATATTTCATGGCATTATGAATTGCCAGTAACTGGTCCAGATTGATTTTCCGGTCTAAAAGTGTTATCGGATAATTTTTCCTTCGGTCTACCTGTTTTAACAGTTCTCCGAAAAATGCTTTTATCGGAATGGTCACTTCATCTTTTTCATACATTTTATGAATTGCTTCATACTCCTGATGAAGATCCACCAGCAAATCCCTGCCGACTGCAATTACATATGGCATATCATCCACACCATTTATCTGGGGATTGGACTTCGTTATTTTATCTTTTATCAGCTCCTGATTCTTTTCAAAATCATTTAAAAGTTCATAGTCATCTGCATCTAGGAATTTCCTTATTCCGAATTTTGCTTCCGGCTTATTCTTCTCCAACGAAAACTCCATGCAGACGGTTATTTCTTCATCCTGCCTTAAGGTCTTCTTCTGCACATCCAGCCGCAGCTTTCGGTATGCCAGCACATATACGCCTTTGGGCGTATGTATACTTAATACGTTTATTGCCAGCTGCTTCATTTTCTTCTTGGAAGCGGCATCCTTTGCTCCATATTGAAACTTTGATACAATCTGCCTAAACTGCTCCGGTGTGAGCTTATAAGTCCCCTGCCATTCACCATCCAGATGCTCAATGAGTGCATAATCTGTTTTGTAAGGTACAGAATCCATTTTATTGCAGTCAACAAGATAATTCAGCACCTTCAGATTTGCAATATTATCAAAGATTCTCCGGTATTTTCCCTGATTATATGTAATATCATCTATCAGCTCCTGCTTAGTTTCAAAATAAGAGCCTTCTATTACTGCCGATGACAGTATGGATTCAATATAAATGTAAAGGCTCATTGTGGTATACTGCCCCAAATGCAGTCCCATTACATGCATGGATTTCCGGATAGGGTCTATCTCCATAATTCCAATCCAATATTTTGTTACTTCATCTTTTCCGTTTCTGTACTCTATACTGAGCCATTTTCTCTCATGAATGGCCCGGAAGATATCTCTGCAAATTGTGTTCATGGTTTATAATTGTTTTTCCATTCCTTCTTCTGAATATGATTTTATCCACCCGCATCGTACTGCATCTGAAACTGTATATTTCACCCCATACCTGTTGCTAAATATAAATTGCAAAAGAGAAACTTTCTCCTGCTTCATTTCACTAAGTATAACAGCAAACAACTCTCCAACCAGCCAGTCATGTACATATTGTGCTGTCCACTTTTTTCTATTATCAAAATATTTCATCCGTTCACTTTCTCCTATAGGTCTATACATTCCCGGTTGCCAAATCACATCAATATATCCCTCCATTTTAGGTATAAATTTCAAATATGCATATATTTCTGCATCCTCATTAGAATCGACATTCCTGCGTAGTGCCACCATATCATTATCAGAATACACCTGAAATATATTATAAGGCTTATCTTCACCATCATATGGATGCTTTTTCATAAATTTTAAAAACTCCGCAAAAAAATTCAATTCTAATTCTAAAATCTTATAATAACCTCCCTTTTCTTTATATTCCTGGAAATTTTCAGCACCCAATTCAGCTCTTATAATTTCCTTCTGTACAATATAGTCATCAAATAATCTATCTATAATTTGGGCAAATTGTTTAACCATATCAGTAGATGCTTTAATCATTACATTTGGAAGACTCATAACATAAAATTTTTCATCCTCTAATGTTTTCCTGACTCTGCACCAGCTTCTTTCATATGCATTTTTTCTCGAACTGCATCCTTCAAATAATATAGCTACAATATCTTTCTCATCAAATCCTATGTCAATATCCGTTTGGTATAAGCTTCTAAAATAAACCATACAACACATTTTATCATTATACCGTATAGGTAAATAGGCATCTATTCTAACCTCTCCTAAGCCATAATGAAATACCATTCTATCTCCATTATTAAAGCACTCATATTCTATCTTTAGATCTTCTTCATTATACTTATTCGGTTCTATATTACTTGGCTGTAAAATAACAGACTTTTCTACACCACTAATTTGTAACTTTTTTTCATATTTCTCCCATATTTTTTCCGCTTTACGAGAAGCTAACTCATGGAAAAATCTTAGATTACTTGTTTTAAATGGGATGTTTGTTTTTCTTTTATTACAATTAGAGCAACATAACATATAATTCTCAATAGAATTTTTAACAAATTTTTTATCTTCTAATTCTTTAAGATACCTCTTTAAATCTTCATCATTTGAATTTTTAACTTTCTCTAAGCTTAAGTTATCCGGTAGAATATGATCAACCTCTGCATTTTTAGGTATAAGAGCGCATCCACAGTAGACACATTTTTTCTCATATACCTCCCACATAGCTGTCCTTATAAAAACATTTTCTTTTAAAATTTCATGATAAGACATTTTTCTCCCCCTTGCCAGACATTTTCATAATAAAAATTCACTCCAATTACTGCATCAGCTTTTATCATATATATGTTTTGTAACACCAGACATAGGAAAAAATCACCCTACTTCTCAAATGCCATTCTTTCCATAAGATTCTTGTATTCAATCATTCTTGTATTTGTTTCAATTAAATCTTTTTTTAATTCTTCATAATCAGGATACATCATCTGTATCTGCTGCGGTGTTTTTTCTTTATTATTTATATTGTCACTATACCATTTTCTAAATTTTGCTTGCCACATTGTTAAATGCGGACGTAGTCCCGTATTTAACACCTTCTCTGTGAGTTTAATCAAATCATTTGAATATGGTAATCTACTTACTGGAATCTCTTTTAACAGCTCTCTTGCAATTCCAAAAAAATCATACCACGAATTATACACCTCACTTATAACATCATTATCTTGATCAAATGGCAATCCTATTTTTCGTGTACTTAATTCTACCCACAATTTGTATGCGATTTCTTGGTCCTTTTTATTATACACAAGTTTCACACTAGTATCTCCAATACCTAAATTCACCTCATCAATAGTAATAGAATGCTTTTTTGCTATATTTGCACATTTTCTAATCATAAACGAAACAATCAAAACTGCAATTACTAAAATGATTCCTGCAAGCCAATTCACCTTAATATAAATGATATTCCAACCTTCTAACCCAACATCAAATATATTCATTTCCGTTTTCTCCTTATAATTTTAAATTTTATATAAATTGAAGATATTTCCACACAAATCTATTTCTAATTTTTCAAACAGCATAATACTAAATTATAGTTTAACTCTTCCGCACATCCATTCTTTCATCATATATTGATACAATTTATTAGAAATATTTTGCTCGCAACAACAAATTACGTCCTCATCCATATGATGACGATATGCAATATACTCGCACAAAAGTATCAACATATTTTGATATGCCTCTGGTAAATATTTGTTTTTTACAATACTTTTAATATAATTACTTGTACATTCTTTTTGAGAAAGTTCTCTCATGCGAACCAACAATTCCAAAAATACTTTTTCTGACTCTATTTTTTCCAATCCTATTTTTTCTGTATTGACGTGAGCTGTTTTTTCAATATCAATACTGCATTCATTATTAACATACATATGTAAACTATCACTAATATGCATATATTCACCAACATCCACCTTTAGCCAACCAGCGATAATTTCCTGTAAAAAAGTAAATTGCAAGAAATTATATGGTAATCCAAACACTATATCATTACTTCGCATAATCTGAGTCCACAGCAATTTGCCATTTCTAATTTTTAATAATGAACAAATATTGCATGGTATATCATCATTATTTGGTATTCCCGCACTCTGTGGTAGATCTATATCTGGCTTCCAAATTTCCATTACTACCTGTCTTGACTCTGGATTATTTTTCAAAGCTTCAAAAGCTCTGTTTATCTGGTCGAATCCAAAAGAATACCGCAGTCGCTTACCATATGCGCCTGGATAGCGTTCATATCTCCCTTGATATTTTGGAAGTGCCGGATTCCATGCATTTAGTAGTGCAGCCTCATCACTTCCATTCATAATCATAACTAATTCAGCAATAGCAAACGCAGGACTTATTGACGGCTTTCGTCTTTCCACCCAACGTTGTGTTGGATCAGATATAGACATACATACATGCGTTAATTCCTTAGTTTGTCCATTACGTCCAATTACACTTTCACCAAATGTTTTAAGTTTTTGATATATATCACAATACACTTCATCTGCTGTTCTGCCAAAAGCACACTCATTTACTCCCATAAAATTCCTCTATTTTATCATTTATTTTCCATTTTGGAGGATAAAAAAAAGCTATTTTATCTTCTCTCATTCTATATCTTTGTTTAATTCTCATTCGCCCATTACAATCTATAATATCTGGATACTTAACCCGAGAATATTTATCAGTTTCGCAAAAAATATTTTGACAATCTATAAGCTGAAGTTTCCGTCCCCAGAGAGTTGCAAATTTTAAACCTAAACGTTCAAATTCTTCTTCTTGGTGTTCGCACATATATCTAATAATATACTCTTGTGAATACTCATCTGAATTACTAAAACATTTTCGTATTCCAGCTTTAGCACCAGGTCCGGCAACTACAAATTCCATTTCATCAAAATTTACCAGTTCTGAATAATTAATATCAACTGCATATTGATATGCCAAAAAAGTTCCAATAGTCGGATATGCCAGCAACGTATTATAAAGTTCTTCCAAATTTTGGCAATGCATAATTTTGGGGGTGATATGATCTTTCATCATATAATCTATTAACATTAAATGATTCATAAACTTACGTTCATGCCCAAACGCTGACTTTCCTGATGCCATTATATATGCAGCTGAATATAATTTTTCCCCCTGTTCAAAAAAAACATTCAAGGCTTTACCATACCGATCTACATCAAAGTTTTTGTAATTAAGTCTCCCCAAAATATTTTCTAACTTTTCCCATGTTTCTATTTTGTTAAATGTTTTAAAAAGTAAAACCCGAAATATGGTATCTTCTTCTGTATATCCGCCTTGATAAATAACATTTTTTATCAGATATTGGCTTACTCTATCACTGGCCCTATAAGTATTGGTAAACTTATATTCTCTTAAAATAATATCTTCCGTAAGATTATCTTTTTTCCCCATCAATTTACGCATAAAAATATTCTGGCGCTCACATGCAAATTGCCAATATGTATCATATACTTTAGTTTTTTTTAATTCTTCTCTTTTTATATTTATAATCATTTCTTTTCGCCTTCAAACCTAACAAATTGTCCAAATTTCTTCCACTTGTAAGGTAGTCCGTTCTGTCCCATCTCATAATAGTTTCCAACCCAATTAGTAACATCTGCACAAATATTATTTTGTAGTTTTTTATATCCCCTTCCAGTAGCAATTACCTCTTTGAATTCTTTTGGAAGTTCTATAGCATTTTCCCCAAAATACCAATAATGAAAAGATATCAATACCCGATCTATCCTTGTATCATGAATAAGATTATTTTTATTTATTCCATCAGCATAGCTATGATGTGAATTTTCTTGCATCCATTCGCCATCAATATGATGATAAATATTATCACCATAGCATTGCTGATAATTTCCATCAAAACGAGGTCTTTTCACAAAATATCTAGGATCTACCCAATACTCATCAAATGTACAAATTTCGTCAACTTGCATTAAAAAGACCATTTTATGCACAATTGCTGTATTTGCACCTCCAAAACCGGCAACCCAGTCTCCTTTTAATGCCCTCTCTCTAATTTGTGGTTTACATGTTGCCAATGAACAAATATTCCAAAATGGATTTGGCGCAAATCCATAATCCCTGGTGATTACATATGAATATAAATACATTTATGCATACCTCCCCCTTTTAGCAAGTCACTCTTTCCGTTCCCCAATTCCTACCAGGTCCATTCCATGTATTATCTCCATTAATTCCAGAAATAATACTTTCTCCATTCCATTTTTGAAGTGAATTTCCATATTTATTCAATGCTTCCGGAAGCTCACTATCGCTTTCACCAGGCAAATAAACACCCACAATTCGTTTTCCTTTTCTAGCTGCATGTTCAATTTCCCAGTTTACATATTCACTTTTACTGGTATCCCTACCTATTAATACCACCGTAGTCCCAGCCCAATCAATTCTAGGTCGAATAATGGATTTTATATATTCTTCATTATGAGCATTATTTGGATTTTTACTCTCATAAATAGAACTATCTTTCATTGTCATTCCATGTTTACCCAACAATAATTTTAAATTCTCTATTCTTTCCGCATCTACATGATAATGTGAAACAAAAATATTTTTTACATCGTCCATATCGTTCTCCTTCCGATAGACTAATTTTCATGTATAGTTCGACATTTCAACAGTCCAAACCTCTATTTTCCCTGCAAGTTTTTCATTAAATTTCTTATATGTCTAAAATTCTTTTCTCATTTACGTTTGTCTTTTTCATATATAGCCTCCTTTAACTTTAAAAACACTCAATTTACTGTTTTCAAAATTATTTTTGCTTCATATAATTATCTTAATATCAACATCCTCAACTCCTAATCCCTTCCAACTAATTTACTTTATAATATTGAAATTTTAAATAAAAAAAGCCCACAAAAAAACCAACACCCTAAGCATTGTCTCTTTTGTGAACTTCTAATTTTTTTCTTATTATAATATCTGCGCTCATTTCTCATAACTCACTCTCCCAAATATGATATAGATATTATGCGACTATTTTTTACAAATTGCAACCCTTTTATTGACAAATTGTCTGATTTTTCTATCTATAAATAATATTTTACTACTGGATTCATCAATAAATATCAACGTGTCAAATTCTCTTGGCAAGTTCAATTGCGATATATAATTTGTCCACGTCATGATTTGCTGCCGCCAGCCCAGTTGCATCATAAATTGTCTGGTCCAGCACATCGCCTATAACCAGAAAATTATATAAATCCCAACCATAAAAATCACAGACTGCCTGAACTCCAGCCAGTTCCATCTCCACGGCAATACATCCTTCCTTTTTCCTTGCATCAAGCTTCGCTTTCGTTTCCCGATATATTGCATCCGTTGTCCAGACTTTTCCTGCCACATTAGGAAGTCCTAAATTATCAAATATGAATTTCACAATCTGATAATTTCTAATTTTCATATAATTTGATGGTTCTGCATAGTGATAACTCATTCCTTCTTCCCGGTAACTTTCTATTGGAATAACAAACTTTCCTGTTGTCTTGTCACTATCCAGCGAACCTGCTAAACCAAACATAATAAACCTGCTTGCGTCCGTCAGCCAATTTGCATCTATCACATCACTCCCTGCCATTGAAGAACCTATATGGCTTAAGTATGCCGCAATTTTCATATTATCTATTTCAAAAACATATACCTTTGTAATTCCATTGCAACACTTTATTGTACCAGCCTGCTCATGTGCATATGTTTTCAGTATATAGTCAAATATCTGCTCTGAAAAAACAATAATACACTTATCACACAACTGCCTTTTCTCCCCATAAAAATCCTTCGGTCTAATTATTGCCTCTGAATTATCAAATGCCTCTGTTATCATTTTTCTGGCTCCTTAGGTCACTCTGCCTCATGATTTTTTACAAGTTTTTGTATACTCAACTAAAGTCATTTTTTCGTTTATAACTGTTTCATCGCCGACTCTGACAAATCCACATTTTTCATATAAATAGCAATTTTTTTCTTCTTGCTTAATAGTATCTAACCGCCATTCTATTGTATCAGAAGAATACATTTCAAATAATCGTTCTATTACAGCACTTGCTATTCCTTTATTTTGAAATTGCGGAATAACAAAAATAGGGGAAATCCATTTTACATTTCTCCCATTATGCCATTTAACTCTTACACCACCTACTCTCTTACCATTAAACAAAATAAAATAGAAATCCGAATTGTCTTCAATTATCTTCTGTGTTATTTTTTCAAGACTTTCTTTTGCCGGGCTTGTAATATCATCCCGATATTTTTCATATAACGCTATAAATGCTTCTACCTGCAATTTACGCAAACCTTCTGCTTCTCCACTTGTTATGAGTTCCAATTCTATTACATCATTCATTTTTTATCTCTCCTTCTTGTAAACCTATTTCCAACAGTTCTTTACAAATGCTCTTTCACCTACAAAACCTGCCACCGGCAGCTCCTTCCAGATGCCTGGTAGCATAAAAAAAATCGCACTAAACCCTCAAAGTCCAGTGCGATATTTCCAATCTAAGATATAAAATGTGTTAAATCATCTCTTATATTCTGGTTTTATGCACTAGACTAAAAGACCTACACGCCATAAACTAATGCACTAACCTTGCATATTTATAGCTGTGTACGTCCGTAATACATGTACATATAACGTCTTGAATATAAGTTCTGATTCATGTGTATGTTCTCCTTTTTTTGTTGGTAAATATACCATTATTGGCAATTCATGTCAACAATAGGCAACAATATATTTTTAAATATTATTTCACCATACTCTGTTTTTCTTCCATGCATACTACTCTGCTGTATAGATATGACTTCTTGTATTTGGGCACAAATACAATATAATACTTACAATTCCACTTTGTATGTGCCAAACTATTAACATTCATTTATGATAGTCTCCTTTGTTTTTAATATAGTTGGCAACTGGTAAATCCTGTCTTTACCAAAGACGGCGACAACCTCAAAGTCAGCGTGTCCGTAAAGTATCTGGATAACAAGTCGAAAATGACGCAAATCTCACAGTATGAGCTTGTGCTTCATAAGGACGATAACTGGAAGATTGTAGAATAAATGTTACAGCAGAATAGTATGGTAATTGTTTATCCAATCTATACTATTCTGCTTACAATTAGATTGACAAAATAAGAATCCCTCTCATATAATTGGTTGCAATGGTATTGAGGAAATACAACCTTAAATGTATAATGGGAAAGTAGCATTGCAGGAATGAGGTAGGCTAATGAATAAAATATTGATTATTGAAGATGATTTAGAAATAAATGCGTTATTGGCTGATTTTCTAAAAGAAAAAGGATATGCTGTGCATTGCCAATATGATGGACTTCATGTTCTGGATTTTTTGAATAAAGAAAAAATTGATTTGATTATACTTGATATTATGCTTCCTTATCGGAGTGGTGATATTATTTTATCTGATGTACGCAAGAAATTTACGATACCTGTTATTATTATTTCAGCGAAAGAAACTACACAAAATAAAATCGACTTGCTTCGTCTGGGAGCAGACGATTATATCACAAAACCTTTTGATATGGAAGAAGTGCTTGCCAGAATTGAAAGTAATCTGCGAAGAGTACAATTTCAAAATAGCCAGACAGAATGTTTGCAACATAACAATCTGACTTTAGACCTAGAGAAAAATACAGCATTTTTGAATGGAATAGAATTATCCTTAACCGCTAAAGAATTTGGCATTTTAGAATTGTTGATGAAATATCCAGATAAAGTATTTTCAAAATCGAATCTTTTTCAAAGTGTTTGGGATACAGAATATATTGCTGAAGATAATACACTTAATGTTCATATCAGTAATTTACGCAATAAATTAAAAGCGATATGCTCTGATACAGAATTTATTGATACTGTTTGGGGCATTGGCTACCGCCTACATAAAGCTAAGGATTAAACGTTCCTTAGCTTTATTATTTTTTTAACTTTTCTCATTACGATTTAAGAAATTCTTTAAAATTGCCCGTTATACTGGTTTAAGTAAAGGAGGTTTGGGATATGAGTTCAATTATTTTAGAAGCAAAGTCTTTAACCAAAGAATATAAACAAACATTAGCATTAGACCACATAAATTTACAAATAAAAAAAGGAAAAATTTATGGATTTATTGGTCAAAACGGAGCAGGTAAGACTACTTTTTTAAGATTAGTCACAGGGCTTGCGTTTCCAACAAGTGGTACACTTTCTTTATGGGGAAATTCTGGAACAGAAGAATTGCAGAAACAGCGTAAACGAATTGGAAGTATGATTGAAACGCCTGCTCTATTCCCGTCAATGACTGCCTATCAAAATATGGAAGTACAGCGTATTCAACGAGGCATACCAGATAAATCAGTTATTAAAAGGACATTAGATATGGTTGGATTGCAAGATACAGGTAAAAAGAGTGTCCGCAATTTTTCATTAGGTATGCGTCAACGATTGGGGATAGCGGTTGCACTTTTAAATACACCAGAACTATTGATTTTAGACGAGCCTATCAATGGTCTTGACCCTGCTGGAATTGTAGAAATCAGAAATTTATTAAAAATTTTGAATAAAGAATATGGTATGACCATTTTGGTTTCAAGCCATATCTTAGAAGAATTGTATCAAACAGCATCAGAATTTATTCTGATTGACCATGGAAAAATTATAGAAGAGATTTCCGATTATGAATTAAATGAACGGTGTAAACGACATATAGCAATTAAAACAACAGATGTTCAGAAAACGGTTCTGGTTTTGGAAGAGAATCTTCATACAGATAACTTTAAACTAATGCCAGATGGCATAATTCGTTTGTATGATTATTTGAATGATTTAGAGACAGTTGCGTCTGCTTTGGCAGAATCGCACATTCTTGTAACAGGACTTTCTGTATCTGGCGATACTTTGGAGGACTATTTTTTGAGCAAAATAGGAGGAACAAAAGATGTCAAATCTCCTAAAAACTGAGTTATATAAGTTGTTTCACAGTTGGTATTTTTGGGGAATTGGAATATTCAATCTCCTTTTGAGTAGCATATTGCTGTTAGATAGTAAAGAACGCTCTTCAAACTTAATTATGGCATCATTATACAATATTCCGTTACTCTATTTTTTGAGTATAGTGTTTATAGCATTGTTCATTGGAAGTGATTTTAGTGGAAGAACTTTAAATACTTATATTACTGCCGGACATAAAAGAAGTTCTATATTTAGAGTAAAGTTAATTGTATCTCAAATAGGTTGTATTGTCATTCTGGTATTTCCATTATTTGTACATGGAATTATTAGTCAATTTTATATTGGAGAAAAACTTTTTTGGAATGATAGCACATATACTATGGTTTTACTAACTCTGTTTGCCATGATAACACTGTGTGCATTACCGATGTTTTTTGCTTTTATTTTTCGTGATATGGGGAAAACACTGACAGTTTCAATGGTTTTATTTTTTGTTATGATTTTTTTGCTGAACAGTGAATCTGCACAAATAATCAGCAGAATAATACCAATGGGACAACTTAGGTTAATTTCATTGCAAAAGGTCTATTCGACAAACTTTTGCTTGTTTGTAGATTTTTTATGGAATTTTATTTTATATTTCATTGCAGGTAGTGCTTTTTTACATACAGACTTGAAATAACCGGAGGTGTTTTTTATGGATAAATTATTAAAACTGGAAAAATATCAGTTGTTACATAATTCTATTTACTGGTGTGGTATGATTGGAATATTTATTTTAGGATTTTTTACAGCAGATACTTATGTTACAGAGGTCATGGGACCGACAGAAGAAATTGCTTCTTCTCTTGCTGATATTTTTAATGGAATGGTGTATGATTCTACGTTTCTTCTTATCATCATGTCGGCTATACTTGCATTGATTTTAGGACAGGAATTTTCTAAGAGAACAATAAACTTAGAGGTCAGTGCTGGACATTCCAGAAAACAAATTTTTACAAGTAAAATAATATCGTATTTAATTGCTTTTAATCTTATGGCTCTTGTCTATCCAGTTTCAGGGTGCATAAGGGAATTTGGACGCTTTGGTGTTGCAGACGTGGGAATGTTTTTTTACAATATTATAAAAGCAATCATTTATTCTTGTCTGCTTAATAGTGCGATATTTCTAATTGCAATACTTATTTGTTGCTATTTACAGGATGCTGTAAAAGCAACCTCGGTTACAGCAATTATTATTTTTGGTCTTAGCTTATATCTTGGCTATGGAATGATGTTGAGATTACCAGTCGGTTTTTTACCTACTTATCAAATCAGAATCGTTGTCAGCATGAAAACCTTTTTTCAACCGATAGCTATTTTAGTAGGATGTATATGGTCTGGTATATTGGTATTGCTTTCGTGGATAAAATTTTGTAAATGTGATTTTAAATAGGTGGAGAAAATGTCTAACATAGAATGGATTTTAATTATCATAACAATATTTTTAGTAATACTGCTATTTCGATATATTCAATTAAAAAAACAAATCCGTAATCTTGCGGATCAAGTTAATGAATTGAATTCTGGAAATTCACAGCAGATGTTAGACATTTCGTTGATTGATAAAGATTTAGAAAGACTGGCTGGTATATTGAATCAATATAATATCAGACAACGACAGGCTGTCGCAGGCGTATTACGCAATGAAGAGTATTTAAAAGAATCTGTTGCCAATATATCACATGATTTACGTACACCTCTTACAGTCATTCTTGGTCATTTACAATTATTGCAAAAAGAAAATTTGGAATCCAGTCAAGCACAGCGTGTAAAAGTGATTTTTAGCAAAGCCGAAAAAATGAAAGAATTGGTAGAAACATTCTATGACCTTTCTATTTTGGCAGAACAGCAGACAGTTCCAGAAAAAGAAAAGTTTAATATATCTAATATGTTAATAAATTTAATTACGGAAAATGCCGTTGCATTAGAAAAGGAGAATATTTTACCCGAAATAAATCTCCCAGATTATTCAATATACGTATATTCTGATAAAAATATGGTAGAACGAATTTTACAAAATCTGTTGACAAATGCAATTAAGTATTCTGTTGGAACGATAAAAATAACACTTATGGAGAAAGAAAATAATAATATTATATTTACCATTGAAAATCCAATGAGTGACAGTTCAGAAATTGATTGCAATCGACTTTTTGACCGTTTTTATACAGGCGATAAATCAAGACATAATGGAAGTACAGGATTGGGACTTGCGGTAGTAAAAACACTTGTTGCCATTCTTGGCGGAAATATTGTTGCAAAAGTACATGCCAATAGCCTTATTATTACTCTTGAATTATAAAGTATTGAAGATATATTCGTATGATAATTCATTGAAGAGTGGACATCAAAATGTAAAGTCAATAGTTTGTAAAGTCCAGTTACAAACTATTGGCTTTTTTCATTACTGTGTAACAAGTAAATTTACGATAAAGAAATAAGGATAGTCGGCTCTTATTTGTTGCCTGCGGAGCAGATCAACAAATAAATGTTGAAGAATCTGTATAGGAAAACAGAGAAAACAAGAAGCAAATCACTTCTTATTCTCTCTGCTGTTCAAGATACCGTCAATCGTACCTTGAATGATTTTTAATTCGTTATCACTCAATAAATCAAGTGACGAATCTATCTGACGGCGGGCTGTATTTTTTTCAACATTCTTCGCTGGATAGAAATACTCGTCAACAGATATATTGAACATGGTAACTAAATCATGGAATAACTGAAAGCTAGGGTGTTTTCCGATATTTTCAATATCTGCGATATGACGTTCTCCGTAAAAGACTTTATCGCCTAAATCATTTCTGGAAAGCCCTGCTTTCTCTCTGGCTTCTCTGATTGCCAGTCCTAAAGGACGAAAATCAAAGCTGTGTGTATCTTTCTTTTTTCTCATTTTTAATCACCTAGCATGAGTTTATACTTCATGTTGTGCGATTAGAATGTATTAAAGCTCATATTATATGCATTATAAATTCAAATAAAGTATTTATAAAGTTATACTTAAATATGTACAATAAGTATTAAATAAGAATGTACAAATGTTATGATATGTGAGTTACAAGGAGGAACTCATAATGATATTAAAAAATCAAATCATAACAAATATAATAATAGAAAATGTCAATGACCTATACAAATTAAAACCATTTTTGGAGGATGGCACATTGAGGATTAATAAAAGTCAAATAGCTAGAGAATTGGAGGTAGATAGACGAACTGTTGATAAATATATAAACGGATATACAAAACCAAAAACAAGGAACTGTGATGATTGTATTACACCTTTTTATGACACTATTACAGAGTTGTTATCAGATAAAAATCAGCAGGTATTCTACTACAGAAAAGTATTATGGCAACTATTCACAACGGAGTTGAAGAATCAAACAAATCTATATCATTACTTTCTTCCTCTTTGTCTTGAAAATCTTCTCCAAGATTTTTCTTAATAAGCTTTAAATCATACTCCTGATTAATTCTATCGCAATCCTTAATATTGGCAGCAATTATTTGTTGTACTAAAATAAATTCCTCATCCCCAAAACTCTTATTTCTCTCTATTTCCTTTTCACTTATACACATAAAACTATCGAAAAAATTACTTGCCACTTTAAATTGTTCCACTTTCTTTGGCTGAAACTCACCCTTCATTAATTTTTCCATCTGTTCTTCGCTTGCATCATACACAACACCAGCAAGTTTTTTTATTCTATCTGCTTCTCGTAAAAATCTATACAAACCAACCAATTGTCTTGTTCCTGCTCCGCCAACATGTGAATTTAAAACAAAATACTTGGGATATAATTCATAGCATAATTCATCTCTTTTTCTTATAATACATGCGTGTCTTCTTCCTTCTACATCTCCAATAACAACAATAAATTTATTGATGACTTTCAAATCCTCTCTTCTCAATATATCCATTGGGTTATCATATGAAAATTTAATATTTGATGCAAATGGAAATTCACCCCTGCCATGTACCATCCACTCTTCATTTACGCCAAATACATCAACAAATTTCTTCTTAAATTCATCCTCTGGCTCTTTCCCTTGATTTAAATAAACTTTTAATTCATCTACATTTTTTAATCCAATAAGAGAACTTACATATTCAACTGTATATTCTTTTTCAAAAAACCCCCTTGCATCATTTAAAAGCGAAAGTAGTACATTAAACCTTTCAGAAAACCATGAATCAGCATTTTCTTTCAAATTATTGTCATTGTTAGGATAAATAAAATTATTTGTAATATTATTTCCATTCCCAGCTACATTACCATTTCCTTTTACAGAAATCGCATTACTATTATCATTCTGAATAATTTGATTTTTCTTACCTGTAATATTGTTTCCACCTAAAACATTGTTATTATCGTGCATTTTAGATTTTACTGTATATGTATCTGAATTCTCACCAGACTTTTTTCCTATTATGCATTTTCCAATAAAGCCTAATGCCACTACACCAATTCCACTAAAAATCCATTCTTTTCCTTCCCAAATTGCACTAAAAATTTTATCTATATCCATTTACATCATTCCTCTCCTGAATTTTTATAAGGATTATTATACAATAGTCATTTACTTTTGTCCTTAGTTTTTATGATTCTTGCATTTCGCACAAACTTACACCTTATAATTCCCCTACTCTTTTAGTGTACCTTAGTTTTCTGCGTTATTCTCATTAATGTGCTTGAGGTTTTCTCCTAATCGAATCATCATATCTATAGTAAGTATACTTTTTAATGCATGCTCTCTTGTTCCAAAGTTTAATTGTATTCCATGACAAATCTTATTTCTACATGGATGACTACTTTGATTCATACTGTCCTCAGAGGTTAAAATAATGTTATATATGTATTCTATTGATTTAATCCAATACATAAGTCCTTCTTCAGCATCTGATATAAACCACAATAATTGTGTCTTTTCACTATCCTTCTTAATTCTTGCCGGAACTTTCTTTTGTGGATTAAAACTCTGATATGCCCTTTTCACATCTTCTAAATCAAACTCTTTCCCATATGCTCTTTGCATATTATATATGTCTGTGATAATTCCATTAAGCTGGCAAGCTAAAATTGACACACAGCCATAATATAATTCACTATTATATAAACTAATAGCCTCTTGCAATATAGGAATCCTTTTCCTATCCATTACAGTGGAATTATTCCAATCCACAAGCAGTCCATCTATAAATTCAGCAGTACAAAATTTGCAAACAATCGTACTTATTTCGTCTTCATTTTCTTCTGATATACTTGTATATGGAGCTAATTCTTTCATAAGGTCTTTGCTGACCCAAAAATATAGTGGCCATTGTAAACTTTCCAACTTATTCAAATAATGATAATTTTCCAGCCCTTCTTTTGCCTCTTCTGAAAGCTGTGGTAATTTAATATTACTTAGTTGCTCAGCTAATCTACCAAATGCTTTAACCGCTTCACTTTGAGAAATTGCCACGACCATATTTCCCAATACAGCTACCACTCTTTGCGTATTTTCTATTGCTTTTTTAAATTCAGGATTCTCCATATATTTAGGAATCCTATTTAATGCAGCCCTAATTTCACGCAGTTTCTCTTCATAATCATTACTATCCAATTTTAACCTCACTCCTTTACTTGATAATGCTAATAAATAATTTCCCTTATTGAATTTTCAACTGGCACAGCATCTTCTTTTCTGAATAACACCAGATTTTTACCAGAAATCGTATTGTCTCTCGTGCAAGGATAAATAATTCCTGTTACACCTTTGTTTTCCAAATATTCTGATAAAATGTGAAAAGATTTATATGCCTTTTCCTTTTTATCTTCACTACTTTCATCAACCTTTTTATATATACAATTACAAACCATTTTTAAATATTGCTTTGCATAGGATTCCTGAATAATGCTCTCATCTACCGGATTCTTCTTTTGCTTTTTCTTAATGTCTCGTTTGAGGTTTCGCTTGTTTCCTGCATATTTTTCTATCAAATTTGGGTTCGACATCATTTCGTCTATCATCTTTTGAGTCATCTCTTGTTGATAATCTGAAACAATACCTTTCAACTGTCCAAATGAAACATCATTATACGATAAATCCAAAATATTCCCTTTTGTTATAGGTTCAAATTTACAAAGCGAAAATTTTTTCCCTTTTTCAGCTCTTATTTCTTGTAAGCATACATATTCATTTAAGGATAACTTATCGGAATAAACACTCTCTTTTTCTGAAAAAGATAAATAGAGATATGTTTTTCCAGGCGGATTCCATCTGTTATTAGTCTTGTTAGACCATGGAATAAACCTATCCGTATCATGGTTCCAATCTCTTACAGCTCTGCATAGTACATCTGTGCTTTTCAATTCATGAAAGAACTTGTCTTTATATAAATTAATGCATTTAGTAAATATATCATCAAATATTTCAATAAATGTTTTCATCCCATCCTTTGAAGCATATATGTCTTTCCACTGCTCTTCAATAATTAGTCTGGCACTTTCCATCTGTATATCATCTATTAATTTCTGATAATATGTGGCATTTAAAGCCAAATTAATAAAAATACCATATTTAGATAAGCACAGCACATATTCTATAATGGTTCCTAAGCTAAATTCTCCTGTGATATTGTACATACATTCAAATACTAAATTGAAGGTCTTAAGCATCTTTGAAAGAATATAGTCATTTTTACCGCTAATCCAAATATCTCTTCTAATCTTTTTGCTTAAAAATTTTAATTCCCCACTATACTCCCCGCACATGTTTTCCAATTTTTGTAATTCATCTAAAACTCCTATATTTGAACAATTCATATATCTTCCCCTTTAATCTTTTTTGTATTTACAAGATATATTTTCAAGCAAGTCCAAAATATATCCTTTTTAATTTTATCATATTTTTACACTCCCGTCCGCTCTTATTCTACGAATATCTTTCATAATCATTACCACCCGTCAATGATATGCCCCTTGTCAAGTAGACAGGTAAAATATCTAAAATTGGATGTGGATGATGCCTGCATTTCCTTTTGAAGTGCAGGCATTTTTCTATGCACACCATTTCTCTTTACATTTGCTTATTCGTTTGTTTTCAGGAATCGGGTATTCTGTGGGTACATCAGATGACAATGCTTCCTGGCGCACTTCTGATGGGGTTTTACAGCCATATCTGTCCTGTGGACGTTCTTCACTGTAAAAACGCAAATAATCTTTGATTGCATATCTTAGTGAAACCTCATCAATGATTTCGTACATCTGATACATTTCAGATTTTATAATTCCCCAGAAACCCTCTATCGGTCCATTGTCGATACAATGTCCAACTCTGGACATAGATTGCTCCATTTCCTGGTTTTCAAGTTTTTTCCTGAATGTCTTGCTGGTATACTGAAATCCCCAGTCCGAATGAAAAATCGGTTTGGCATCCGGATTTGCTGCGATTGCTTTATCAAATGTCTTAAATATTAATCTGTTGTCGTTTCTTGCACTTACAACATATGCTACAGGATATCTGTCATATAAATCTATAATGGCACTTAAATACAGTTTCTTTTTCTCTCCAGGTACTTTGAATTCCGTTACATCTGTAGTCCATTTTTGATTGGGAACAGTAGCATAGAAATCTCTTTGAAGTATATTTTCTGCCGTTTCATCAGGCTTGGCATAAATATATTTTTTCTTCTTTTTACGGATTACAGAATGGATTCCCAGCTTTTTCATAATTCTGTGGACTCTGTTTTTACTGTACGATGTATGATTGAAATGGTTGATCCAGGATGTCATTCGACGGTATCCTAAGATATGGCAAAAACGTTCATCGTATTCTTTGACAAGTTCCGCAAGTCTGATATTTTCAAGTTCCTCATACGGTATTTCACGATGTAACCATTCATAATAAGCAGCCCTTGATATCTCAAGCTGTCTGCACATCCATTCTATACTCCAGTTTTTCTTTGTATAAAAATATCGGATTGCTAAATATTTTGATTCATGGCGTAACTTTCCAAGCTTCACATCCCTTCGAATTCTTTCACTTTTTTTAACAGTTCAACTACCATATCCTTTTCTTCCAACTGACGCTTCAAACGCAGATTTTCACGCTTTAATCGTTCTAGTTCATCCACTTCGGCATCTGTTTTGTGACATCCTCTCCGATCCGTTAATCCATCTGCACCATCGGTGTCATATTTTTTTACCCAGGAATAAACCTGGCTATAAGAAACGTCAAATTTTGCAGCAGTGTTTTTATAGTTACGATTATGATTGATACAGTAATCAACGATTTCTTTCCGCTCTTCCAATGTTGTTTTTCTTCGTGCTTCTGCCATATAGACCTCCTGTTTCGGATTGTAATCCTTAAGCTCTCTATTGGCATTATACATTCTAATCCACTTTCTTAAAAGACCGGAAGAGATATCATATTTTATTCCTAAATCAATGGAAGAGCCGTCACCTCTTACATATTCCTCAACCACTTTCATTTTAAATTCTTTCGAATAAGACCCATTTCGCATTTTTTTGAAAAACCGGCAAGTCCATGTTTGCTATAAATCAAGGCCCAGTCCTGAATGGTTCTTGAAGAAATACATAGTTCTCCACATATCTGTATTCTAGATTTATTTCCTTCAAGATAATCTATAACAGCCTGTTCTTTTTCTTCCGGTGTAAACTTTGCTTTTCTGGACATGAAAAATACCTCCAAAGTAACAGATTTTTATATTTAATCTGTCTACTTTAGAGGTATCATATCACAATAGCAGGTGGTTTATTGTTTCGCACATCTCCATTTCTCCGTTGGGAGAAACTCCGATGCACTCAACAGGCTAAAGCCCATAAGAAAAAGCCCCATAAATGGCTTATTTACGCCATTTATGAAGCTCTGTTTTATATTCAGGCAACCCTCTTTATCCTCAAAAGGCAAAATCCTTTATCCTCACCTATTTTCTCTTTCAAGGCATCTTAGGACTTCCTTCAAGGTCTTGGCTTGCTCTCTCTTTCTTCTCTCTTATCTCTCGATATTCCTCTATTTTCAAGGCTTTCTCCATGGTTTTAAGTAAAAGAAAAAGACCTCATAGAACGGTTTTTCCGCTCTACAAGGTCTTTATTTTCTCGTTATTTTATTCATTCCCTAGGCTAAAGATTTTTGCCCCTTGAGGATAAAGGGCGTTGCTTTGGGATATGGAGAATTTGACCTTGTAAGGGTATTATAACGCTGCTTTTTCATGTTGTCAGCAAATATTCCAAGACATTATCAGCTCGTTCAAAATATTTCTTTCATATACTAAAATATCTACTATACTGTAATATGATATAGCTTCATTTTTCAAGCTTTGTTTCGAAAAAACATTACTCATAATCATAAATACAATACATATTAAAGTCATAAAAATAAGTTCTATTGTCGAAAAAAACTGTCCATTTGCTAAAGTTGTATCGATTTTTCCTAATATATAACCCCCAAATACAGATATAATAAGTTGCATCCACTCTTTTCCAATTATTCTAGCACTATTAATTGCTGGATTATTTATGGCATCAATTCTTTTTTCTATATATGCCTTTCTTTTTATAAAATCAGCTTTTTTCAAATTATGATACAAAAATCCATCATTTTTATTAAAACTGTTCTTAAAATAAAAATTGTCTATTACCTTCATTGCATTTTCAAATTGTGCTTCATGTTTTTCCAAATTTTCTTTCAATTCATTTTCAGTAATCTTTTTCCCTGTTTCAATAAGAGCTCCTACCTTATTTGCATTATCATACTTCTCTACTTGGTTCAAGACTTTATCAATACATTCAAATTCTTCTGCTAAAAATTCTTTCTTTATATATTCCTTTTTCTTTTCAACTATTCCCTGTTTTCGCTCTCTTCTATAAGTTATAAATGGAATTCCAAATATATACATAATAGACAAGCCGCCGAAAATAAATAACAGATTTAAATTATCACCCGTAATCAGATAACCGATTAACATAAGTATTGTTAAGCCTACCAAAAACTTCTCATACTCTTTTTCTTTCGAATATTGTTTCTTCACATAACACAAATAATCTATCATAAGTACCTCCATTTAGTCGCATGCAATAATATATCTATATAAATCAGCAACATCTATTTATCACTTAATCTATATCTGATTAAAAATATTCTAATATCCAGAAATAGGGAAAGCAACCTCAAATGCCTGCTGCATCTCTGCAACACTATGATATCTTTCATCTAAATTGGATGATATACCTTTCAGTACAAAATCCTTTACTTTTTGATTTTTAATATTTTCCAAATTATATCTTCCTGTCATCACATAATAGATAAGTCTTGTAAGCGCAAAAGTTTCATACTCCATATTGTAGTTTCCAAACCCTACAATTTGAAGGTTACTGTCATTTAGTGAACCCTTTATTTCACTACCGAAACTTGTCAAATCACTTTGTTTCATCTTAACTAAACCAAAATCAGAAATTTTTACTATCGTCAAATCATTTTCGTAGTGTTGTAACAGCACATTTGTAAAACTAATATCTCTATGTAGATACCCTTTTGAATGAATATAAGAGAATCCTTTGAAAATCTGCATCGCAATTCCTCGTCGTCTTTTTATTGTTAAGGTACTGTTATTTCTTTCTATGAATTTTTTTAGTGTCTCATCCGCATATTCCATATAATATTCATTTTTTTCTTCATCATATCTATGAACCTCCAATACATATGGCGATTTCAATTCATTCATGACATCAAATTCCCTTTTAAATCTCTCCAATTCTTTATCATTAAGGTCATTTTTTGCCCTTTTTAAAACGAAATATTTATTATAAAATTCATCTCTATATCTAAAAACTTTTGCATAGGAACCTTCGCCTATCATTTTAAGTTCAAAATTATTGTCATTATTTATTGAAGGAACAGTTATTATTTCTGACATATAAAAAATAGGGTCATACTCTATTATATTAAATTTCGGCAAATCATCAGGTATTTCACTTCCACCACTTTCTTGCAAAAAACCATTGCAAAATTTCAACATATTATCATACTTTTCTTCTAATTTGAAAGCTAAAGGCGTAGACTTAAGTACATATTCCATATCTTCATACAATTTAATCATTCTTAACAGTTCTCTGCTTTCAGTAGCATTATAATGTCCATTACTATTCTTTTTGGATTGCATAAAACTAAGCAAGCCATTAATACTTTGATGCATAACCGCAAAGAGATGTTTTAAATACGTGTTGCTTATATTTTTATATAGTTCCTCTGTTCTTAATACACCTTCCACTTGATTTTCTTCATATTTAGTTCTTAAGAAATAATCAATATCCATAAATATCTCCTCCTTTGCAATTTTTAGCTAACCCAAAATAAACTTTACAAATAAACAACATAATCTACATGACATATTTTTAAGCAACCATTTATCATCTCATTTCTAATATAAATTAGTCATGCATCGTCACTTAAAAATTCATTATTATCGACATTTTATGAATTAAATATGTCGTCTTTTTATCAGCATCTCCACTCGCTACTTCATACTTCTCTTCTATTCATCCTGCTCATATTCATAATTTTTTTCAAATTCTTCTGCTTGTATATCAAAATACTCATTCATCTGGATTTCTTGCAATAAATGATTATATCTTATAATATCCAATTCATCATCTGAGTTTTCTATAAGCTCTTTCAACACATCTTTTGCAACTTCTTCTCCTGGTCCTCTTGATATTCTCAAAAGTATATTCCACAATTTTTCAATATCTCCATATTTATCAATAAACATATAAAAGATACTGTTAATAATGGCACTATAACTTTCTTTATCTATTTTCTCTTTACTCTTAATTAACTTTTCATATTCAAGCAATTGTTCATCATAGCTTTGCATTGCCATTTCACTTGCAACAAAATTTTTCCTATTATACAAATTTATTGTATTAACAAATTTTATTGTAAGTGGGTCGCATGAAAAAGAATTGTCATAATCCTGATAAGCCCAGTATTCTTCATCAAACTGTTCAGGTTCTTGTAAACCATCGCATCTCATCAGTTTTCGAGCTATCTCTAATAGCTTTGTTATATACATAACAGCTAATCCATTTTTTTGCATTACATCAAATAGTGTTATAACTGCCTTTTGGGAATAAAAATATGTTAAATCTTCTTGGTCAATTTTAGATTTTATCTTTTCAATCAAACTTCTTGCTTCAAAGTGACTTAATCTATAAATGTTTTCCAATTGCATTGTATCCGACGTAATTTCAAATGCACTTCCCTCTATTTTTTCTCTTTTACTTTGCTGTTGAAATATAATAGTAGGATTATTTCCATATACTTTTTTAATCACAGTATCACTTTTTAATATCTTAACCAAATTAGCAATTTGCTGCCCTAATTGCTCCTTATTTCTATAGAAAATTACAGTTTTCAAATTTTCATGGTTAATAAATTCTCTTAATACATCACCATCTGTAACATCCAACGAATGACCAAAAATATATAATGTATTTTCTTCTTTTCTTCCTGCTTTTACACCTTCATCAATTTGTTGCAGCCACTTTTTATATTCATTTCCTGCCTTTTTATATATTCTCTGATAATACTTTTTAAAAGCGATAAACTCTACTTCATCACTTCTTCTGTCCTCTGAAAGATATTCATCAATTCCTAATACCATATTATTGCACTCTGCATTTTGTTGAATACAATTTTCAATTTCTTCTTTCGAGGCATCAGTTTTACCAGAAAAAAAATGAATGTTATTAGTTGCCATGCCATGTGCAAAAGAATACTCAATTTCTTTTCTGTTACAGGCATACAATTTTCTATATGTATCAGAATAATTAAAACTAAATACTTTACTAGGATGTACTTTTTCAATATCTGGATTGTAATATTTAAGTTCTTTATTTCCAACATAATCCCAAATATATATCTCTAATGCACCTATTAACTTATTTAAGTCACATAATAACTTAGGAATATATGCTTTTACATTTTCTACCTTCAATTCACTCTGATTTATAATATTAGCTAGTCTATTTTTATAATATTTTTCCAAATTTTCATTTTTGCTTTCCCCTGTTTCAATACTTTCATAATATTTTATCAATCCATCCGTAGCTTGAATCACGGATGATATTTCACTTTCAAAGTCAATCCAATTTTGCTTATTTGCCAAATGCTTCTTATATACTTTTTCAAAATGATTAATCCATACATTATTTTCCGTAAAAACATGTAGCGCTACAACTCTATCTTCACATTCAGTATTCTCAAAAATCATTTTCAAATAATCATCTTTTATATCATATAACCTTTGGGGTACACTATTTGCCGATGAATATGCATATTTAAATCTTGTGACAAATTCCAGAAACTGTGTATATTTAGTTGGTAATTCATGTTCCAAATCAAATCCATTCCCAATCATTAGTATCTTCATTTGAAATTATCTCCTTTATTTTGAGTTTCTAAATAAACTGGTAATCTTCTTACTCCATTATTTATCAACAACAAAAACCTCTCCTAGTAATAATTTTATTATATCATAGAAACTTTCTTAATGACGTTCACGCTCGAAATTTAGATTTTATCGAAACATGTTTTTACTGCATAGATGTCATATCGTATTCTTTTGTCTATACCACAATTCCAACACCAAAGCTTCTAAAGGAAAAATCAGATTGACTCACATATTCCCAAAAGTCATTTTTGAGTTGAATTTTAAACCAATACGTGATATATTAATAATACAAAAAGGGTGCCACCGATAGACGGCTGACCCATTAAATCAATTAACTAAAAATAGTCGCTCAACTTGCTAGGTCGGGGCGGCTATTTTTGTGTCTTATTATTATCCTTACCAAAGGAATACCCTAATCCAAAGCAGGTTAAGCCGAAGCTTACCACTGCGATAAAATCAACAATACTCATATGGCTTAGCCCTCCTTTCCAAGAAATCAATGACTTCTTTCGATTCCCTTGCGGGTTTCTATGTAATCGGAGGGTCACAGTCCCTCCGTAGAAGGCCAACCGCCTACCGTTATGGTGGCACCCAATGAAATTTTATCATAGCCCCTTGGCATTTTCAATGTAATATCACTCTAAATCGACAAGAATATGCATCAAGGATATTGCATATCTAAAGTCTGCTTGCCTGCTTTAAAACTTGGCTTCTATTACAACAGGGTTTCCTTCTTTATCTTTATAGTTACCGATAATGTCTACCAGCTTATCAAAATCACACATTCCATCTCTAATGTCATTATCATGTCTAAGCTCATCAATGGCTTCGGTCAACGTTTTCCAACTATATTCTTACTTATTATAGTATTTACAGCTTTCACCTGACTTGGAAATGGCTCATAGCTTTTAAATTTCCACACCTTTTCCTTGACCTCATATATTGCGGTGTTTGGCTTAGCATCTATAATTACAATCACCCACATGATTGCATTATATAGCTGTTTTGCAATTGGATTCCACTTCACTTCTTTGGATTCATTACCTCCAGAGGTCTTACTGCCTTTCTTCCCTGTTCCTCCCTCTCCATGCAAAGGATTAAACAATGGCAGTCCCTCATGATTTATTTTCTTAAGGAACTCTCTAGCTGCGGTCATCCCACATTGGATTATCTTTTTCTTGCCTAAGGATGAAAAGCTCCTCTACAACAACCACATGGCAGATGCCTTTGCTTGTGCTTTCTACCGCTTCTTTCAAAAGATGAAAGATGATTGCAAGGCACACAATATCCCTGTTCCAGATAAATATGCAAGAATGGATTGGAATTTTAAAAATTAAAGTTTCTTATAGCAAAGATTTCTCTACAACAACAATTACTTACACAATGAGTAAGAGTGTAGAAAATGGAGTATCAAGTAGTTTTCAAAATATGAAAGAGACCCTCTCCAAAGGTGGATGCTCCGAGTTTAGGCTAAAGAAATGTCCTTACAGACACCGCCTATCCTGTTGGCAGACAGGATAGGCATTTTTATTTTCGCCTGCTCTTCCTCGAAGAGCTTTTCTCTTTATCGAGAAAGGCAAGCAACGCTATAATCAAGCTACCAAAGGACATCAACAATGCTAATATCCCAATGAAAATCGAAATGATCTCATAAGCCGTCATCGGCGCTAAGCAAGCCCCCCAGACACTTAACGCCCTGTCATGGGTACTTTCCTTAAAGAGTACCCTAACATATATCATATGTTCTGCAAGAACAATTGTAATTTGAATCTTATTTTATAGACCTATCCCCTATAAATATTTTAATACATCAGATAAGTTATTAATTTCCATATCAGCTTTTTCACTCTCATCTGTTATATTCCACAAACTTCCTAATCCCTGTTTTACCCATATAGTTTTCATACCCAACTGTTTTGCGGGTACAATATCATTATCAATACGGTCACCAATCATGACTGCATTCTCTGGCTTACAACAGCTTCTTTCCAATGCAATTTCAAATATGCGCCTATCAGGTTTTGAAACGCCTTCTTCTGCTGATGCGATAATCAAATCAATATATTTTCGTACTCCAAGATTTTCTAATCTCTCAGAAGTTCCTAGTGATTGGTTTGCAATTACACCAATTTTATAAATTCTACTTAACTTTTTCAGACAATCTTTGGTATCTGTATACAGCCTTTCGTATTGCGATTCCCATTTAGGTAGTTTCACGCCCAATTGCCTTGCTACCTCTAAGTCTCCTTTTTTGTTTTCTTTATAAAACGACATGGCATATTTATAAATTTGCTCGTAAGTTAAACCTGATAAATCCGCTATCCTTTTCATCCTGTCTTCATAAACTTTGCTTTCATCAACCAATGTCGACCCAACATCAAAAAATAGCCATTTTATTTCGTCCTTTTTGGGGCAAAATCCTCTTTTTCTTGCTTCTTCCAGCAGTTTGGGTTGAATTTCTGGGTAAGTCCAATTAATCGGTAGTTCATCCATAATTGCTATTTTTTCAATTTCACTGTGAAGCTCTTTTTCAAATGTATGTATATCTGAGAAGAATAATTTTCCAAAAGTCTCCATTCCATCGAAATTATCTGGTGCAGTCACAGAATATATACAAATTGGAGTAATATCAAAAGTTATTGCTCCTGTTTCTTCATATAGTTCTCGTTTGGCTGTTTCAAGAATATCCTCACCATCTTCTCTATGCCCTCCCGGCACTTCATATGTATCTCTTTCTTTATGCTTGCAAAATACCCACTTGCCGTTACTCTGTGAGATAATCACTGCAAATTTCAATAGTTCATCATTAACCGTATCATAAAATTTTACTTCCACCATATTTCCTCTCCATGTACATATCTATAATATTTCATTTTCAATAAAACCCGCAATACCATCTTCATCATTTGAACCAATTACAATATCAGCTCTCTCTTTTACCTCATCAATCGCATTCCCCATTGCAACACCTGTTCCACATAATTCAAGCATTCCGATATCTGCATAATCATCTCCAAATGCAATAATTGAATCTGTACTAAATCCACATACTTCCGTAATCTTCATAATTGCGTTTTCTTTCGTCACATTCTTTTTTGTAAACTTGTACCAAAATCCATCAGAGAAACGAATACAATCACAATCAGAGAGACTTCGAGTCAGCTTATCTGCCTTATCTTGATTAAATATCTCAACACACATTTTTAATGAACATTCGTTAAAATCTGAAAAATCTGTATAAATACTATCTCCCCAACTCTTATCTAACTTCTTAGGATCTATTTTATAATTCCAATAATGTGCATCTATTGTGTCTATCGTAATTTCGCAATCATTTCCACAAATATTTCTTGCCATGTCAATCATCACATTCGTTTCTTCTTCGGAAAATTCTGCCCTATAAATATATTCTGTTTTGTATTTTACTAATGCACCTCCACTCGATATTAAAATATCGGGCATCAATTCATTTAAAAATACCAAAGAGTTTTGCTCACTTCTGGAGGTGGAAACACCTATCAATATATCATTTCCCCTGCATTTTTTTAGAGCTGATAATGTTCTGGTTGATATTGTTTTGTCACTCTGTAATAAAGTTCCGTCTAAATCAAATAAAAGAAGTTTGCATTTCTTCATATCATTTTTTCCTTTTCATTCTTCTGAATAATTACATTTGCATCAATTACTCTCCCCACAAATAGAGCCAAACTAGAGCCATTTGATAAAACAAATGCCGGAAGCCCGCATAAATACAGGCTTTCGGCATTTTAATCCGTTATTCGAACTCAATCGTTCCAGGTGGCTTACTCGTCAGATCATAGAATACACGGTTTACCCCGCGTACCTCGTTGATGATTCGGCTCATTACTGTTTGCAGTACTGCAAATGGAATCTCTGCGCTTTCGGCGGTCATGAAATCGACGGTATTTACGGCGCGCAGTGCAACTGCGTAGTCGTAGGTTCTCTCGTCGCCCATTACTCCAACGGAACGCATATTGGTCAGGGCTGCGAAATACTGGTTCGGCATCCAGGATGGAGCTTCGCCATTTTCTTTCTTGTAAGCAGCTACTGCCTTGTCCACTTCTTCCCGGTAGATGGCATCGGCATCCTGTACGATGCGGACTTTCTCAGCATTGACTTCACCGATGATTCGGATACCAAGACCCGGGCCCGGGAATGGCTGACGGAATACCAGATGCTCCGGAATTCCAAGTTCAAGACCGGCTTTACGAACCTCATCTTTGAAGAGGTTACGCAATGGCTCGATGATTTCCTTGAAATCAACATATTCCGGAAGACCACCTACGTTATGGTGGGATTTGATGACAGCGGATTCTCCGCCAAGACCACTTTCTACCACATCTGGATAAATGGTTCCCTGTGCCAGGAAATCAACGGCTCCGATTTTCTTTGCTTCTTCTTCAAAGACACGGATAAATTCTTCACCGATAATTTTACGTTTTGCTTCCGGCTCTGTTACTCCGGCAAGCTTGTTATAGTAACGCTCCTGGGCATTTACACGGATGAAGTTTAAGTCAAACTGACCGTTCGGTCCGAATACATTTTCCACTTCATCTCCCTCGTCTTTACGAAGAAGGCCATGGTCAACAAATACGCAGGTAAGCTGCTTTCCGATTGCTCTGGATAAAAGACCTGCTGCCACAGAAGAATCCACTCCACCGGACAATGCCAGAAGCACTCTTCCGTTACCGACTTTTTCACGGATTTCCTTGATGGTATTTTCCACAAAGGAATCCATTCTCCATGTTCCGGCACAGCCACAGACACCACGCACGAAGTTGTGGAGCATCTTGGTTCCCTCTTTGGTATGGAGTACCTCCGGGTGAAACTGGATGGCATAGAGATTTTTTTCACGGTTTTCTGCGGCTGCCACCGGGCAGTCTGCAGTATGTGCTACGATTTCAAAACCAGGTGCTGTCTTTGAAATATAATCAAAATGGCTCATCCAGCAAATGGTCTTTTCTTCTACATTCTGGAATAATGGTGAATTCTTATCTACCATTACTTCTGTCTTACCATATTCGCGAACCGGTGCTTTTTCTACCTTGCCACCCAGCACATGCATCATGAGCTGTGCGCCGTAACAAAGTCCCAGAACCGGGATACCAAGTTCAAAAAGCTCTTTGCTGTAAGTCGGTGAATCTGCCTCATAACAACTATTTGGACCTCCGGTCAGGATAATTCCCTTCGGGTTCATCGCTTTGATTGTCTCGATATCCGTGCGGTAAGAATATATTTCACAATATACATTGCATTCACGGACACGTCTTGCAACCAGCTGGTTGTACTGTCCGCCAAAATCAATGACAATAACTTTTTCCTTATCCATGGACGTTTTTCCTCCTAATTTTTGCTGAGACTCGCCCAGCGTCTAAATTTTATTATAGTTGAGCCACCCTGGAAAGACAAGCCCTATTTTGTTTTCGCAAGATATTCTGAGTTGTTATTTAGGGCAGCACATAATTCTTTATTATATGGAAATACTCCCTGTATGCGTAAAGATTATCTGATTAAATCCATCACACAATATATTTTCTTTTTCTTTCTGGGAGCATTCCTTGGATACCTGTGGGAAGTGCTGCTTTTTTATGTACAGGATGGGGTTTTCTGTAACCGTGGCTTTCTCTATGGTCCATGGCTTCCGGTCTATGGTGTGGGGGCTGTCCTGATGCTGCTTATTTTAAGACGCTTTCAGAAGCATCCGGTCAAAGTCTTTTTTCTTGCGGTGCTTCTCGGCTCTTTCGTAGAACTTTTTATCGGATGGTTCCTCGCCCAAGTTTTCCACCTGCGTTACTGGGATTATCACGATTATCCACTGCAGCTTGGCGGTTATATCTGTCTTTATTCTGCACTGGGATTCGGCATCGCCGGTGTGCTCTGGGTCTGCGTGTTTGCGCGGATTGCCTCCCATTTATGGAAAAAAATGCCAGTACCCCTACAACGCATTTTTCTTACGCTGCTGATACTGGCATTTCTTTTTGATTGCGCCGCCGCACTGATTTTTCCCAACGCCGGGCACAATATTACGTTTTCTTTGTTTCAAACATATCAACCCGTCACATGTTGATGAAGATATTTTTCTCTCGTTGCCAGTCCCCCACGGATATGACGCTCCGACTTATTGACATCCAGCACTTTCCTTGCTTCCCGCGCCAGGGTCGGATTCACCTGGGATAAACGTTCTGTTACGTCCTTATGTACCGTGCTCTTACTGATTCCAAACTGCTTTGCGGTCTGACGCACTGTCGCATTGTTATCTATAATGTATTTGGCTATTTCTACGGCTCTTTCTTCTATATAGCTTTTCAAAGAAAATCCCCTGCAATACTTGTTTTTACATTGTATGCAGAGGATTTGCTTTTATGAAAAACTCTCTTCTTTTTTTGTTATATCTGCATCATTTTTCCGGCAAATACTTCAACAATTCTTCCACCAGCCCATATGCTTTTTTCCTGGTACTATTTTTGTTGGTGTTTTACCTATAATCCCTTTACTATATCTTATGTACACTATTTTTCCAGATACACTGTAAAAATACACATTTTTTATCTAATTACAATTTCAATGTTGCCAATATAATTTTTCTAATTTTCCAAACATTATCTTTAGTTATTGCAATACTGTATCACCCAAATAATTCTCACTTAATTCCTTTATTAATAATAGAAATATTTGTTTTTTATATCCTATACACTATTCTTTAGCAAATCATACAAATTCAATATTGTGCCTTCTTAATTATATATATTTTGATATACTCTAACCTTTATGATACAATTATCTCAAAATATATGTAGGGGGATTCAAATGATATATACTATTAATACTCGCAGTTCCATATTATATCCACTAATCAAATCATATTTTAAACTATCTGAAACTAAAATCTATAATATATTAAATCAAGAATTTGAAGCTATGAAAAAACATCTAAAAAATAAAGGAATAAATTACGAAGATTTAAAGCGAGCATTAATTCCTAATCAAGATAAAGATAATAATGAAGTTTGCTTTGTTTTTGACTCTACTTTAATAGAAAATTCTATGTATGGATATGAAATTTTTAACAAAATTATCCAATTACAAGATCAACAAAGTACCTATAGTATTTTAGCCGGCGATTACACAGATATTCTTAACGAAATTCCAAATTCTCAATTAATTCTTCGCGAAACTTTATTAAATTCATTAACAAAATGTAATAATTCATTTTATCAGAATAGTAGTCAATACTATCTAGTATATATTAATAGTATTACTGCCTCTCAAATGGATACTATAATCAATGGATTACAAAAATATAATTGGTTTTATGGATACGCCATTATAAACTATCATTCAAAATTCAAATCCTATTTATCTCATATCCTTATGAATATTTGTATAAAGGCAAAAAACACCATAATTTTAAGTCATCCCACTGATTATGAAGATTCAGAAAATATTAATATACTTGGATATCCTTTTGAACAGAATTTATTTAATATAATCAGTATCAATGAAGAAAGTTTTTCCACCTTTCTAAGTTATAAAATAGAATCCCTCATTCCTGATAAGGATGATATAGGCTTTTCTTTTAATGCTTTATTTCCAAAATTTGATTCATTAGAGAAACTCTCTTTAAATATTTCAGATGGCAAATGGGGCTACTTAAGCAACAATACCACTGGCAAAGGCGGCATCCTAAACTCATTATCTTTTGATACCATCAGCAAATGTGATTTTACAAAAGAAATTTATAAATTAATATGTAGCAATTATATTTATAAAATAAATAAAAATGAATACAATGATTATATGTTCAATGTATGTATTGAACTCCCAACAAAGAAAAATAACCTCAGAAAAACAACCGTTAGTTTAAAGTATCATCCTGATTCCGGAATAATTGATATTATAACTATAACCTAATGGTCAAAAACTATCATTCTTTCTGGTTTAGAATTTATTTTTATAACATCTGTCCCTCTACCCTTGAAAATCTTTTTTACAGATATCAGATGCTAAAAAGATGCATATAAAAGATCCCAGATTATATCTGTCATCCCTTATATGCATCGTAATTTTCATCTATATTCTATTTCATATAACCCTTTTTCCCTGTGAATACTACTGCCGCTCCGCATAATGCCAAGAGTGCAAGCAGATATCCAACCGGTGATTCATCGCCCGTTTTCAATGCTTTTGTTTTCTGTGCTGTGGTCTGCTCAGTATTTGGAGTGCTATTTCCACTTGTTGCATCAGCTTTCTTCGCAACGGTAAATTCGGCGGTTGCTTTCTTTTCTTCTCCACTGATAGAAGACACAATCGCAACCGTATGCTTTCCGGTAGCAAGGCTTTCTAAGTATTCTGCAGTAAAGGTGACAATGGTAGAGCCTTCTGTTACCGTATAATTTTTCGCATCTACTACGGTGCCATCCACTTCTACACGAACAAAACTGCTGATACCGGCGTCACTGCGGAAGCGAAGCGTTGCACCGCTGTCCTTTGTCCATTCTCCACCGGCGCCTTCAATAATGACCGGTGCTGCCGGTTTATAATCTGGATTCTTCTCGTTACAGCCTTCTCTTCTGCAGGTTTCTGCGTTGTTACTAAAATCATGTCCTAACGGATTTCCGCTGGTAAATGTCTCCGTTCCCTTTGCCCCACACAGCTTGCAGGATTTGTAGTAAACTGCCGGTGCCGTACAGGTTGCTGCTGTTTTCAGATAGAAATCTGATACTGTTTCCACCCATTCACCATGCTTGCATGTAATTGTAAATTCTTTTGTTGCTTTCGTATCTGTTCCAACTGTAATCTGTGCCTTATAACTGCCCGGTAACTTTGGTGCACCTCCAACGGCTTCTGCTCCGCTGTTGTCACTGTTGGTCTTTGTGTCTGTTCCACTCAGATAATATACGATTTCCGGAACCGGAAGATTAAGTCTCTTCCAGTCTTCGGATGTTGTTATATTGGCAGCTTTTGCTGTTCCATCATAGTCTGTATTCTCAGCTGATAAGGATAACCATAAAGATGCATCTTTCTCATTGCAATCTCCCAATCCACTACAGGTGGCAAGAATACGGCTTCCATCTTTGCCTTCATCCACTGCATAACTCCATGTGTGACTGTGTTTCCACTCACCAATCAGGAGTGTTTTGGCAGATTTTTGACCTACTCCAATATAACCTCTCCAAACTTGTGGCGTATCTGTCAATTCCGAAATATCTGCCATCATAGCTGTAGAACCTTTCATTGACATAGCATCTCCAACTGTAATGCATGCATCACTTTTTCCATATCCATCTGATGTAAAAATGGCACCCCAGCCAAGTCCATCTGCAGTCGCATAAAGGGAACCATTTGGACTATTCTCAATACTTACACTTCCACATCCAAAAATTGCAAAATCACCATAGGTTCTAGATTCTTCTTTTATGCTGACCAGCTCATTGTTTCCAACCAGTGTAATATGAATGTTATCTACATAGCTTAATACATTATAAGAATAAGATTTTAATTTTAAATTAGAAAATGTCACCTTTGAAAAACTGTCAAGTGGGGGTTCATTATATTCTCCCAGCTCAATAATATCTGATGTGGGCTCCGCATTTTCATCCATTGCAATCGTAATGTCATCCGTCAGAATGATAAGCGAATTTCTATTTCCAAATCCATATTTTCCATAGGTATAATCGACTCCTTCTACAATCGTCCCCGAATCCCTTGACAACGTAAATGGTCCTGCCTGTACTGAATTTGTAGCTGCCTTTGTCTCAATTGTCATTCCCTGCATAAGACCTGCCATCATCATCAACGCAAGTAACAAGGAAAATAAACTTTTCTTCTTTTGTTTCATGTACATCCTTCCCTTCTTAAAATCACCTTTTTTTCTTTCTTTTTTCACTTTTCACACTCTCAATGCTGTGTTACAATTACACTGTTATTTTACACCGCACATCAATGTACGATGCAATCATTTTACAAATTTTGCCGATATTTGAGAAAAGAAATATGATATGGAAATTTTTGAAGAGTTAAAGAGTGTTGCTTTGTCTTAAAATACCACAGTTCTAAAATACATGTTTTGCTTTTCTTTATGAAAGCCCGTCTTTCCAATGTTTGACAGTCTGCACCGGCTGTCCGCCTGCATACAGATACATAAACAAGCCTGTTAGGAGGTCTTGGCATTCTGTTATGCAACCGGCAATGCAGGCACAGGGATGTGCCTGCAAGGCGCAGTTGAATATGGATATGAATTTGCGCCGGTTGCCGGAATCATAAACTTATTTGCCAGAATGTCTAGACCTCCTTACGGGTTTGTGGAAGTATCTGTCGCAGACGGACAACCGGTGCAGCCGGTCAAAGCAACGGAAAGACAGCTTATGACCAAGCAAAACATGCACTTAAGAACTGTTGGCATTTTAAGGCAATAAGCAAACCGACTTTATTTCTTCAAAAATTTCTAAATCCATTCTTTTCACAATCACCGAATAAATAAAAAGGGGGAAACATTTTGAAAGAACTGTTTTCAATTGGAGATGCCGCAGACTTTGTGGGCATCACAAGAAGAATTATTTTAAATTATGAAGCTCATGGACTGGTTTTTCCGGATGTAAAAGAAGACCCATCCGGCAATCGTTACTATACCATTGATACACTGACGAAGATTCGAACCATCCGCTCGCTGCAGAATCTTGGCCTGTCACTGGATGAAATCCATGGCTACTTCGACAACTCCAACGACCTTTTATCCATGGTTCGAAGGCTGGAAGCTTTGCGGGATGAATTAAATGCCAATATCAAAGCCTTATACGAAAGAATCAATCAGGGATTTGAATCAATGGAAATCATTACAATTCCACCACAGACGGTGTACTGCCGCAAAATAGAAAGTGACAGCATCGCAGAAAAGACGAATCTTTTAAGAGAGGTTGCATTGGAAGCACTGCAGAACTATGGGCCGGCACATACCGGGCAGATTTATTTTACGGAAGCTCCCATTACGGATGCAAAGGATATGTCCTTTTTTGCTGTTGTCCCGGCAGGAAGCAAGGGTGAGCACATTTTAAATCTCCCTGCCCAGAAAGCAGTCTGCCTCTATCATCATGGAGCGTATGAAGAATTTCCATCGGTTCATGATACCCTGCTTTCCTATGCCAGAGAACAAAAACTTACACCGGTTGGTATCTTCCGTCACTGTTACTTAGAGGGACCGCCACAACATAAAGATAAAAGTAAATTTATTACCCAGGTACTGCTTCCGCTAGCATGTTCTAAATGACATGTATCCGGCTCCACCTGCCGCTTAGATACCGGACGCTGAATGCGATAGCACGAAGCGTCCAATCGGCAAACATGCCAATCCACACCGCCATTGGTCCGAAACCACAGCTGCGGATCAGATATACACACAGTGCCACACGGCAGAACCACATAGTAAGACTGGATAAAATCATGGAGAATTTCACATCTCCGGCAGCACGCATGCCATAAGCCGGGATAAATGCCAGCACCCATACAATCGGTTTTACAATCGTAATTGCTATTATCATTTCCATGCAGAGGGAGGCACTTTCTGCTTCCATTCCAGCTAAAAATGTAACCGGCTTTGTCAATAAAAATACCACTGCACAGGAAATCAGAATAACAATTTCTGCATAGCCGCAGAGTTTCACCATATAATAACGCGCCTCTTCCACTTTTCCGGCTCCAATACATTGTCCTACTACTGTCATCAGGCCGATTCCGATTCCAATGGCTCCGATTCCATTTAAATTTTCCAGTATAATAGTCATTGCCTGCGCGGCAATGGCTGCCGTTCCAAGGGTTGATACGCTGGACTGGATTGCCAGCTTTCCGAACTGGAACATTCCGTTTTCAATTCCGGATGGAATTCCGATAGAAAGAATTTTTCCAATCAATGGGAAATTGGGACGGATCTTAAGATAATGATTTACCACAATCACCTGATCCGGTTTCCGCAGATTCCAGAAAATGACTACTGCACAAAAGATTCTGGAAAATAATGTAGAAAGGGCTGCTCCTTCCACCCCCATCTGAAATCCAAAGATAAGCACTGCATTTCCGGCAATGTTGAGTCCATTGGAAAGGACAGAAATCATCATTGGAAAACGACTGTTTCCTGCTGCCCGGTAAAAAGCTCCACCGGCATCAAAAAGTGCAATGAACGGAAATGAAATTGCAGTCAGCAGGAAGTAAATCATGGAATTATCCATAACAGCCTCTTCTACCTGGCCAAAAATCAGATGCAGCAGTGGTCCACGAAATATAATACAAAATATAGACAATACCGTAGAAATCGTCAGTACGCTTAAAGTTACCTGTCTTGCAGCCTCATTGCTGGACTCCCTGTCTCCCCTTCCAAGATACTGGGAACAGATAATTGCTGCTCCTGCTCCTAATGCCGTAAATACCTGTATGACCAGTACATTGATGGAATCCACCAGTGATACCGCAGAGATTGCCGCACTTCCCACATTGCTTACCATCATGGTATCCGCCATTCCCATAAAGGAATTCAAAAGCTGCTCTACCATAATCGGCAGAAGCAGCGTAATAAGTTGCTTATTGGAAAACATCATATGTTCCCGGTCTAATTTTGTTGCATCATATAATCTTATCTTTCGCATTTTTATTTCACTTCTTACTCTTTTACTACCGGTGTAAAATCCTCTGTATCACCGCAGAAGAAGCCTCCTGCACCGGCGATGATTTTCTGCATGATTTTTTGCATAAATGCATAGTTTTCTGTGTCAATTGTGACAGCAAAAAGAGCATGAATGTCATGCTCTTTTAAATAAGCATTGGCATATTCATCCTTTAAATTGACTGCAATCTCCTCGATATCCATGGAATGATGCTCCGGAACCTCCACCTCTAATACTCCCGCCTCTTTCCAGATTTCTGTTTCGATGCCATCCATTCCCTCTAATGCATTTTCAATCTCTGCTACTGTGATGGAATTTGGATTCATATAAAGCCACTCTTTGGTAACGGTGGCTGTGCCTGCTTTCTTTTCTCTTATTTTCTTTAACTTTGATTTATTCTTCATATCCGCTCCTGTTTGTGTTTATGGATATGTTCATCTTAGCACAAACATGGACTTCTGTCTCCCTACTTTTTTACTTCTCCATCCATAAAATATAAACGGGATGCAAAATCCGGGTAGTGCCTTACCTTATCATTGTATCCGGTTCCGCCAAATGCCGGACTGACATGAACGCCGCCATACATTAAGGTATCTCCATATGCATGGAAGTCTTCCGTCTCGCCATCCATTTTTACCAATTTCGAAAACACCTGATGGGTCAGGGAATCCTGTCTGATATGAACCGGTGAAACCGTATTTACCAGATCACCGAATTCTTTGATATTATATTTTAATTTCCGATTGTAGAAATGGTAACGGACATCCGGCAGCAATCCCTTCGGATAATAGGTCTGCTGCTGCATATTCGGCACCACCAATTTCTGCATCAGCATACCCACTGCCTTCGTGCCATCTTCCGATACGCAGGTCCATTCCATCTGATTACCGGCTTCATCCGCTAAAACGCTGCCGCCCATTCCACTCTGTGTTCCGTCGTAAAAGCTTCTGCCCCGGTAAAAGGTTCCCTGCTGCAATACCTTCCGCCATTTCTTATATAATGCAATCTGCTCCTTCATGGCTTCCTTTTCTTCTTTTTTCATATCGCAGAGATTGCATTCATAGCCAAAGCTTCCAAAGCATGCCACCTGGAATCGTGTCTCTAACGGTGTATTCCGCAGTGTCTGGTGATTCGGACAGGCGGACACATGAGCACTGACCGCCGACAATGGATAACCGTAACTATAATTTTCTTCTATCTCCGCCCGGCACAATGCATCCGTATCATCACTGCCCCAGATCTGCGGAAAATAACATAAAATTCCAAGGTCAAAACGGTTGCCGCCTGCCGCACAGCCTTCAAATAAAATCTCCGGAAACCGTTCCGTCAGTTCCTTCATACACCGGTATAATCCTAACACATAACGGTGTGCCACTTCTCCCTGCCGTTCCGGTGGAAGTGCTGTGGAATAATAATCACTGAAGGTCCGGTTCATGTCCCATTTCACATAGGAAATGTCTGCTGAAGAAAAGACTTTGCTCATGCTCTCAATAATATAATCCTGTACCTCTCTTCTTCCCAAATCTAAAATCCGCTGGTTTCTTCCTTCCGAATGAGGCTGCCCCGGAATCTCAATCGTCCAGTCCGGATGAGCCACATAAAGTTTGCTTTTCACATTGACCATTTCCGGCTCCACCCAGATTCCAAACTGCAGTCCCAGTCCATGAATCTTATCAGATAAGCCCTTAAGACCGCCCGGCAGTTTCTTCGTATTTGCTTCCCAGTCTCCTAAGGAACTGCTGTCATCCATCCGCTCGCCAAACCAGCCGTCATCCATTACAAATAATTCTATGCCAACTTCTTTTGCTTCCTTTGCCAGCTTCAGTAACTTCTTCTCACTGATGTCAAAATAGGAAGCCTCCCAACTGTTAAGCAGTATCGGCCGCTCCTTCTTCTGCCAGGTTCCACGGATAATATGCTCCCGGATAAAATGATGCAGCCTCTGGCTCATCTGGTTAAATCCGTTTTCTGCATATGCCATCACTGCCTCCGGTGCCTGAAAGCTTTCTTCCGGCACCACTTCATAGGAAAATGCCTGTGGATTGATTCCTGTCACCAGACGCATTTTGCCAAAGCTGTTTACTTCTGTTGCTTCATAGTGATTACCGGAATAGATAAGGTGAAAACCAAAGCATTCCCCGGCATCCTCTGTAGTCTTCGGCCGGCTTAGCATCACAAAGGAATTGGCCCGGCTGGAGGTTGTTCCGGTATAGGAAGCATTTACTAATTTTCCTGCTATTACCGGCATATCACTCCGCTTCATTTCTCTTGCCCAGGCTCCATGAAATGTAGTAAATGCATAATCATGCCCATCAAAGTCAAGCTGCAGGCTCATCAGCCGTTTCAACTGCACAGCTTTCTTTCCGTTATTATAGAATTTCGCACTGCGGCTGATGATGTCACAGGATGGATAGACATAATAATACAATTCCAGTGCCAGCTCATTTCCTTCGTCCGCAAGCCGGATACAAAGCTGTTCCACTTCCTCTTCGCTGCCATAGGAACCCGGCAGTTCCGCAAAGGCTTCCTTACCTTTGGTTATCTCTGCTTCCCTGTATACAAAATCTACCGTATTGCTTCCATTGGCATTCACCACTTCCACAAAAGGCTCTCTTATATCTCCTTTTCCATAGGAGGACATTTCAAGGCGCATATCCTCTAAGGAATATGCTTTCTGCTCTTCGTTATACAGATTCACATTACCCGGTGCAAAGACATGCTTTTCCACCAGCGGCTGCATATCTGCTTCGTCCTCGATATGAAGCTTTCTGCCATAATAAAGATGTTCCAGTTGTCCGGTAGGAAGTACCCGGAAGCAATAGGTGGTATGGTCGGTATCCAGAATAAAATACTTCTTTTCCTTACGAATCATTGATAATTTTCCTTCCCTTTCATCCTGCTTTTTCTGTTTGCTATTTTTACATGCTGTCTGTTTAAACTTCCTTCGCCTTAATCTGCTCTGTGATTTCCTGTACTTTTTCTTCTGTCAGGATAAATTTCTTACGGAATACCAGCACTGCAATCAGTAAGCCGATAATCGGAATTCCTGCCATTGTCATGCGGAGTCCTAAAAGGGAGCTGCCGGATGCGACAGCTGCGGCTGCTGTTTCTGCAGTATCATTACTTAAGTGGCAGAGATTTAAGCAGATAGAAGCTGCCAGTGCGGCTACTCCGGATGCCAGTTTTACTACAAAGGTCTGCATGGAGAAGATAACGCTCTCGTCTCTCCGGTTATTTTTCAGTTCGCCATAGTCCACGGTATTTGCAAGAAATACGGTGGTAAGTACCGTCAGCATTCCAAAGGCTGTAAAGATAAAGAATGACGGAATAAATAATAACAATAAGTTTGACATATTTGTCAGTGTCAGTATAAATAATACACCATAACCTGCGATTGCCATAACAAAGCTTACATAAAATACCTTCAAGACACTTAAGAATTTACGCAGCAGTGGGAAGAATATCATCATGGAAATAATCTGGATTCCACCACCAAAGGTATTGAATAAAGTATAGCTGTTATACCACGCGTCCCCGCCAAAATCATATTTGAAAAAATAAATCAAAAGGTTTGAAGTAATATAAAGAGAGCAGTTAATCAGCACTATCGTAATAACAACGGTCATTGCCTGGTCATTCTGTAACAATGCCTTAAACATCTGTCCCACTGACGGAGAGTCCACATTTACGGTGGATTTTTCTTTGATGCTCATACAGGTAATGGTGATAAAAATCACAAATAACACTGCAATGATTAATGCAAACCATTTGAAACCGGCACGTTCATTGCCCTGCCCTAATAAAACCACACATTTTACCGTGATAATCGTAATCAGTGCAGAGCCCACGCCTGCACAGGATCGGGCAAGGGTAGAAAGTCCCTCTCTTTCTTTGCCGCCTTCGGTAAATGCCGGAATCATGGACCAGAATGGAATATCCATCATGGTATAAGTAACACCCCACAGCACATAGGTTACTGCTGCATAGGCAACCAGTCCACCGCCATCTAATGCAGGTGGTGCCGCAAACATCAGATATAAAATTACTGCATTGGTTATGGTTCCAATCAGAAGCCACGGACGGAACTTACCCCAGCGGGTTCTCGTCTTGGCTACGATAATTCCCATAACCGGGTCATTGAATGCGTCAAATACTCTTGCTGCCATCAGGATAATTCCCATTGCAATGGCACTGACATTCAAAATATCCTGATAGTAATATAAAATGTAACTTGCAGAAAGCATGTATACCATGTCTTTGCCAACTGCACCAAGGCCATATGCCACTTTTTCTCTTGTTGTTAATCTCATTGTCCTTCTCCTCCTTTTCGTAAGCCCATTGCCAGTTCCACTACTTTGTATGCGCCATCGTAAATTGCCTGTTTCTTATTTTCCATAATTGCTTCACACATATCGGTAAGCAGATGGTCTGAGCTTTGGAATAATTCCAACATCTGCAAGGTATGTGGAATATCACGGCATTCCAGGGTACCGTCCCCAATCTCTGCGGAATGGATGGCACCCCACTGTTCATGACCACCCACTCTTTTGATAAAGAGCTTCGGCACCGGATAAAATGCCAGTTCGCTTGGCTTTGTCACCAACACATCACAGCTTCGCATCAAAAGATTCGTGCAGTACACTGCTTCGAAAATATTCTTATGATAGAAGCCATGGACTCTGGTTACTTCCCCATCCAGTGCTGCTTCGGCAAACTGCTTTGTATTCTCCCAGTCATCAAAATGCTCCGTTGCTGCATTTTTAAGTCCCGGAATTTCCTGTAATAATTCTTCCCAGACATTCCGGTAATCTCCCACATTGACATAAAGTGCTGCCCTGCCTTCCCGGATTGCCGGCAGCAGATATCTGATAATAGCCGCAAAAATTTCTCTCTGGGCTCCTGCTCCGCCGATGGTTAATAAGAAACGCATCGGTTTCTTCTCCTGCTTTCTTTTAATTCTCGCTTCGCAGTCTGCTTCAATATTGCTTACCAGCTCATGGTCAATATAATGTCCCGTGTATATAAGATCTTTTTCCGGCATAGGATTTAAGACATCTTTTCCCTGCATGCCATTTAAAATCCGATAGCCCTGATACGCATAATGAGTCTGAACTGTATGAAGGCTTCCTTCGGATAAATGCAATGCCATCGGCCAGTTATCCGGAATCGCATTGACTACATATTTCATGCCGGCATGTATAGCTGCCTGTGCCGGCCACACATGGGTTGCTACCACCGGAATTTCCTTTGGTACATTCCGGTAAACCGGAGCCATAAGCTCTGCATTTTTCTGGTCAGAAGCATTATAGGAAAGCTTCCGGAACCCTTCATAATTCATTGGCTCCCACACCAGTTTATTAAAGAGCTTACTCTTACCAGAAAGTCTAGAACCCAGAGAATACAAATCATTCTGTGCGCCAATGACCTTCGTGCAGGTAGTCCTAGGATAGGAATTTAAGTCCATCCAGTATGGTGTGTAGCCCATGGATTTTGCTGCGGATGCAATTGCCATGGAAATCCGGTAATGTCCAAATCCCATACGGATATTTCCTACGATGATTCCTTTTTCTTTGTCAAATTCCAGTTTTGAAGCCTCTTTCTGCTCTGGCAGCAGCACATCCACAACGCCAAGGGAATCTCCGATATGTGCATTTTCTTTTAACACCACCGGATAATCCATCTTACTGTCATCCCCGAATTTCTTTTGAAACTTCTTCTTACTCTTTACCGCTTTCCGGTACACCTTCTGCGGCATTTTGTTTCCGAAGATTTCCCTTGATTTCTCCTTCATAGATACCCTCCTTATCGTTATACTCCCTTATTCTATTTCAAATGTAATTTCTCTGGTTCCTGCCTGGCGGTTGCTTATCATAAGTTTTCCGCTTCCGGTCTTTCCTATGGTCTTTACATAAGTGCCACCCATACCGCCCTGCAGGCTGATGATGTCCGGTCCGATGAGTTCTAATGCTCCCTCACATTTTAGCTGCACCGGCTCCTGAAAATATGGTAACAGATTTCCATTTTCATCCACTGCCTGTATTCTTACTGCAGCCACATCATAGGTATGTGTTTCTCTTAATTTCCGGCTGCTTGCGGTAATCTGAATATTCACCTCATGTACCGGTTCTCTTACTAAAGTTTTGACCACCTTACCATCCTTTATGGCTTCTAACTTATATACCATGGATTGTCCGCCCCAGTCCCCGACATACTTGTTATAAAGTGCAACCGCATCCTCCATCTTCATATGATAAAGAATCATCAGCTTTGCTGCCAGATAATATGCTCTTTTCGGCAGATGATTCATGCCATAGCGTGCCGCCAGATTCAAAACTTCTTTTACCATTGCAGCCTGCTTCGGCGCGAAATCCTCTCCCTCTTCGATGGCATTTCCAATGTAATCGTCAATTGGAACCGGACCATGTTTCAGATTCTTATATGGGGAATCCGTTTTCTTATATTCCTTGATAAACCGAGCATTCTTATACATTTTAACGCTGTCTGCATTGGTAAAAATATAAGTCTCGCCCCGGTTGCAGGCAGGATGTTCTCCGATATCCATCGTTGAACTTAAGGCTAATACCGGTCTTTCTTCCTGCTGGCAGGCATAAACATCTGCCGCCATTTTCGGATTACGGAACATGTCCAAGACTCCGTGATAGCAGATTCTGTCTCCACTGCCGAAATCTTTATGTGTATTATAATCTGCCATACACCATCCGAAGCTTCCGGCAATATCCTCTTCTCCTGCTACTGCATCCAGTACACTGGCGTGGCGGAGTGCATGCCACATACGATGTTCTTCCCAGTCGAAGGATTTGGTGGAATACATATGTCCGTTATATTCCGTGATAAGATACGGTTTTTCTATATCGGATGTCACATTCTTCTTATGCTCACAGCCTTTGTTCAGACCATTGTGTACAAAATCATTATAGGTATATACATCCTCCAAAAGACTGCTCTTTTTATGTGCCCGCACGCCACCAGTCTGTCTGGTATCATCTAACTTATGTGCTATTGCATTGGTGCGGCGGTAAAATTCATCGTCATCCTGCGATTCATTAATCCGCACTCCCCAGAGAATAATGGATGGATGGTTGCGGTACTGTATCACCATGTCTTTTACATTTTCCACAGCCTGCACTTTCCATGCTTCATCGCCGATATGCTGCCAGCCCGGAATCTCGGTAAATACCATAAGCCCCAGCTCATCGCACCGGTTTATAAATTCCTGGGACTGCGGATAATGGGATGTCCGCACTGCATTCAGCCCTAACTCTTTCTTTAATACTTCCGCATCCATCCGCTGTATGGAAGCCGGCATGGCATAACCCACATAAGGATAACTCTGGTGACGGTTCAGTCCACGGATTTTAAGCTTCTGCCCATTTAAGTAAAAGCCATCTTTTTGGAATACTGCCCGGCGGAAGCCCACCGTTGTTACGGTCTCATCGATTATGATCCGCCCGGTTTCCATGCCTCCGCCTGCTGCTTCTTTGTCCGTTGCTCCTGCTGCGTCCTTATTTGCCGGATTCCCAGTTACAAGCTGGGTCTTTACTTCATATAACGCCGGATTCTCTACCTCCCATAGGGATACAATTCCTGCCGGAAATACAAGTGTTTTCTTTCCCTCCTGTGCAGGAATTTCAGCAAGCGTTTCCTCTCCAATCAGCCGGTATTCCTCTTCGTCTTTTTTCCGGATGAACTGCCGTAACAACAGGTTTTCTTCGTTTCCTGCCAGCGTGATTTCCGATAGCAGTGTTCCCTTCTTCGTTTCCAGTTCCACCTGTGGTTTTAAAAATACATCTGCAAGATAGCTTTCCTCATTTATCTCAAGGTACACATCCCGGTAAATTCCACCGTAAGTCATATAATCAATGACAAATCCAAAGGGCGGAACATTCAGATTCTCATTGCTGTCCACCCGCACCGCAATGATATTATCTTCCCCATAATGAAGCAGTGCTGAAATATCAATGGTAAATGCCGTATATCCGCAGTGGTGTGCCCCTGCTTTCTTTCCATTTACATAGACTTCACTGTCATGGGCAGCTCCTTCAAAGGTCAGCCGCACTACTTTCCCTTCCCACTCTTTCTTCGCCAAAAGGTGTCTGCGGTAGCCGCTTACCATCTGATACGCATGCTCATCAAAATAGTGAAAGGGCAGTTCCTTTACCGTATGGGGAATCCGCACGCTCTGCATCGCTACTTCGTCATATTCTGCGTTGCTTTGTGCTGCTTCCCATTTCTCACTAAAATACCAGTCATTGTCCAAATAGTATTTTTCTCTCATACCTTTTCCTCGCTCTTTCTACCGGTGTATTTCTATTCATACATCTCTATTTGCGCATATCTATTGCCTCGTGATAATTCCATCCACCAGAATATTCACTACTTCCTCTAATGCCTCACCATAGGAAAGCTTGCTCTGAATCAGGATGTCTCTCTGGAAGAACTGCTCTAAGGAGGCTTCCAGCATCATCTTTAAAACCGGTATGTTGATGCGGCGGATTACGCCTTCCTCCATGCCCTGTTCCAATAACGCAATGGTGGTCTCCCAGCCGGTCTCTAACCGAAGTTCCACCTGATGATAAATTTCCGGAAATTTATCTTTTAATAAATACATCTGCCGGAAATCGATTTCCTTATAGCTCTCCGGCATTACCCCTAGGATTTTCCGTATTTTTTCTAAAGTGCCAAGGCTTTCGTCTGCCATAACTTCCCGTTCACTTTCCTTGATGCAGTCAAACAGATAATCCACCATGGCAAGAAATAACGCCTCTTTATCTGCAAATACCTGATAAATTGTTTTCTTGCTGATACCAAGAATGCGGGCGATATCATCCATGGTAAATTTCAATCCCTTCTGGTTAAATGCCTGCATCGTGCCCTGCAATATTTTCTCTCTCAATTCCATTTTCACTACCCCTGTTCTCTGTGGAAACTACTTTTTGTTTTTCGGTTTCCTTAATTGTAACACCTTGGGATTTCCGTTACAAGAAACTGAATTACCAAAATTGGTTTCCTGAATTTGTGTATTTTGACGAGAAGGGAATTTCAACTACGCAAAATACCATTTATATTTTTTCAATTACAACATAACTTACTTCATTTTGCCCCCATCCTGATGTCTTAACACTCAAATATTAGTAAAAGAGCCAGATACCTTAAAACAAAGATATCTGGCTCTTCATAATTATTTTATTTAATTTTGAATCTCCTCTTACAGGAAGATATACTTACAAATGAATAATACTGCAAGAATATACATCAGCGGAGTAATCTTCTTAGCTTTACCACAGATTAAGTTGATGATAACGTAAGAGATAACACCGATTGCGATACCTTCTGCAATGCTGTACATAAGAGGCATAGCGATTAAGCAAAGGTATGCAGGAGCTGCTTCTGTAATATCGTTGAAGTCAATCTTAACGATTGCAGATACCATAAGGAATCCAACGAAGATTAATGCAGGAGCGGTAGCAAATCCTGGGATTGCTGTAAAGATTGGTGCAAATAAGATTGCAATCAGGAACATGAATCCGGTTACAACAGATGCAAAACCGGTTCTGGCACCTGCACCTACACCAGCAGAACTCTCTACAAAAGTTGTGGTTGTAGAAGTACCAAGAACAGCACCAGCAGATGTTGCGATAGCGTCAGCTAATAATGCATTTTTAACTCTAGGAAGTTTTCCTTCTTTGTCTAACATGCCTGCCTTATCAGAAACACCGATTAAGGTTCCGATGGTATCAAACATATCTACAAATAAGAAGGATAATAATACTACGATAAAGTTAACAATACCTACACCGGTAAAGTCAGCTTTGAAACACTGTCCAAAGGTTTCTCCGATTTTGGTGAAGTCTGTCATTGCAAATGTAGGATATAAAGAATAGAATCCAGCTTCTGCATCAATCTGATAGATGCCTGCCGCCTGGCAGATCATACCAAGGATCCATGTAGCAAGGATTCCGATAAGGATGGAACCTTTTACATTCTTTACATATAAAATGATGGTAAGAATTAAACCAATCAGTGCAAGTAAAGCACAGATTCCTTCTGTATGCCAGTTCTCTGTAAATTTAACATAAGATAATAAAGTAGTGCTGTTGTCAACAACAATGTGAGCACCCTGTAAACCGATGAAAGCAATAAACAGACCAATACCGGCACTTACACCTTTTTTCAGTGTAGCAGGAATGGCATTGAAAATTGCCTCACGTACGTTGGTCAGTGAAAGCACGATAAAGATGATACCTTCAATGAACACTGCCATTAATGCGACTCTCCAGTCATAACCCATATTTCCACATACTGTAAATGCGAAATATGCATTCAATCCCATACCAGGAGCTAATGCGAATGGATAATTAGCCATCAAAGCCATTGCAAGTGTTCCGATAAAGGATGCAAGACAGGTTGCAATCAGAACTGCAGTAGGATCCATGCCAGCAGCAGATAACAGGTTCGGGTTAACTGCCAGGATGTAAGCCATTGTCATAAATGTGGTAAGACCTGCAATTACTTCTGTCTTGACGTTAGTGTTGTTCTCTTTGAATTTGAACATTTTCTCTAACATTTTTCTTCCTCCAAATTGTTTTTTATACCTAAAGCCAGCCTCTCTGGCAATAAGTCATGGTAAACTTCTCTTCTGTAAATTATTTTCCTTCATATGTAATTACAGAAGCAACATCATAACCCTTCAAACGTTCTCTTCCCTTTAATCCAGCCAGTTCCATTAAGAAAATGACTTTGACTACTTCACCGCCAAGCTGCTCTACTAATTTGATAGCAGCTTCAATGGTTCCGCCGGTTGCGATTAAGTCATCTACTAAAACAACCTTCTGCCCCGGTTTGATGGAATCCTTGTGCATCTCAATGGTAGCCTGTCCATACTCTAAATCATAAGACTGTGAAATGGTCTCACATGGTAATTTTCCTTTTTTACGAACCGGTACAAACGGTTTATGCATTTCGTAAGCAATTGGTACTCCGAAAATGAATCCTCTGGATTCTGTACCGGCAACTACATCATATTCCACACCATCTAAAAGCTTGATCATGGAATCTATTGCAAGCTGAAGTCCGTCTGCATCCTGCAATACGGAAGTAATATCCCTGAAAATAATTCCCGGCTCTGGAAAATCCGGTATACTTCTTACATATTCTTCTATTTTTTTCATCTTAGTACCCTTCTTTCTATTTACTGCCCTCTGTTTTAAAAAACACCTTTTTATTATAAATTTATACTGCCAGAAATACAAGCAATTTTTTATAAAATGTTAAGTTTTATCGTTACAATTTTTTATGAAAAGTTGCTATTTTATTGCAAATATATTAAGATGTTCTATACGAAAGAAAAGTTCGGAAAGGGGATTTCTTGTGAAAATTCTGATTTTATCCTGCAACACAGGAGAAGGACATAACGCCGCCGGTCATGCCGTGGAAGAGGCAGCTTTAGCAAGGGGACACGAAGTAAATTTCGTTGATGCCATGCAGCTTGGCAAAAGACATACTTCACGCCTTATCAGCGGACTTTATATTGGGATTGTAAAGCATCTGCCGTGGTTTTTCGGTTTCATTTATAAACTGGGAATGCTTATCAGTAACCGCCATTTCAAATCTCCGGTTTACTGGGCAAATGCAAAGCTGGCGAAACCGCTTGCATCCCTCATCGAAGAAGGAAATTATGACATTGTGGTGATGCCGCACCTTTACCCGGCAGAGACCATTACTTATATGAAGAAACACAACATGCTGCCGGTAAAAGCAGTCGCTATCGGAACCGATTATACCTGCATCCCTTTCTGGGAGGAAACCAACTGCGACTACTATGTTATTCCCCATGAGGATTTAGTAGACGAATATATAAAACGCGGTGTTCCAAAGGAAAAATTACTGCCTTACGGTATTCCGGTACGCCACGCCTTTGCCAATCATACACCAAAAGACATTGCCCGCCGCAAATGCCACCTAGATGCTGATTCTCCTACCTTTCTCATTATGAGCGGAAGTATGGGATTTGGAAAACTGGCAGTCTTTGCCATGGCACTTTATAAGCAGTGTAAAAATGACGAACACATTGTAATTATCTGTGGAAACAATAAGAAATTACAGTCAGTTCTCACCAAAGAATTCAGACATTGCCCGCGGGTTCATGTCTTAGGCTACACCAGACATGTTTCCCTTTATATGGATGCCTGTGATGTCATCTTTACCAAACCGGGCGGACTTACCTCTACCGAAACTTTGGTAAAGGGAATCCCAACTATCCATACCGCACCGATTCCAGGCTGTGAAACCGCAAACAGTGCATTTTTCGTAGACCGTGGTATTTCCTATGCCTCTAAATACATGATAGAACAGATTCGCCTTGGAAAGCTGCTGATGCGAAGCCATGATTTACAGGAGGAAATGCATACCGCACAGCTCCGGGAGCAGAAATCCGATGCAGCAGAACGCATTGTAGACCTGTTAGAATCACTGTCTGAAAAATAACGACCGTAACTTTTGACCGAACAAGCGATTGTGAAAGCGTGAGGAGACGATTTGCCCCATAATATTACGCTGATTCACAGGAGGTTATCTTTCTCTACGAAATACCACAGTTCTAATATGCGTGTTTTTCTTTTTGTGATTAAAACAGTCTTTCCAATGTTTGTCAGAATAGCGGCACGGTTCGCCGAAGTGCAGATGCCTGATAAGGGCTGTTAGGGGCACTGGGAATTTCGTCTGGCAACAGGCAACGCTGGTACATGGATGTACCAGCGAGGCACAATTGAACAAGGATGTGAATTTGTGCCGGTTGCCAGATGAACTTGGCATTATATCGAAATTCCCAGTGCCCCTTGCAGGCATTATGCGGCATCTGCCCTCGACGGACAGTACCGCTATTCAGCCAAAGCAACCGGAAAGACAGTTTACATGCAAGAAAAACACGCATTCTAAGAACTGTTGGCATTTCATAGTGCACAAAGATAACTCCCCTGCGAATCCCGTAATATTTTCCAGCAAAATCTATCTCCTTCCGCAATCACCTGTTTATCGAAAAGAAAAGGAGCCTTTATATGAACCAGTCAATTATCACCTGCATCTTTTTTTCCATCGCCGGCTATCTCAGCGGCAGCATACTCTATGCCTACTGGATTCCAAAGATATTATTCCAGAAAGATATCTGTGCATTAAGTCCGGATGGAAATCCCGGCACTGCCAATGCCTTTGTGTACGGCGGATTCCGGGCTGGTATTCTTGCGCTCCTTTTGGAGCTTTTCAAGGGCTTTTTCCCGGTTGTACTCGCCCTACGGACATTGGATATTGACACTCCATACATGATTCCGATTCTGATAGCACCGGTTCTCGGACATGCGTTCCCATTGCAGTTTCATCCGAAAAACAGTAACAAAAAAGGCGGCAAAGCCATTGCCGTCTCCTTTGGTGTACTGCTTGGAATCTTTCCGGTTGTTCTGCCGGTTCTTTTCCTTGCAGCTGCTTATATTCTTTTTTCTGTGGTCTTAATTATCCGGCCACATCTTTTTCGGTCCATTATTACCTTTGGCGTATTCTGCCTTCTGGTCTTTCTCTTTGTGCCGGTTCTCTCCATTGACTTTGCCTGCCTTGGAATTGCACTGCTTGTTATCTATAAGCATCTTTGTGCTTACCAGAATGAGAAACTTTCCATCCGGTTTTTCTTCCAAAAATAGCTTTTTTAAAAGATACTTACCAGGAAATAACTTCGGTTCCCTCTTCGGTTACCAGAACCTGAATCTCCCACTGGGCACTTGGAAGTCCGTCTTCTGTATACACGGTCCAGTTATTTTCATCATCTATGTAGATAGCTTCTTTTCCCATATTTACCATTGGCTCAATCGTAAACATCATGCCCGGAACTAAGAGCATCTCGGTTCCTCTCTTGCTGTGATAGCCAACCCATGGCTCTTCGTGGAATTCTTTTCCAACACCATGTCCACCGATTTCTCTTACGATAGTATAGCCATTTTCATAAGCATGGTCATGCACTGCCTGACCCATATCTCCTAAAAAGCCCCATGGTTTTACCGCTTTTAAGCCTTCTTCCACACATTCTTTCGTTACCTGGACAAGACGCTTCTTTTCTTCACTGACATCTCCAATCAGAAACATTCTGGAGGAATCGGAGAAATATCCATCTAATATTGTGGAAACATCCACATTAATGATATCGCCATCCTTTAAAATAATATCCTCCGATGGAATACCATGGCATACCTCTTCATTAATTGACGTACAGACGCTCTTCGGAAATCCCTGATAATTAAGTGGTGCCGGGATTCCACCCATAGCTGTTGTTTTCTCATATACCATACGGTCAATTTCTTCTGTACTCATGCCGGCTTTGATATGCTCAGCCACATAATCCAGTACTGCCACATTAATTTTGGCACTTTCCCTGATACCTTCGATATCCTTCGGTGTCTTAATCAAATCATGGGTTGGCACAATACAGCCTGCCTCACGATACTTTTCAATCTTCTCATCAAATGACTGATGGCATGTCTTATACTTTCTTCCACTGCCACACCAGCAGGGATCATTTCTACCTATTTTTACAGACATTTCTATTTCCTTCCATTCTAATGATTCAATATGATATTCCCAAAATCCACTCTGTCCCAGAGCTTCTCATTCAGTTTATACTTATGTTCTTTTAAAATCTGCTCATATGGCTCTGCCCCGGCACTGTAACCGTCAAAATCACTGTTATTCTCTGCTGCTATCTGATTCTGATATTTCTGTGCCAGTGCAGCTTTCTCTAACTGACGATCTATCTCTGCTTTATCAACGCCCAGTCTTTCCTGCTGTTCCTCTGTCATATCCGTCCAGAAATCCTCCTGACGGCTACAAAGCTGTTCTTCTTCTTTTTCATCCAGCGTCAGTTTCTCTGCCATTGCCTGCCGGTAAAAGATTTCATCATGTACTGCCATTTCGATGACATGGGTCTTTGCCACTTCTTTTACAAACCTTCCACTGGTATGAAGATTCCAATACTTATTCGTATCATAATAGTCATAGGCTGCTGCCTCATCTTCTACCTTCAGTTCCTCATAAGCGATATACATTGCCAGATCCCCAAGCTGCAGTTTTTCTCCATCTACTGTCAGGATATCTTCGGAAAGATACTCCCTGTATACAATCTTCCCCCTTCGTTCGGAAACAAAGAGACTGATTAATAACAGTACCAGTAGAATCAGTATTGTAATGAACCATATGCGCTTCTTCTGTGATTTATTTTCACTCATACACTATCCTATTTGCAAAGCTCTGCTACAACCTGTCCGATTAATTTACCATCTGCCTTACCTTTTAACTCCGGCATAACTGTTTTCATAATCTGACCTTTATTTTTGGTTGCAATGACATCTGCAAATTTTTCTGTCAGAATCTTACGTACTTCTTCCTCAGAAAGCATTGCCGGTGCATATTCGCTCATAATGTCATAACGCTGCTGATATTCCGCAAGTAAATCTGTTCTTTCTGCCGGACAGGAATCAATCTGTTCTTTTACGGTCTTCATTTCTTTTAAAATCACACGGTTTACTAATTCTTCTTTTATGTCATCACGACAGCCTTCATCAATTGCTGTTTTCTTCACTGCAGAAACCAGCGAAGAAATTGCATCTTTTCTTGGTTTATCTTTTGCCTTCATTGCTGCTATCATTTCTTTTTGTAACTGTTCTATCTGCATTTCTTATTCCTCCTAAAATATTTTCTACTTTTTCATTATACGCAACTTGAAAGATTTTACAAGTTCTTAAAACCCCGCAGTAGTTTGCTTACTGCGGGGAATTTTTATCATTTTTCTTCTTTATGGATAACTTTTTACAATACACGCCGGACAGATATAATGCTTCGATAAGTTGCTGAGCCTGTCTTAATGCCGGTAGACGGTGAACTTGCATGGACAATCTGTCCTCCGCCCATATAAATTGCCACATGACCGGCATAGCAGACAATGTCACCTGGCTGGGCATTCTCATAGCTTACTTCACTTCCTGCCCGCTGTAATGCTACCGAACTATGAGGCAGGCTGATTCCAAAGTTTGCATAGACACTTTTAATGAATCCGGAACAATCTGCTCCATCAGTCAGGCTCTCGCCGCCCCATACATACGGGTTTCCAATAAACTGACAGGCATAAGATACTACATCACTTCCACTTACTGATGTACTAAAAGAAGGATTCAATCCACCTCCCCCTGTACTGCCACCAGTAGTGCTGTCACCTCCGGTATTGCTGCCATTATTATTTCCCGTTGTATTTCCATTATTATTGTTAGCAGTTGTTGTATTATTACCTTTATTATTATTCTGAGCAGCGGCAGCTGCTGCAGCTGCCTGCTCCTGTCTTATGATTTCATTCTGCTCATCAACAGTAGCTTTATACTGGGCTGCAAGACTCTGGGCTGATGCAAGCTGAGTATCAAAATCAGACATCTGAGACTGTTTCTCTGCAATCATGCTTTCATAAGAAGCCTGCTGTTCCTGATAAGACTGCTGCACTTCCTCTAACTCTGCCTTCTCTGTCTCCACCTGACTCTTAAGGTCAGCTACCTGCTGCACTGTCTCCTGATACTGCGTCAGCAGATTTCTGTCATAATCATAAATCTGCTGGGCATATTCCAGACGATTCAGTAAATCAGAGAAATCTGTTGCACCCACCAGTGCCTCAATATAACTGTCATCCCCATTCTCATACATATATACAATACGCTTTTTCATAGCATCGTACTGGTTCTGTTCATCTTCCTGCGCCTGTGCAAGCTGTGCTGTCACATTATCCAGTTCAGTCTGCTTATCCGAAAGTTCCCCTTCCAGAATATCTAAGTTCATAATAATATTTACCAGATCTGCATCCAGTGCATCAATCTGGGACTGCAGTTCCTGCTGCTGGCTCTGTATATTCTCTATATCTGCATTGGCATTATCCAATGCGGTCTGTGCTTCACTCTTCTTGTTTTTAGCCTTTGAAAGAGCGCTTGCTGACGCACTTTGAAAACATGAAATTCCAAGAATTGCTACCAGTCCTGCTGCAACCAACCGCATTTTCCACATATGTTTTTTTCTGTGCATATTTCTGCTCCTTCCACTTTTGTGTATTTCCTATCATCTTAGTATAACATCATGATACCATCTTTACAATTAACAATTTATCGCCTTTTTGAATTTCTTCACTCTTTAAGTCGTTGGTTTCCATTAACTGGGAAATAGTCGTATGATTTGCCTTGGCAATTTTCCAGAGACTGTCCCCCTCTCTTACAATATATCCAGTAATTCCTGGCTGTCTCTGTAATTCTTCCATATCCCGTTCTGTAATTCTAATTTCATCCATTTTCTGGATGTTCTCCTGTGAAAATGCAATCAGATTCAGATTCAGTACTGCCTTTACCTCAATCTGGGTATTGTCTAAAAGAATCGCTGACAACTGCTCGATTCCCGCTTCCAGTTCATAGTTCATATCGTCTGTCATTTCCGGGACTTCAATCAACTGTTCAAAAGGAAATGTCTCCCGGCAGGTTCCAATCGGCATGGCATCGTCCGTGGTTACATAAAGGATTTCCACATTCAGGCTTCCTTCCACTTTAAGACCGTCTGCCTGTGGCTCCACATGGTCAATAAATGCCATTCCTTCGCAGGAACAAATCTGCAGGATATTCTCCTGATTCTTCTTTAAATTCATGTGGTCTGTCAACCGGCATTTTGCATAATTCTTTGCCAGCAGCCTGCTCATGGTAACTTCTTCATAAGCTGGTGTCATCTCTTCCCGCAGCGAATATACGTCCTCTACCACATCTGCCTCTGTTTCCTTCCAGATACAGATATCTAATTCTAACGTCATATCCAGACTGATTTTCCGGTCTTCTCCATCATAATCCGGTCTGACCTCTACTTCCACACTGGCAGGTGTTACCTGAATCCGATAGATTTTTTCCTCACTGCATCCCTCGCAGGCAAGTTCTCCGTTCAGTGGTATCGTCTCTTCTAACCATTCTAACCGGCGTTCTTCTTTCTGGGCATAATAAAGCAAAAACAGCCTTATTTCTCCGGTAAGCTGGATTTTTTCTTCTCGTAACCTCGTTTCCACACCCCGAAGCTGCACACTTTTCCATAAAATCTGTTCTACATCTGGCTTGCTCTGGGGCAACTCTATTTCCTGTTTCAACCGGTAATTATCTTTCTTACAGGTTTCCAATTCCAGAATATTATGCCTGTTCTGAAGGATTTCCAACGGATGTTCCATGGCTACTCCCGTAATCAGTTCCGTCTCCTTGCGCATCCGCATTTCTGCCTTCAGCATCACCAGTGCACGAACACTTAATTTTCTGGAATTAATAATCCCGATATTAATGTCTTCCAGTTCTGCTGTGACGTCCACCGGATCTAATTCATTCACTCCATCCATACTGATGGTTTCTTCAAATGGAATCTGTCCCCGCAGGCAGTCTAATTTATGCTCCTCCATATCGCTGCGGTAGAGCACATGAAAGATAAGATTCCCCTTCACATAAATACGTCCTTCTTTTACCTGTATCTCATCAAAGCGGATTTCACCTTTTTCTTTCAGTACTTTTACAATATCCGGCCGATAATCCGGTAGATTGTAATCATCATCCAGAGTAATCTGACTCATGGCACTGGCTTTTTCATAATTCATATGTATGTTCTGTTTCTTTATTTCCACTAAAAAAATCCCCTTCCTGAATGTTATTTCATTTTATTCAGGAAAAAGGGACTTTATTCTTCTAACATAATTTCATTCGGATATCTCTTGTTATGATATCTGTATAACTGAAAGATAATAACTGTGGCGGATTGCCTTCTCTTTCATCATCTACAAGAATCGTGAATACACTCGGATAAGCATTCTGTATTACACCACGCTGTACATCTACTTTATTACGACCTCTGTCCAGTTGAATCATTACACTGCTACCGCACTGCTGATGCACGGATGCCCGGACTCTGTTAATATCTGCTCTCTGCATATACCAGTTCCTCCTTTTTTATCCACGCTCTTTAGTATATCACCGTGTTAAAATGCTGTCAAAGGGAAAAAAGTACCATTTTTTCACTCAAACACCACGTTCTTGTCACATTTTGTCACCTCAACCACAATATATGGGAAACTTGGTGCCTTTGCCACCGTCTCATTCTCCCCCGGGCCAATCAGCGTTGTAACAAAACAGAGGGCATTCTGAGTCAGATAAACATCTTTTACGGAAATGCTGTAGCCTCCCGTTTCCTTCTCTCCATAACCCCTTGCAATATAGAGTTTTCCGTTATCTTCATAAGTCAACTTGAAATCCATTTCCTTTCGTTCTTCAATTTCCTGCTTCAATTCTTCCGGCACTGCTTCCTCTTCTAACACGGTAAATTCCACGTCTTCTATTTTACTGCCATTGGTATCTTCGATACCGCAGCCTGCTGCTGCCAGTCCAATCCATGCTACCGCAAGCAGACCGATGACACTCCGGACAGCTTTCCTTGCTTCTATTGTTTTCCGTTTCACTTTCTTCTCCCTGTTTTTATTCTTTTCATTCTATTCCAAAATCCGGATTATCATGTTGTAATTCTTAAGTTTTACCGCTATAATAGGGAAAGAAATCAGTATTTTGTTTTTGAAATTTATACCCAGAAAGGAATTCTATCTCTATGATACGAGCAATTCTTGCACTTTTATTTGCTGTTCTTTACCTGATTCTTGGTATTCCAGTTCTCTTTGTAGAATGGATTATCCGTAAATGCAACCACCATGCCGCCGATATCAGCAGTCTTCGCATGGTGCAGTGGGCATTCCGTGTGATCATGTTTATCTGTGGCGTTAAGCTGACTGTAATCGGGGAAGAAAATGTTCCAAAAGATGTTCCGGTTCTTTATATCGGAAATCATAGAAGTTATTTTGACATTATTATCACTTATTCCAGATGTCCGAGACTCACCGGTTACATTGCCAAAGACACCATGGGAAAAGTTCCTCTTTTAAACATCTGGATGAAGCGGCTCTACTGCCTCTTCTTAGACCGTACCGATATGAAGAAGGGCTTAAAAACCATTCTGACCGGTATCGACCAGATTAAAGCCGGCATTTCCATGTGTATCTTCCCGGAAGGTACCAGAAACAAGACTGAGGACGAAATGCTTCCTTTCAAAGCCGGAAGTCTAAAGCTCTCTGAGAAAACCGGATGTCCGATTGTTCCTATGGCAATCACCAATTCTGCTGATATTCTGGAAAATCATTTTCCAAAGGTAAAACCTACCCATGTTATCCTGCAGTATGGTACTCCGATTTATTTAGACCAGCTTTCTGCTGATGACCGCAAACATCTTGCTGCCTATACACAGAATACGGTGCATGAGCTGCTGGCAGATAACCGGAAATATCTTTAAACCGCAAATATTGATAAAAAAAAGAACTGTAGCTTTGATGACTATACTTCAAAGTTACAGTTTCTTTTTTCATTTTTCTATATTATTATCAAACACTTCCTGTATTTACCATTAAAAAAAACATTTTCTTATGCTTCGGTTAATGCTGCCACCACTTTCGGGAATTCCATAAAATGGGATGCCTTGACTAAAACAGCATCTCCTTCTTTTACGGTAGCAAGAAGTTCTTCTGTCATCTCCTCACGGGTTGCATAGTGTTTTACGGTCAGAGCCGGATTCTGTTTCTTCGCTCCTTCTGCCAGTTTCCCGGATAATGTTCCAACACAGAATAACAAATCAATCGGCAGTGTTCCGGCATAGGTTCCCACTTCATAATGAAGCTGTTTTTCATCCTCTCCTAATTCACCCATATCTCCAAGAACCGCTATCTTTCGTCCCCCTGCCTTAGACAGGACATCCAAAGATGCCTTCATGGAAACCGGATTCGCATTGTAGCAGTCATCAATAACCGTCATGCCCTTTGTGTGAATCAGATTCGTTCTTCCGCTGATGGTGGAAGCGGCTGCAATTCCACATTTAATTTCATCCATGGAAAGGCCTAACTGTTCTGCCACGCAGGTTGCTGCCAGTGCATTATATACATTATGTTCTCCCGGAATTGGAATAAATACTTCCATGTCTCCCTGTGGAGTGTGGAATTCTGCTGTCATTCCTTCTAAGCCATGCTCTGTAACTGCATCTGCACAGACGGAAGTCTCACAGAGATTCCTTCCCTTAATTCCATAAAATACAGGCTTTCTTCCTGCCACCTGCTCTACAGTCGAAAGTTTATCATCATCTCCATTTAATATCACAACACCATCCGGTTTCAAATGGGCAAAGCTTTCTGTCTTTGCTTTTAAGATTCCATCTCTGGTTTTCAAATTCTCCAGATGACATAAACCGATATTGGTAATAACCATAATATCCGGCTGCGCCATATCTGCCAGTTCATGCATCTCGCCAAATTCAGAAATTCCCATTTCCAGAACTGCAACCTGATGCTCTTTTTCAATCTGAAAAATAGTCAGTGGCAGACCGATTCCATTATTAAAATTCCCCTGTGTCTTATGTACCCGGAATTTTGTGCCCAGTACAGATGCAATCATTTCTTTGGTACTGGTCTTTCCAACACTTCCGGTAATTCCCACTACTTTAATGTCAAGGGTATTCCGATAGAAACGTGCCAGACGCTTCATGGCAGTTATGGTATCTTCCACCAGAATATAAGCTCCATCTACATCAAGTCTCTGCTGGGACAGTGCATATGCTCCCTTTTTTAATACATCCGGAATAAATTTGTGACCATCTACCTTTTCTCCCGGAATGGCAACAAATAAATCTCCTGCCTTTACTCTCCGGCTGTCAATCTCTACTCCGGTTACGGTATATTCTTTTGCTTCATCCCCACCTATTAATGTTCCACCGCAGGCTTCTGCAATCTGTGCTAATGTCAGTTCCTTCATATCCGCCTTCTCTGCCCTTTCTTATGCTCCGTATTTCTCCATGGAAATATCAACCAGCTGCTGGCATAACTCTTCGAAGTTTACTCCTTCTACCTTGGCTTCCTGCGGCAGTAAGCTGGTTGCTGTCATACCAGGCAATGTATTTGCCTCTAAGCAGTATACTTCATCTTTTGCATTGACTAAGAAGTCGATTCTGGAATAGGTGTCCAGGCCTAACGCTTCCGCAACTTTTACTGCATGCTTCTGCATCTCTTTTGCCACACTGTCTTTAATATCTGCCGGACAGGTTTCCACTGTGCTTCCAGCCTTATACTTATTTTTATAATCGTAAAATCCTTCTTTTGGTGCAATCTCGATAACCGGCAATGCTCTTCCTTTGATGACACCTACTGAAAATTCTCTTCCCTCTACATATTCTTCAATTAAGATTTCATCTTCCCAGAAGAATGCATCATCCAATGCTTTTGTAAAATTGCTTTCTTCTTTTACAATGGAAACACCGATACTAGAACCACCACAGCATGGCTTTACCACGCAAGGCAGCGTAATTCCGATTTCAGCCAGGCTGTCTTTTCTGTCCTTTTTCTTCATATAAATGCCCTTCGGACATGGGATTCCATTGGCTTCAAAAAACTGCTTTGCCATATTTTTATTCATGGCAATCGCACTGCTTAAATAGCCGCTTCCGGTATAACGGATTCCAAACAAATCAAAGGCTGCCTGAATCTTACCATTCTCTCCATTTTCTCCATGTAATGCCATAAATACAATATCTGCCATACGGCACATTGCGATTACATTTGGTCCAAAGAAGCAGGCAGACTGGTCTTTTCTACTCTTTCTTACCTTATCAAGATCCGGAGCCGTCTCCGGTATATCCGTTACTTTTACACTTGCTTCTTCTGAATGTTCAAAAATTCCAGTAATATCCTGTTCTTCTTCTCCATATCCCATAAACACATCCAGAAGAATAACCTGATGTCCATTCTTCCGCAATGCCTTTGTTACCATATCTCCTGTTTTAAAAGACACATCACGCTCTGTGCTCAAGCCGCCTGCCAAAACTACGATATTCATTCTCTAATGTCCTTCTTTCTTTCAGATTCAAATATGTATATTACATCTCTTTTTTCAATATGTATATTATACCTTTTTTTCTTAGAATGACAAGAGAATCTCACAAAGCAATCAAGATTGGTTCTCCGGGCTTTGCATTATGATTTTCAAACACCTGAAAAAGATGCTCTGCACACTGCTGTATATCCATGGCTTCTTCCGGCTGCTCCATCCATTTTAAAATTCCGGACTTGCAAAGCAAAAGATATGGCAATACCATATATTTATTGCTCCTTGTGCAATAATCGATACCCTTATTGCATAATTCCAGCGCCTCTCTGTAAATTTCCATCTCATACAAAAGATTAGCTTCATTGTAAAGTATCATCGGATATACCTTTTCTTTTTCTTCGTCATCTACTTTTCTTACTTCCAGATAATCAGATAACTGCATCCAGATGCGGAGTGCCTGCTTTCTTTCACCAAGCCGCTGTTTCTGTACCGCCATACTGTTGATAATGTTGATTTCCTCAAAGGTAAACATCCGCTTCTGCACCAGATTTGCCAGCCCCGCCGGATGTGTCAGATGTAACGCTTCTTCCAGCTTTGCATATACAAGTTCCGGACGGACTCCTTCCTTACTGTCCAGCACCGCCTTTATGTATGAAAAGAACTGTCTGGTCAGTTTATCCTCTTGTTTATGTTCCGGTTGTCTCTGCCAGAGTTCCCTGCTGCCTTCCATATCATTATTTGCTACTGCATGCACCAGCTGTCGCATATAGGCATATAATTCCATTTCTTCCGCCGTTGCATGAATATTGCATATACCCATTGTCTTTCCAAGACGCTGCATAATAGCTTCATAATTTTTCCGCTTTGGTACCACAAATCCGTTTTCAATTTTTGATAAAGTTCCAGTTGAACAGATGCCAAAAGCAAGTTCTTCCTGTGTAATGCCAAGCTGTTTGCGGGATTCACATATATAATCCCCAAGATTGTAACAAGCCAATTCCTAACCTCCCTTTTCTCATAACCCATCGTATTGACTGTTCCATAGAAATGTCTTATCGATATATTATAACTACTGTAGCATAAAAATAGCGGTACCGCTATTGGCGTTTTGTCAAGACTGTTGTCAAAACGTTAACTGCGATACCGCTGTCTGCTACCAGTTATCCATAAGGAACTGCCGGTGATAGTCTTTTTCGTTATATATCTAGAATTCCGGTTCAATCAGACCGTAAGTGTTACCTTTTCTCTTATATACAACGTTTACATTGTCATCCTCTGCATTTACGAATACAAAGAAATCATGTCCTAATAATTCCATCTGAACACATGCATCTTCCGGATACATTGGTTTCATATCGAATTTCTTGGTACGGATGATTTTAATTTCATCATCTGCTTCCACTTCTTTTTCAATATATTCCTTACGGAAATTGCTGTTGCTCTGCTGTTTTGTAATAATCTTATTCTTATACTTTTTAAGCTGTCTCTCAATAATCTCTTCTACAAGATCAATTGATACATACATATCATTGCTTACCTGCTCTGAACGGATAATGTGTCCAGGTACAGGAATCGTAACCTCGATTTTCTGTCTCTCCTTTTCTACACTCAAAGTTACAAATACGTCTGTGTCCGGAGTAAAGTACTTCTCCAGTTTTCCAATTTTGTCCTCAACTGCTGCCTTAAGACCGTCTGTCAATTCGATGTTTCTTCCTGAAATAGTAATACGCATGATGTCCAACCCCTTTGCCATTTATTTGATACAGACTGATATCATGGTTTTATTATACTATTTTGTACGAATATTTACAAGTTTTTTGTGCAATATTTACTGTATTTTTAGAGAATTTTTCGAATATCTTTCTGAAAGCGGGAAATCTGCAGGATTTTTCAAAAGGGATTGCCTGTATTCTAAAATAAGTCTAAAATATAACTGTATTTTTTAACGCTTTCATCTGTGCTATCATTTTTCTAAGGCAGATAAAAACCAGAAAGGATTTGTTTCTTATGAATACTGTTTTAATTACCGGAGCTTCCCGGGGCATCGGTGCTGCTATTGCAGAAGTATTTGCCCGCCACGGTTATCAGCTCATTTTAAATTGCTGTCATTCCGAAACTGCTCTTAAGGCTTTGTCTGATGAACTTTCGGACAAATATCATGTCACGGTTCTTCCGGTTATCGGAGATGTCAGTGATCCGGATTTTGTTGCCAATATGTTTGCCATAATTCACCAGCAGTCCCTTTCGGTTGATGTTCTGATCAACAATGCCGGAATCTCCCACATCGGCCTGCTGCAGGATATGACTTATGAACAATGGCAGCACGTTATAAACACCAATCTTTCTTCTGTTTTTTCCTGCTGCAAATATGCTCTGCCAGATATGCTGCACAAAAAATCAGGCCGGATTCTTAACATTTCTTCTGTCTGGGGAAATGTAGGTGCCTCCTGTGAGGTTGCGTATTCCGCCAGCAAGGGAGCTGTTAATTCCTTTACAAAGGCACTTGCCAAAGAGGTCGCACCCAGTGGAATCTCTGTCAATGCCATTGCCTGCGGCACCATTGACACTTCCATGAACGCCTGTTTTTCTGCCGAAGAGCGTGCTGACTTAGAATCCGAAATTCCCTGCGGCAGATATGGTACACCTGTTGAAACAGCTGAACTTGCTTATGCTATCGTATCACAAAGTCCATATCTCACCGGTCAGATTATTACCTTAGATGGTGGCTGGTGTTGATTTACATATGTGAATAGTTTGTGCTCCGTTGATATAATTTATCTTTCGTTTATTTTTGTCACTGGTTTTTTAACATGTTTTAAAATAGAGGTATTATTTACGAAAGATGAGGTTTGTATATGAATATCGGTTCTAAGTTACGATACCTGATTGAAGAAGCTAACATTACCCAGCGGCAGCTTGCAGATGCACTACATATCTCTCCCTCTGCTCTGAATGGATATATCAATCAGGGGAAAGAACCTGACTATGCAACCTTAGTAAGAATAGCCGACTATTTTCATACTTCCACCGACTATCTGCTCGGTCACAGTAACATCCGCAATGCCAGTCTGACGCATCTCAACAGCTGTGAGGGTGAACTGCTAAGTATCTATCATACTCTTTCCAGTTATAACCAGCAGCTTTTCTTAGAAGAATTGAAGGCTGTTGACCGGATGGTTTCCCGGGCAACAGCCTCGCCATTGAAATAGTTAATCTTCATCAAAGTAGCCGATGTATTTTACATCATGCTTTCCTTTCGGGAACATTTCATGGTACAAATCTACAAAATAGTCATCCGTCATGCTTGCGATGTAATCCACCACAAGCTGGTTCGGTTCTGTCTCCATGTATTGTTCCTTCGAAAAGGTTCTGCTGAACCGGTTGTTTTCTGCCACATATGCAATATGGTGGCGGTAGAGCCAGGATTTTTCATTCTTATCCTTTGCATCTTTCAATAACTGATAGTACATCTCTTCAAACATCGGATTCAGATTTTCCCGGATGACTTTTTCGATTTTCTCATTGTGATAGATATACTCATAATTTTCAGTCTTTGCAAGCTTCAACTGTTGAAAATATGCTTCATCCATGGAAAGATATGGTTTTCCATAGCTGTTTTCAATGATGTTAACTACCATATTATTGATGATTTCCGCATTGCTGCTGCCTATAGTATCTCCGTTAAAGCCTCTGTCATCCGGCAGAAGATGCAGGCGTACAGCATCCTGTCTGTCCTTGCCAAGATATGCTATAATATCACAAATCCGCATTACACAGGCTTCCAGGGTTCCCGGCACAAGATGTTTAATTCCATCTTCCTTCTGATAACACATTTCTACTTCTGTATCCAGATCTGCAAAGGTTTTTGCCTTTTTCGGCTGATACTCCTGCTGTTCCATTTCACCATTATGACATAGGACACCATCCAGAGTCTGCAGACTGATATTTCTCTGTCCCAGTACATCCAGCACACGCACACTGTGCACATTATGGTTAAAATATCGTCCGGTCTCTCCCCGCAAAAGTGTACTTAAAATTCTCTCACCGGCATGTCCGAATGGTGCATGTCCGATGTCATGTCCCAGGGAAATTGCTTCTATTAAATCCTGATTGAGATTTAATACATTTCCAATATTCCTTGCAATCCTTGAAACGAGCTGCACATGCTGCGCCCGTCTTGAAATATCATCATTTCTGTAAAGGGAAAATACCTGCGTCTTGTCTCCATAACGGTTATAATAAGGCAGATGCATGATTTTCTCAATGTCCCGGACAAAGGGAGGCCTCCAGAGATTCGCCCTGTCATGATTCATCTCCCGGCGCAAAACCTGTTCTTCGGAAAAAGCATATGGATTTGCCCTATGCTCTTTTCTGTCTTCTATGATTCTTTGTTGTAATTTTTCTGAAAGATTATGATATGCTCCCATTTTCTGCTCCCTGCTCATATAATAAATATCTTTACTGCTGAAGCTGATGCGTCAGTTCAATTAAATTTTCAGTCTCTGCCATCAGATGTTCTACGCTCTTCTGGTTCTTCTCGCAGGTTGTCAGTGTATTATTTGTATGTGCTGCTACTTCTTCTGAAATAGCGGAAATTGTCTGGATACTATCCATGATACCTGCATTGGCACTTTCTAATTCTTTCACAATACCGGACAATGCATCCGACTGGCTCTGTACACGGTCCGAATTATCCTCTATTGTACGGAAGCTGCCGGCAGTTTCATTGACTGTTACATTCTGATGTTCAACCTGTGAAATCATGCTTTCGATGATGGTCACTACTTTTTCCAGTTCTTCCGATACATTTCTTATCAGTTCTTCAATACTGACCGTTGCTTCCTGTGTCTGGGTTGCCAGACCGGAAATCTCAGATGCTACTACAGCAAAACCTCTTCCTGCTTCACCTGCACGGGCTGCTTCAATTGACGCATTTAATGAAAGCAGGCTGGTTTCTGAAGTAATATTATTGATAATCTCAATGATGGAATACATTTTATCCATATACTCTTTTAAAGAAGTAAGTTCTGCTGCCACCTGACTGTTCGTCTGCTCAGTCACACTCACCTGCGATACCAGCTGTTCAATATTTTTCTTACCCGCGTTCAATGCTTCTGCTGTAACTGTCATGCTCTCAGCAATGCTGTCAGAAGCCTGGGTTACCTGCATTACTTTTTCCTGGATCGCTTCTGTCTGGCTTAACTGATTCTGCACCGCCTCCGCTGTATCTGTTGTTCCACCGGTCAACTCTTCCATGGCATTTCTGGTATCGCTGACACCACTGCCAAGTAACTCTACTTCATCCGACATTCCATTAATTTTCTTTGTCATGGCATCAGATACTTCTAAAATTTTCTGAAGCATGGTATCAGACTGTCCCTTTGCCTGATTCATTTCACCCAGCCGTGATAAAAACGATTTCTGCAAAACAGCAGAACTGCAATAAGAAAATGCCGTTGTCAAAATCAGTATAATAATCTCTGTTCCATAGAAAGTAGGTCCCTCACCTTGACCTTTCATCGTATGCACTGCAATAGAAATAAAATTTACGATAGTTGCTCCAATTCCAAGCTCCAATGCATATTTCGAATCTGAAAATACAGAAATCAAAATAAACATCGGTATTACATATACAAAAACCAACTGATTGCCGGCACCTATCAGTGCTACTGTATAATATACTGCAAATCCAATCCCCAAAAGATGCTTGATTGCTTTTGTCTCCTGGTTTTTCCTATAGCAAATCCATTCTGCCACCACCGGTCCAAGTGCCAGCACAATAAGCGCCGCCACATAAACTACATTCTTGGAAGTTCTGAAAATTTCCAAAAAATTAACCAGTGCCAATAAGATTCCCATAATTGTATGCCCTGTCATTGCAGTCTTATTTACTCTTCCTTGTTCTGTCAATTCTTTCATCCTCCCATATATAACATATATAAACTGTAATTTTTGAACTTTACCAGCAATTTTATTATACCTTTCTCTACATAAATTGAAAAGACTTTTATTTATACGCCTTACCATATGCCTTTCCATTGGACTCTTTTATTATTACGTTCATAAAAAACTTGCTCTTCATCTTTAAACTGGCATGGTCATTTTTATCAAAATTGGATGTTTTTATAATGCCATTTCTGTTTTATGATAAACCGCAACAAAGAGAAAGAAAAGAGGACTTTATGATGAAAAACGAAAGAATCTACAAACTTGTACTGACTGCTCTTATGGCAGCACTTTCCTATGTGGTATTCACATTCTTACAGATTAAAATCGCACTTCCTGGCGGAGATGCCACATCTATCCACCTCGGAAACGCGGTATGTGTATTAGGTGCATTACTGTTAGGCGGTGTTTATGGCGGAATCGGCGGTGCCATCGGTATGACAATCGGCGACCTTTTAGACCCGATTTACATTGTATACGCACCAAAGACTTTTATCTTAAAATTCTGCATCGGCCTGATTACCGGTCTGGTTGCTCACAAAATTGGTAAAATTTCCACTTCCAAAGATAGCAGGCACATTTTCAAATGGGTTGTCATCGCAAGTATCTGCGGACTGTTATTCAACGTTGTATTTGACCCACTGTTCGGCTACTTCTACAAACTGGTTATCTTAGGAAAACCTGCAGCAGAAGTTACACTTTCTATTAACATTGCAGCAACCAGCATCAATGCAGTATTATCCGTTATCGTAGCGACTGCTGTATACATGGCACTGCGTCCGGTACTGGCAAAATCTAATATGCTGCCACGTCTTGGAAAGGAAAACGCATGTGCATGAAATTAAATACTTTACCACCAAAGCTTCTGATCATCAATGATATATCCGGTGTGGGACGCTGCTCCATGAGCGTGTCCCTCCCGGTGGTAAGTGCATGTAAGGTACAGGGAATCCCTGTGCCTACTTCTGTTTTCAGCAATCATACCGGTTTCCCTACCCACTTGAAAATTGATTTAACCGGACAGCTTAAGGATTATTTTGCTGCACTGAATATTCTTTCCATGAACTGGGACGGCATCTACTGCGGCTACCTTGGTGCAAAAGAACAGCTTCATGCCATTTCCGATTACTATGATTCTCTCACCGAAAAACCTCTTTTTATTATAGACCCGGTAATGGGTGACCACGGCAGAGCCTATCAGCATATTACGCCGGAATTCTGCAATCACATGAAAGACTTTGTATCCCGGGGTGATATTATCACACCAAATCTGACGGAAGCCTGCCTTTTAACAGATACGCCTTATCCGGAGCATGACTGCACCGATTCGGAGCTTTCTGCCATTTCCAAAAAGCTTCATGCACTGGGTGCGAAAAAATGTATTATTACCGGCTGTCCAAAAGGCGACACTTTCCTTAACTATATTTCCGATAGCAGCGGAAATGTGGATACTGTTTCCACGAAAAAAGCCGGTCCGGGGTATCCCGGAACCGGCGACATCTTCGTCAGTATTGTATCTGCACTTACCTTACGGGGCTTCTCCTTACAAGAATGTACCACACAGGCAGCTCATTTTATTGCTTCCTGTATTTCCTATTCGCAGTCGCTTTCGGATGATACTTTGCAGGGTGTTATTTTTGAACCGCTTCTTTCTGACTTAGTGACACTTTAATCTCAAGAAAGAGAGTCTAAGTAACTGCCTATCAGATTTGCCATCTGGACATATTCTGCGGATGTACCACCTGCTGTATAGTTGGCACAACTGTCCACATACTGGTCAGCCGCAGCATTTGCTCCGATGTAAATGCTTTTATCAGCAACTTTTCCTGCAACGGAATTTTCTCCCTGGAACAGGTCTTTTAATTCCTTCTTATCTGCATTTTTCAGAGTTTCCTCATCTATTACAAGTTTTCCATTACTGTCTACGGTAATGCCAACCTTCTGTAACGCTTCACTCTGACCGGAAACAATGCTTTTTAATTCCTTGCTGTAATTTGCAGATTTGTCTGTATCAAGGTCTGACAGGCTTTCTAAAAGACTGTTATAATCTCCGGTAAAACGCTCTATCAGTGAAATCAAACCGGAATAATCTCCGCTTTCTTCTGCCTTGGCAAAAATGGAATCCTCTCCTGTTTCACTTAATACTGCTGCACTTGCTTTGAGTGAGGATGCAGACTTCTTGACACTGTCATATTCTTCACTCTTTTTCCCGGTTGTCTTGCTGCTCTTCTCTGTCTCACTGCTCTTTTTTAACAGGTCCACCACTTTTGTATCATTGTCTGTGTCCGTATTCAGTGAACTCATCAAAAGGCTGTTATTTCCTGTTACACGAATCATGTTTCTCCTCCTAATTTTAAGACAAAATTGCCTCCATGCCGTCTTATACCTGATATATCGTTCTTTTTTCCGAAAAACTTAACCTTTAAGCTAATCCTTTCTTGCCGCTTTTAACATGGCAATCTCTCTGGCATAGCCTTCTAAATCATTCGGTGTTTCAAGGTAAAACGGCAGTTTTTTCAATGCCGGATGGTTGATTATCCGCACAATGGCATCCATGGTCAGATTGCCTGCACCCAGACATTCATGACGGTCTTTATGGCTGCCCAGTACATTTTTCGAATCATTCAAATGAATGGCACACAGCTTATCCAGTCCGATAATGCGGTCAAATTCTTCTAACACTTCCTCTAAATGTCCGCTGATATCATAGCCACCATCAAAAACATGGCAGGTATCCAGACAGACTCCCACTTTCTCCGGATATTTTACCCGGCTTAAAATCTCCTGCAGTTCTTCAAAGTTTCTTCCTACTTCTGTTCCTTTTCCTGCCATGGTCTCAAGCAGCACTGTTGTTTTCTGCTCCTGCCACATGATTTCATTTAAGACTCCTGCAATCTTTTCAATTCCGACTTCCGCTCCCTGCTGCACATGGCTGCCAGGATGAAAATTATATTTGCAGTCCGGTATCTCCTCTAAACGCCGCAAATCATCCGCCATGGTTTCTCTGGCAAACTCCTGTACCCGCTCATCTTTGCCGCAGGCATTTATTGTATAGGGTGCATGGGCAAGAATCTGCCCGATGCCATGCTCCGCAGCATACTGCTGATATGCAGCTATATCTTTCACATCTAAATCCTTTGCTTTGCCGCCTCTTGGATTTCTGGTAAAAAACTGAAATGTATTGGCTCCGATTTCCTCTGCCTGCTTTGCCATAGCGAGGAAGCCTTTTGATGATGATAAATGACAACCGATTCGAAACATATTTTTCTCCTTTTTCCTTTTCCTACGTTCAATCAATTTTGGGTTATAAAACTATTGTTATTTCATCCGTGTCAGCCTGTCCATTGAAGCCAGATGCGATACAACGTCTGCAAGTGGCACTATGAATTTTGTTCTGCTTATTGGCTTTTCCGGCAACCGGTGCATATTCGCATCCATGCTCAAATGCACCTCGCTGGCACGTCCCTGTGCCAGCGTTGCCTATTACCAGACGAGATTCCAAGTGCCCCTAGCAAGCATCATAAGGTATCCGCGTTCCGGCGAACAATACAGTGTTTTTTGTCAAACATTGGAAAGACTGTTCTTATCGTCAAAAGAAAAACTTGTGTCTTAGAACTACGGCATTTTAAAGTAAATCAAATTCTCTTTCTATTCCAATGATTTATCGATGTCTTTTCCCCTCTCCCAATCACCGGACACTTGTTATTTCATTATAACCGTTATAAAATGAAAAAGTAACCCCAAACCAGCAATCCCGCCCTCGCAATTTAATAGGACACATACAAAAAGGTACATTTTATGAAAATTGGAATTTTATCAGATACACATGGTGTATTAAAGGATACATTTTTAGACGAGCTGCAAAGCTGTGATTATCTTCTGCACGCAGGAGATATTGGAAGTCTCAAATGTTATGAAACTTTAAAAGAACTGCATGTTCCGCTTTATATTATCAAGGGGAACTGCGACAAAGGCGAATGGACGAAATATCTGCCGGAGACTCTGGCGGCTCCCATTGGTGGGAAGATTTTCTATCTCATCCATAAGAAAAGCGATTTGCCTTATCCACAACCGGAAGCAGATTTTATTATTACCGGGCATACCCACCATTATGAAGTAAGCAAAAGGGGAACCACTACTTTCATCAATCCGGGCAGTGCCGGTCGAAGCCGCAGTGGTTCCTCCTGTACTATCGCTATTCTGACTTTGGATGGGGACGATGTTTCTATTTCACCCATTTATACCGAATAGCAATTTATATCGTGTGATAATTTTTATTGCATATCAATTGATATTACATCATGATTCTATGTCATTTGACTCTTTCGGTTATTTTCCAGCACCAGTTGAAAATATCTCTGAAACAGCAGCCTGGTATTCTATCAGGCTGTTTGCTTTCTTTATCTTCTTCAACGGTTTTTCAATTCCGGTAAACTGTGTGCCAAGATAAAACCACAATTCTTTCATTTTAAAGAGGACATTTTTCTCCCCGGACATTTCTTCCTGATAGCCGGCAACCAGCTTATTGTGAAATGTATAAAGCCGCTTTAATTCAGCAGCCCTGTCTATTGTGCTACCGGAGCGGATTTTCTCTATGAGTGCCGGGTCTCTTATAACACCACGCCCTAACATAATGGCATCTATCGTTGGAAAACGTTCTGTAAACCGCTCATAATCTTCCACTGTAAAAATATCTCCATTGTAAACCAGCGGATTCCTGCTGTACTCCAGTGCATACTCTACCATCGTCCAATCCGGCTTATTTTTATAATAATCTTCTCTGACACGGGGATGTAAAATCAGCTCCTTTATCGGGAAACGATTGTATATTTTTAAAATGCCTTCAAATTCATCCGGATATTCCATGCCAAGTCTTGTCTTAATGGAAATCTCTGCATCCGTCTTTTCAAACATTTCATCCAGGAAATGAAGCAAGGCTCTTTCATCATCTAAAAGTCCGGCACCTCTTCCCTTCGATACTACCGTTCCGGAAGGGCATCCGGCGTTGATATTAATTTCCTGATAGCCAAATGCTTTCAGCTCTTCTGCAATTGCTGCCACATCTTCTCCGCTCTTTGACAGCACCTGTGGCACGGTATACATGCCAGCATTATGCTCTGGGATTAAATCATTTCTTTCTCTGGCATTGAAGCTTCGCTTCGTATGTGGAGCTAAAAATGGTGTAAAATATTTGTCGGCATCTTCATAGCATGCATGGTAAGCCTGCCGGTATACATATCCTGTAATTCCCTCTAAGGGAGCTAAATATAGTTTCATTGGTACATCCTGTTTTTTATTTCATTTTTCAATTCTGTTTTCAAATTCTGCTTTTTATCTTACCCTTCGATTTCAAGCATGCTTGTACAATGTGGACAGCGTGTTGCTTCCAGTGGAATAAACCAGTTACTGAAATCCAGTCTTCCAACTACAAGACTAAGAATCGGCATAATTACATTGTCTACCAGCGAGCTTACCAGTTAATTAAAAGCACCACCGATAATCTCACCGACTGCAAGGTCTAACATATTTCCTCTTACTGCAAACTTCTTAAACTCTTTCCACATCTTCATTCTCCTTTGTTCCTGGCACACTATTTAGCAGTTCTTCCTTCTGCTTTTCCATTGGACATATAATGCATATAGTAACTCTTCAAATCATTTCCAAAGGCTGCCTTTATATCACCATTGTTACTAATATAATAATTATAATCAAAAACCATACTATAGTCTACTCCATTATGTAAACTTCTGATTTTTGATATCCTCTTTTGCCATCGTTATAAAAGTTTCCCTCTCATGCATTGCTCTTCCTCCTTTCACTTGCTAGACGGATGAAAAATGGATGAGGTTTTAAAATTTCCAAAAAAATTTTATTTTTTCAAATTTGTTGACCAAATGGCTGAAACTTGGATTTTGTCATTGAAATAAGACTATAAGAGTGCTAAACTTTTGAATTGCGTGTTTAGTGGGGGAAAGTGAAGTTTTCGCTGTATTCTGGAATATCTGTGCAGATATCCTGACAAAACAGAAATTTCATCTTCCACTATAAACAAAGGAACAAATGAGGAGATTTTATTATGAACGAACTACGACCAAAGCTCTTTGATGTGATGAAGGGCTACACGAAGGAGCAGCTGATGAAGGATATCATTTCCGGTATCATTGTTGCCATCATCGCTCTGCCACTATCGATTGCCCTTGCGATTGCATCCGGTGTTGGTCCGGAACAGGGGCTTTATACTGCAATTATCGCAGGATTTTTTATTTCATTCTTTGGCGGAAGCCGTGTACAGATTGGCGGTCCGACTGCCGCTTTCGTTGTTATCATCTATGGCATCGTTGCAGAGTATGGAACCGACGGTCTGATTGTTGCTACCATTCTTGCCGGTATTATCTTAGTAATTATGGGAATCTGCCGTTTTGGCTCCCTGATTAAATACATTCCCTATACCATTACCACCGGATTTACCTGTGGAATCGCAGTTACTTTATTTGTAGGACAGTTAAAGGATTTCTTCGGTATGGATATTGCCTCTGTTCCTTCTGAATTCTTAGATAAAGTAATTGTATATGCAAAAAATATCCGCTCCATCAACCTGACTGCAACCCTGATTGGCATTGCGGCTGTTGCAATTATGCTGCTCTGGCCGAAGGTTACCGATAAGATTCCGGGGTCTCTGATTGCGATTATCGTAACAACAGCAGTGGTTTATTTTGCCAAGCTTCCGGTCAATACCATCGGAAGTGTTTACGGGGAATTAAATTCTGCATTTCCAGGTTTTCATGTTCCATCCCTTTCCATGAAGCTGGTACAGGAAATGTTGTCCCCGGCATTTACCATTGCAATCTTAGCTGGAATTGAGTCCTTACTGTCTGCTGTTGTTTCCGATGGTATGATTGGCGATACCCATAAATCCAATGCTGAGTTAGTGGGACAGGGGCTTGGAAATATTTTCTCCGGTCTCTTCGGCGGAATTCCTGCCACCGGAGCCATTGCCAGAACTGCTGCCAATGTCCGAAACGGTGGACGTACTCCGATTGCCGGAATCACCCACTGCATCACTTTAACCATTATTCTTCTGGTGTTGATGCCGCTGGCTGCACTGATTCCTATGACAACACTGGCTGCCGTACTTTTAGTAGTTGCCGCTAACATGGCAGACTGGTCCTCTTTCTTCCGCCTTTGTAAGATGGCACCTAAGAGTGACATCATCGTTCTGGTTGCAACCTTTTTCTTAACAGTATTTTTCGACCTTGTGGTTGCCATCGAAATCGATGTTGTATTAGCAGCTCTGCTCTTTATGAAACGTATGGCAGAAACAGCTGATATCAAAGCATGGAAATACACAGATTCTCCTGACATTACACCGGGTGAAGCGGAAAAACTGCGTGACATCCCGCATTCCATCAGTGTTTTTGAAATCTGCGGTCCGATGTTTTTCGCCGCAGCAGACCAGATTCTTAATATCAACAGTAACCATCATACGAAGGTTGTTGTCATCCGTATGCGTAGCGTTCCTGCCATTGATGCCAGCGCAATGCGTTCTCTCCATGAGCTTGCCAACCGTGCAAAACGCAAAAATATCACGCTGGTATTCTCCCATGTCAATGAGCAGCCAATGCGCGTGATGGAAAAAGATGGTTTTATTGAATTAGTTGGAAAAGAAAATTTCCATCACAATATTGTGGATGCACTGGATTATGCAGAAGCACTGGTAAAATAAAAATTAAAAAGAATGTGCCCTGGCACATTCTCGCGCCTGCGGCGGTCGCTTGCGGCATCTGCCTTATACGCCGCAGTGCGCATCCTCGCGGAGCGTTTTATACTTTACAGGAAAACAATTTCCTGTAAAGTATAAAAGTGTGCACTCTACCAACTGCATTTAACAGATTTTCACTTTTTCTGTTAAAATTCATGGCAAAATGCACACTTTTATTTCTAATTATGCAAGTGTAATCGCATATGCTTCCTGCAATTACACACTTTTTCCTCTTTTATAACAATCCCTGAATCAAAATAAACAGAATCAGTATCGGAAGGATAAACTGGAAATATGGCTTTAATCTTCTTGCAATCTTAATGCCTTTTCCGGTATTTGCTTCCTCTAAGTAGTTGTCAAATCCCCAGCCCCACTTCGTCACACAGAACAGCAGGTAAACAAGAGAACCGATTGGCAGCAGCAGGTTACTTACGATAAAGTCCTCGCTGTCCAGCACATCCCTTCCGCCAATCAGGTGGAGATTGCTCCACACATTGTATCCTAAGACACATGGCAGACTGGCAAGAAGGATAATAATTCCATTTACCAGTGCCGCTTTGTTGCGGTTCCAGCCAAACATATCCATGCAGAAGGACATGATATTTTCAAATACGGCAATTACCGTAGAAAAGCTTGCAAATGTCATGAACAGGAAGAACAGTGCGCCCCAGATTCTGCCGCCAGCCATATTTACAAAGACATTTGGCAGTGTCACAAAGATAAGGCTTGGTCCTACACCTACTTCCACGCCATAGCTGAAGCATGCCGGAAAAATAATCAATCCTGCCATAATCGCCACAAAGGTATCCAGTGCACAGATACGTACTCCTTCTCCTGCCAGCGTATGGTCTTTGCCCATGTAGCTTCCGAAAATTTCCATTGCTGCCACGCCAAGGCTCAAAGTAAAGAATGCCTGATTCATGGCAGAGGTTATTACATTTTTCAAACCGACTTCCCGGACACTGTCCATATTTGGCACCAGATAGAACTTCAATCCCTCGCCTGCTCCGGAAAGTGTCAGGCTATGTACTGCAAGGACAATAATCAGTATCAGCAGTGCACTCATCATAACTTTACTGATTTTTTCCAATCCGTTCTGCAAGCCGCGGCTGCATACAAAGAATCCAACCACAACAGTCAGTATCATCCAGAATGCCATCTGTTTGGGATCTGCCAAAAGATTGCTGAACACAGCTCCGGTCTGCTCGACATCCATTCCCGGGGTAAATTCACCTTTTACAAACTTATAGAAATAAGTTACCATCCAGCCGGAAACCGTTGTATAATACATCATCAGCATATAACAGCCGAAAATTGCCACCCAGCCATGAATATGCCATTTACTCTTTGGCTTCTCCAACGCCTTATATCCTAAAACTGCACTTTTTCTGCTGGCTCTTCCGACTGCTAATTCCATTGTCAGTACCGGAAGCCCCATGGCAATCAGGAATATAAGATAGAACAGTACAAAGATTCCTCCGCCATTCTGTCCTGCCACATACGGAAATCTCCACACATTTCCAATTCCGATTGCGCATCCTGCGCTTACCAGTATAAATCCCAGACGGGACTTAAATGATTCACGACCCATATCTATAAATTTCTCCTTTTGTAGTTTTCTCCCTAGTATAACATGGAATCACCGGTTTTGATAACTACTTCTTTTTTATTACTTTTCTTTTTCTAAAAAGATAATTCCCGGTGCCGGATTTTGATTACTGTCTTTTTCTGTCTTTTTCTCTTTCTCATACTCCGACAGTGCCTTCAATGCCTGTCCCCCCATAAGATACAGCATTCCGATATTAAATATCGTCATCAGTCCGATTCCCACATCGCCTAAATCCCATACGAAGGTATAGGTTGCAATTCCGCCGATAAAAAGCATAATCAGTGCAACGACTTTATAAAGGGTCTGCCAGATCCATTTATCTCCAAATAAATATGCCACATTGCTTCTGGCATAAAACAATATTCCAAGAAATGTGGAAAAGCTGAACAGAAATAAGGTCAGTGCAATAAAGATAACTCCGAATCTGCCCAGATGATACTGCATGGTGGACTGCAGCAAATCCATACCAGCTTTTCCTGCAATTATCTTTTCCGGTGCAATAAGCATAATCATAGCGGTACAACTGCAAATGATAATCGTATCGATAAATACGCCCAATGCCTGTGTCAGTCCCGCACGTACCGGATTATCGCATTCCGCTGCTGCCGCTGCACAAGGTGCAGAACCGGAACCTGCTTCATTAGAAAACAGTCCTCTCTTAACTCCATTCATAAGCACTGCTCCAAATCCACCGGATACTACCTGCCGGATACCAAATGCCTCTTCAAAAATCCTGCCAAATACGCCCGGAATACTGCGGAAATTTACGATAATAATAAATAATGTAATAAAGAAATAGCACACTGCCATAATCGGTACTATCATATCCAATACTTTTACAGTTGCATTTTTCCGCAATACAATCACCGCCGCAACTGCCACCAGTACAATTGTTGTATACAAAGGTGGAATATGAAATGCATTTTCAAAAGAAGATACCACCGAATTACTGATTACCTGGCTGATTCCACACCAGCAAATCAGACCGGATATGGCAAATAACACTGCCATCAGCACATGTTTTTTCTTCTTTCCAAGCTTTTCTTCAAAAAAATGATGGATATAATATGCCGGACCACCGCGGTAACCGCCATACAGCGGATCTTTTTCCTTATGCAGCTGTGCCAGAGTTGCTTCAATAAACGCTGTAGCAGAACCGATCAGCGCTGTAATCCACATCCAGAATACCGCTCCGGCTCCACCTGCCGACACTGCTGCAACTACACCTACCAGATTTCCCATTCCCACACGGGTTGCCGTGGACACAATCAGCGTCTGAAAAGTTGACAGACTGTCTTTATGCTCCTTCTTTGCTACCAGTGCCCGCACCATATCCGGGAACAGTCTTATCTGTAAAAACTTTGTCCGAATCGTAAAATAAATTCCTGTCGGAATCAACAGAATAATCAGCAGTGAAATGCCAAGACTTCCTCCCCCCGGAAGCGGAATTTTAATCCAGTCTCCCCATAAAAATGAATACACTTTTTCAATAATTGAAACTACCATTATAAAATACCTTTCTCTCTTCGTAATAACCTTATTGTGGTATTTTAACATTTAATTTCACATTTGGCTATCATAATGTGACAACTCTTTTTCTATCCAGGTCATAATCACATCCACCAGATAAGCCTGCTGCACCTGACTCAGTTCTTTTCCTGCATCAACTTCTCATATTTTAACTGATAATCGATTAATCTTGGAATATATTCCGGCGGAGTCCGTCTTGCAGCCTCCCAATCCTCAAGAGTACGAACAGGAATGCGTGTTTTTACAACAAGACTGGTCTTGCCGCTTCCATTTTTTCCACTGATAAATAACCGTTTACTCTTGCCTGCAGCTTCGAAAGCTCCACATAATCTCTCCACAGTTCAAGATTTGCCTTGAATTCTTCCGATAAATCCAAGTTTCCAGTCCGTATCAATAGTGAAAGAAACATTTTCGAGTAACATATAGCCTCCTATCTGTCGCCAAATAGTGGTTATGTCCTGTCAGCAGCAATTTCTTATCATATGCTTATTAATTGCAACAAAAAAGAGTGGTCATGAGAACATAATCCACTTTTGGCAACATGAATTAGCGGTATGTTTACTGCAATTAAAATCTTCATGCTCTCAAAAGTCGATTATATTCTCATTAGACACTCTCCCTTCAAGATCAAATTCAGGGTTGGTACACGGCAGGGTGGGGTGGTTGTCAATGATGGAAAACGGGGCTTTTTCCTATAAGTCAATTATATATATCGATGATTCTATTTTACCGGATAAACCAACTGTAATCCTTGCGGCAGTCAAGAATTGTATCCACATACACTGTGTCATCTTCAATTTGATAAAGAACCAGATACCACTTTGCCACAAACATCTTATGATATTTATTTGGTGGTATGTAAGTTTCTTCAAAGAAAGGAAATCTCTGTGGCATACTTTCTAAGGAACGCATTGCTGTCATCAGTTCTTTCTTTTTTGCAATCGCAGCTTCCTTATTAACCTGTGCCACAAAACGTATGTGCGTCCCTAACATTCTCTTTGCCCGTTCAGAAACAATTACTCTATATTTTTTATCTGCCATACACTATACCTCTTTCATCATATCATCAAGGTATATATCCAATTCATCAAGAGTACAGCCTTCTCTTCCTGCCATTCTGTCTTCCTCAACAGCAAGCAACTCTTCCCGTAATTTCAGCATTTTTTCCCGGCGATTGTAAGTTTCAATATCCATAACAACCAAATCTCCCTCGCCATTCTTTGTCAGGAATACCGGTTCTGCCGTTTCACGACACATATCGGCAATCTCATTATAATTTTGACGAATTGCTGCAGACGGACGAATATTCATATTGCCACCTCCCTGGAAATGTTGTGATAGTAATATTCTAACTATATTTTACTCATTTTATACAATGGAGTCAATGTCTTCACTTATAAAGTTTTTTCAAAATGCCCTGCTCTATACCGAAAAGTTAAGGGATTTGCACCACTCCTTCCATAACATCTAATCCTCTCACTCAGTTTGCGCTATCTAATCTGAAGTCACAACCTGGCACTTATTTATCTTTTCGTGTCATCGATACAATATTTTCTATATGATACGTCCACGGGAACATATCCACCGGCTGGCACCGCTCCACCCGGTAGCCGTGGCTTATAAGATACTTCAGGTCCCGTGCCTGGGTGACTGGATTGCAGGAAATATAGACCACACGCTTTGGAGAAAGCTGTAGCAGTGAAGATAGGAAAGCCTCATCACTTCCGGCACGAGGCGGATCCATGAATACCACATCGGCAGTTTCACCCTGTGCTGCCATTTTGACCATGAATTCTCCGGCATCCTCATTGTAAAATGTGATATTTTTCATGTTATTGCGCTTCGCATTGGTAATGGCATCACGTACCGCATCACGATTCACTTCCACGCCAATGACAGAGCCGGCTTTGCCTGCTGCTGCCATGCCAATGGTACCAATGCCGCAATATGCGTCGATTACCTTTTCTTTTCCGGTCAGTCCGGCAAACTCAATGGCTTTGCCATAAAGGATTTCTGTCTGCACCGGATTCACCTGATAGAATGAAGATGGAGAAATGCGGAAACGAAGTCCACACAACTCGTCCTCGATAAATCCTTTTCCATAAATAGTAATATTCCGCTCCCCTAAGACAACGCTGGTGCGCCGGTCATTCACATTTACCACCACCGTTGTAACTTCCGGATGCTTTTCACGAAGTGCTTTTACAAAATTGTTTTTTGACGGCAGAATTGGGGATGCCAGCACCAGAACAACCATAACTTCGCCAGTACGGAAACCTCTTCTTACCAGAACATGGCGCAGCAATCCATACCCGCTGTCCTCGTCATATACTTTTATTTTAAAAGAGCGAAGCATTCCACGAATATCATAAATGATGCTGTCTGCAATCTTATCCTCAATCTGACATTCATCAATCTTTACCACTGAATGTGTTCCCTGCTGATATGCCCCGGAAATCACTGTTCCGTTTTTCAACCGCTGAAATGTAGCATTGACCTTGTTCCGATAATGAAATGGCTCCTGCATTCCGATAACCGGCTCCACTTTTCCAAAGCTGCCTAAAAGCTCTTTTACTTCCCGATGTTTCTTGTTGAGCTGCTTTTCATAATCCATTCCCTGATACTGGCAGCCGCCACATTTTTTTGCAAGATCACATTCTCCCGGTGGGCAGATGTGTTTTTCCGGACGTTCCGATTTTGAACCATGCTGCTTTTTTGCATTTTCCTTTTTTCTAAATTTATTGTTCTCTTCTGGCTTTCTCATTTCCTGTACCGTTCCTTATTTTTTCAAATACTATACTATATTTTAGTTTAACGCATTTAGCAGCCTTTTTCTATGGTTATTGCAGAAATATTTTCATAAATGAATTAAAATAAAATGCGAAATAATGGCACCTGCTGGGCCTGCTACTTGCAGCTTCTTACAAATACACAAAAACGCCGATACAGGCTGTACCGACGTTCCTTCAGCATTTCACACTATTTAATTTTTTCAGTCAAACTGCAATCATCTCTTTTTGTAAAGAAGTAATTCCGGATTTTCGCCATTTTCCTACCAGTGCATTTAATTTTTCAACCTTAGGAAGCCCGTCTATGTGAAGTTCATTTATTTCCTTTATTAGCTGTTGCTTAAACTCCTCAAACTCTCCATTGTCGCTAAGTTCATCATATTTTTTCCAATAATCTAACTTTGGGAGCATTTCTTTCATATATGCGCGCGCCTGCTCCTCTGTAAAATCATCGCTTACCATGTTTTTAACGCATATGTCGATTAATTCATCCATATCGTTATAGGTATATGTTCCGTTGGCTCATTCTGGGACATTCCTCTTTGTGCACGAAGTTCCAGAATAATATTTTTTGTCTCCATCGTTGCTACCTCCTTTATCCATATCATACCGGTAAATTCAGTTTCAGAAAAGCAACTTACTGTTGCTGTACGATAAGGCAACTAAAACTTTAGATGCAAAATACACTATATAGCGGAACTGATTTTATTCCTTTTGCCATCCCAAAATTTCTTGTTGAAATCCGGATTGCATACGAAGGATTATATTTTTCCATATAAACCATCATGCTTTTGGCTTTTACATGGTTACCAGCCTTACACTCTACCGGAATAACGTGACTTTCTTTTTGTATCAGGAAATCCACTTCCGCCGTATTATCAGACTCCCAATAATGAAGATCATAACCATTTGTTTTCAAAGCAATTGCAACATAGTTTTCTGTCAGTATGCCACGAAAATGCTCTGTTTCCATGCTTTGTAATGCTTCCAACGTCATTCCTATTCTTGCAGACATAATACCCATATCACTGTAATATAATTTGAATGCACTTACATCCTGATATGCCGCAACCGGATAAAATCCCTGACTGCACTTCATGCATTTATTCACAATTCCAGCCCGAATCAGCCAATCAATTGCATCTCCATATTGAGATGCCCGTGCTCCTGATTTTATCAACTTGTATTGAAATTTTTTTGCATCTTTTGCCAACTGTGCCGGCAGGGAATCATACACTCCAAAAATACGCACGGTGTCCGTCTGATTTGCATATTTTGTCATGTCTGCAATATAAGAATTTAACAGCATCTGACGAATTTCCGTCTGCTCCAATGGACTGTCTTTTGCAAGGTCTGCCTTTACTGCTGCCGGCATTCCTCCCACGATGCAATAATGATAAAATTCCTGCAAAGCTTCCTCGTGCAATATCTCATCTAACGGCTGATTATTTTCATAATGTTCCCGTATGGTATCCGAAAGCATCTGCTTTCCCTTAGCCCACAATACCTCTTCCAAATCCATCGGGTACATGGTAACCATCTGAACTTTTCCTACCGGAAATGAATATTTTTCACGGTTGACTGCTACACCCAGCAGACTTCCGGCAGCTATTACATGGTATTCCGGTGTCTCTTCTGAAAAATATTTTAAAGAAGTTAATGCTCTTTCACACATCTGTATCTCGTCAAAAATAATGAGCGTATTTTCCGGTACAATCTTTACCTGATAATATTTTTCTAATATGGCGATGATATAATCTGCATGAATATCTGTATCAAAATACTTCCCAATTCTTTCGTCCGTTTCAAAATTTACATAGACTGTATTTTTATAATATAATGCTCCAAATTCACGCATTTCAAACGTTTTTCCAACTTGTCTTGCACCATAAATAAGTAACGGCATTCTGCTTTTTTTCATATTTTTCCATTCATATAATTTAGCAGTTATTTTACGCTTCATGTGTGTGCTCTCTCCCTTCTTTAAAATATCATCGCGTCTTTTAATGTATTATATTACATTTTTCCATACGAATCAACGTGTTTTTGCACACAAAAAAGTGGCAATCCACTTAGGACCTGCCACTTTCAAAAATTTTTACATCTCATCAACAACCTGGAACACATAGAACTTCAGATAATAGGATTCGTCCGCCGCCCAGAGAATCGGATGATCCGGTGCCTGGGTGCGGAATTCCACCTGACGCAGACGCTTGTGGACGCTGTGAGCTGCCTGTCCGATTGTCTTGGTAAACAACTCATACGTCATAAAATGGGAGCAGGAACAGGTTGCAAGAAATCCACCATTTTTCACAAGCTTCATGGCACGAAGATTAATCTCGCGATAGCCCTTGATGGCATTTTTAACAGAATTTCTGGACTTGGTAAATGCCGGCGGGTCTAAGATTACCACATCATATTTTTCGCCTGCTTCCTCTAATTCCGGCAGCAGTTCAAAGACATCCCTGCACAGGAATTTTACCGTGCCGGAAAGACCGTTCAATGCTGCATTTTCTTCTGCCTGATGTACGGCAAGTTCCGAAGCATCCACTCCGGTGACTTCTTTTGCTCCGGCAATTCCAGCATTTAATGCAAAGGAGCCGGTATGGGTAAAGCAGTCTAACACTCTTGCATCCTTACATAATTTCTGAATGGCAAGACGGTTGTATTTCTGGTCTAAGAAAAATCCGGTCTTCTGACCATCCTTTACATCTACGATATAATGCACACCATTTTCTACAATTTCCACATTGGTATCAAATGTTTCTCCGATAAAGTCCTTCTTAAGCTCCATGCCTTCCTGCTTGCGGACTTTTGCATCACTCCGCTCATATACGCCGCGGATTGTAATGCCGTCCTCTGCCAAAATTTCCTTTAAACACTTTACAATAAGCTCTTTGTAACGGTCGATGCCAAGTGCTAAGGACTGCACTACCAGCACATCCGAAAACTTATCGATAACCAGTCCCGGCAGGAAATCTGCCTCTCCAAATACCACGCGACAGGATGAGATGTCTACCGTCTTTTTCCGGTATTCCCATGCCTGCTGCAATCGTGTCCGGAAAAATGCTTCATCAATAACTGTATCTTCTTTTCTGCTGAAAAGGCGCACCCGGATTTTGGAATTGCGGTTGATAAATCCAATGCCCATCGGATATCCGTCAAAATCGTGTACCAGCACCAGATCTCCGTTTTCAAATGTTCCCATGACACTTTCTATTTCATTATCGAAAATCCACATGCCACCGGATTTTACCATTCTTCCTTCGCCTTTTTTCAATGTTACAACTGCACTCATGTTAGTCCTCCTTCGTAACCTCTTTCTTATAATTTACCACAAATATACCAATGCATACCAGTATCAGGGCAATCACACTTTTGATGCCTGCTGCCTGCTCTTTTTCTCCCAAAAGCCATGCAGAAAGAATCACACCAAACACCGGGTTCATAAATCCAAATACCGCTACACGGGAAATCGGATTGTATTTTAATAAAATGCCCCACAGCGTGTATGCGACGGCAGAAATGCATGCCATGTAAAACAGCAGCCCAAAGGATGATGCCGTAAATCCGCTCACCCGTCCACCTGCTGCAAAGCCGCACAATGCCATAATAATTCCACCCACCAGGAACTGGTATCCACTCAGCATGACAGGATTTTCGGATTTGGAATACCGCTTTAACAACACGGAAGAAAATGCATACGCTACCGTTGACAGGAAAATAAATCCTTCTCCGGTCACGCTCATATGAAAATCAAATCCGCTGCTTCCCATATTTACCAGTGCCACGCCTGCAAATCCAATGATACAGCCTGCTATTTTCCGCGTCGATAATTTTTCCTGATGGAATAAAAGACTTGCTACCAGAATTGCCACGAATACATTTAATGCTTCAATAATGGACGCTTTTACCCCGGAGGTGTGCGCCAGTCCGATATAGAAAAGCAGGTACTGTCCCACAGTCTGCAAACTGCTTAATTTAAAAACTTTTCCAAGAGAGCCATTTGTCGGACGCAGAAACTGTCTGCTTCCGATACTTCCCAATATTATTGTTAAAATTCCCGCCAGCGTAAACCGATAGCCGGCATACAGAATCTGGGACGCCACCTCATCCGATGCAATGTACATCATCTGATAGCCGATTTTAATACACGGAAATGCACTGCCCCACAACAGGCAGCACACCAATGCTCCCAGCCAGACTACGATGGTTTTCTGCATGAATTTTTCTTTTGTTTCCATTTCTTTCATCCTTTTCTCAAGCTTTCTCTTTTCTTCTCGTTCTTGTCTCATTTCATCATAGACACCAGTGCCGGCTCTGTCAAATAAATTCTGTCCCTACTGATATACTTTTTCCCTGAAATATGCGATAATAAATATGTTTGTATAGGTGCTTGCGAAAGGAGATGATTTGATGATAACAATAAGCCTTTGCATGATTGTAAAAAACGAGGAGCAGGTTCTCTCCCGCTGTCTGGATTCACTCGCCGGTCTGATGGATGAAATCATTATCGTGGATACCGGCTCTTGCGACCGCACCAGGGAAATTGCTGCCCGCTATACCGATAAAATCTATGACTATATCTGGAAGGATGACTTTGCAGATGCCAGAAATTTTGCTTTTTCCAAAGCTTCCATGGAATACATTTATACCGCAGATGCAGATGAAGTCTTAGATGATGAGAACCGGGAACAGTTCCGGCTTTTAAAAGAAGCCATGGTTCCGGAGGTCGAAATTGTACAGATGAAATATGTGACCAAAAATGAATTTAATACGGTGCTTAACTTTAAAGAAGAATACCGTCCGAAGCTCTACCGGAGACTCCGTACCTTTACCTGGATTGACCCGATTCACGAAACGGTGCGCTTAGACCCGGTTGTCTTTGACAGTGATATTGCTATTACGCATCTTCCGCAGTCCCTGCACAGCAGCCGTGATTTCAAAGGCTTCTTACTGGCATTTGACCGGGACGGACGGCTTTCCGAAAAATTGCACCGGATGTATGCCAAAGAGCTCCTCATGACCGGGGAGAAAGAAGATTTCATTGCCGCCGCAAAAGTATTTCTTGCTACCCTGCAGGATGAAACCGCTTCTGGGGATGCCCGCAAGGAAGCCGGCTGTATCTTAAGCCGCTGCTACCGGATTACCGGAAATGTCAATGAATTTTTCAAGCTGGCACTGAAGGATATGATTACTACCCCTTGTGCAGAAATCTGCTGCGAATTGGGAAATTATTTTTTTGACGCAGAAGATTATGATGAAGCAGCCGTGTGGTACTACAACGCAGCCTTTGAAACTGCCAGCATTCTTGATGTCCATACCAGTGGAAATATTCCGCTGAACGGACTGGCTGACTGCTATGAAAAATCCGGGAATGCAGCCCAGGCGGAAGAATATAGAAATGCAGCCAGACAATGGCAGCTCCCAGACGATAATTCTTAGTCCCTTCGACTTGAATAATCATGTACGAAGTGGTACTATGATAATAATTTAACAGACAAAATATACAGGAGGTTTTTCATGGATTACACACAGGAATATAAACAGAAATTAGTCTCCGCAGATGAGGCTGTCAAAGTCATCAAATCCGGTGACTGGGTAGATTATGGATGGTGTACCGGAACTCCGGATGCACTGGATAAAGCCCTTGCAAAACGTACGGATGAATTAAAGGATGTCAACTTAAGAGGTGGTATTCTGTTAAAACCGTTAGCTGTCTTCGAACGTGAAGATGCCGGCGAACACTTTACCTGGAACTCCTGGCATATGTCCGGAATCGAGCGTAAATATATCAACCGTGGTTTTTCTTACTACGCTCCAATCCGTTATTCCGAGCTTCCAAGATACTATCGTGACTCCGCTACTCCGGATGATGTAGCAATGTTCCAGGTTGCTCCAATGGACAAACATGGATATTTTAACTTTGGACCAAACGCTTCTCATATGATGGCAGTTTGCGAGACTTCCAAGAAAGTTATCGTTGAAGTAAATAAAAATATGCCTCGCTGCTTAGGCGGATTTGAAAACAGCATCCATATTTCCGATGTTGATTTCATCGTAGAAGGCGAGAATCCGGCTATCGGTGAATTAGGTGGTGGCGGAGCTGCTACTGAAATCGATCAGGCAGTTGCAAAATTAATCGTAGATGAGATTCCAAATGGTGCATGTCTCCAGCTTGGTATCGGTGGAATGCCAAATGCTGTTGGTTCCATGATTGCAGAATCTGATTTGAAAGATTTAGGTGTACATACCGAAATGTACGTTGATGCATTCGTTGATATTGCAAAAGCAGGAAAAATCAACGGTTCCAAGAAAAACATCGACCGTTTCCGTCAGACCTATGGTTTCGGTGCAGGAACTCAGAAAATGTATGACTACTTAGATGAAAACCCGGAACTTATGAGTGCTCCGGTAAGCTATACAAATGATATCCGTTCCATTTCCGCACTGGATAACTTTATTTCCATTAACAATGCAGTAAATGTAGACCTCTTCGGTCAGGTAAATGCAGAGTCTGCTGGAATCAAACACATCAGTGGTGCCGGCGGACAGTTAGACTTCGTTCTGGGTGCATACCTTTCTAATGGTGGTAAGAGCTTCATCTGCTGTTCTTCTACCTTTACAACCAGGGATGGTCAGTTGAAATCCCGTATCCTTCCTACCTTAGATCCAGGATCTATCGTAACTGATACCCGTGCCAACATCCACTATCTGGTAACAGAATATGGTAAAGTCAACTTAAAGGGACTTTCTACCTGGCAGAAATGTGAAGCAATTATCTCTGTCGCACATCCGGACTTCCGTGATGAATTAATCGCAGATGCAGAGAAAATGCATATCTGGAGAAGAAGCAACAAATAACTACGTAACTTTTAAAAATCCCATGGGATTATCCCATGGGATTTTTGCAATATGATAGGTGGAACCCTTATGATTCTGTCCATAAATGCACACAATTTTCATGTTATCTCTTTTTCCTCTCTTCCACAGATACTGCGATAAATTTCCCAGATTAAAAATCCGGAAAGCGGACCTAAAATAACACCGGCTGTTCCATATATTTTCAGACCTGCATAAATACTGATAATAACCGCCAGCGGATGCACGCCCAGCCCTCTTCCCATAAGCCTTGGCTCCATAAATTCCCGGATAAAGGTACTCAATATAAACAGTATACCATATATCACTGCCGCAAAATACTTTCCACGAAATAAATCGATAATCAGCCATGGAATAAAGACAAGTCCTGTTCCAATAAAAGGCAGTGCATCACTCATGCCAATCAGTACTCCCGCCAGAATGGCATAAGAATTTCCGGTAAGGAACAGACCTGCTATACATACGCCACTGATTAATGCCAATATAATAAGCTGTGCCTTAAGATATGTTCCACCGGCATGACACATATTTTGAAATATCCGTCCGCCCCAGGAATAAAAGCTGCTTTTTCTCCAACGCTGCACCAGATTATCATAATCACAGAGTATCAGTACTGCCGCCACAACAGTTACAATGCAGATGCCAAAGAATGCTGCCAGTCCCCGCAAAGATGCCAGCGAGCCATTCATCATTGCCGGAATCAGCTTCGTTTCTGCCTGACTGCTGACATATGCCGCACAGTTTTTTCCCCACTGCACCATTGTCTCTGCTTTCATGCCGGTGATTTCCGCAACCCGCTCACAGCAACTGCACCAGAGCGTATCTGCTTTTCCAAATAATTCCGGATAATTCGTTATCAATGATGCTAGCTCGCAGATTCCCTTGTATACAAGATAGCCCATCGGCAGAAAAATCACAGCCAGCAGCAACAACACTGCCGCCGTACTTACAATTCCTTTTGGAAACTTTGTTTTCTCTGACAGAAAAGCTACTGGTTTACATAATGTTCTTGCAATAAGGATTGCCAGTAAAAAAGGAATTACAATCGGCAGTGCGAAACGCATTCCCAAATATACTGCAACTGTAATCCCTGCTAAATATATAATCTTTTTTATAAGTTGTCTTGTTTTTCCAGTCATACCATCAGTATGTGGCATCCCGGACTTTTTTATGTATTATAAATCTGAAAATAAATGAAATGCCTGACCTTCCGGTGTTATCTGAAACTGCATCTTCTTTTTGCTTGTGGGATGCAGAAATTCCAGCCGATAAGAACAAAGTGCCAGTGGAATCGACCTCATTCCCGGCAGACTTTCATTCTTCCTTCCATACTTTCTATCTCCCACCAATGGCCAGCCATGATGCGACATCTGCACACGGATCTGGTGATGCCGCCCGGTTTCTAATTTTACTTCAAGAAGACTGATTTCTTCCGCAGCTTCAGTTTTTTCCGATGTTCCATCCGCTGTACCCGCTCCTGAAGCAGCTTTACCATCTCTGCCATCTCTATCATCAAGCGTACTATATTGAAGCACCCGATAGGTTAACGCCGCCCGCTTTGCATCTGCGGTTCCCTGTTTTACGACAGAAGAAGTATTACTTCTGCCGTCCTTCTTAAGGAAGTCGGTAAGCTGTCCTTCTTTCGGTTCTGCTTTTCCATATACCACTGTCAGATAATATTTTCCAAAACCATTTTTCTGTATCTGCCGGTTCAGCTCTGCTGTAGCTTCTTTGGTCTTTCCAAAGACCATTACGCCTTCCACCGGCTGGTCTAAGCGATGGATGATTCCAATAAAGGGAGTCTCTCCTTTTGCAGCAAGATAATTCCGAAGCAGGCTCTCCATATCCTGCTCGCCCATACGCTTCGTCTGCACTGCAATCCCTGCCGGTTTTATACAGACAAGCAGCTTGCCATCCTCATATAAAATATGTTCTGCAATCTTATACATATACTTTTTCCTGCATCTCCTGTGCATTTTCTAATTGTAAAAATAAAGCTGAATTTGTTTTTACATAAATTTTAATACATACAAAGTCAACAATAATAGCTGCCGCAATAAGTAAAGCAAATAACAATGCCACCGGATTAGCTGCTACCAGACCATTTATAATTTAAATCTGTATCCTACCCCCCAGATTGTCTCGATATACTGAGGCTTTGCGGTATCCATTTCAATTTTCTCACGAATCTTTTTGATATGTACCGTTACGGTTGCGATATCACCAACGGATTCCATATCCCAGATTTCTTTAAACAGTTCTTCCTTGGTAAATACATGATTCGGATTCTGTGCTAAGAATACCAGTAAATCAAATTCCTTTGTGGTAAATGCTTTTTCCTCGCCATTTACCCAGACGCGGCGGGCTGTCTTATCAATCTTGATTCCACGAATCTCAATAATATCATTTTCCTGCACATTGCTGCCAATCAGTCTTTCATAACGGGCAAGGTGTGCCTTTACTCTCGCTACCAGCTCGCTTGGGGAGAATGGTTTTGTGATATAATCATCTGCGCCTAGTCCCAGTCCGCGAATCTTGTCAATATCGTCCTTCTTGGCAGATACCATAAGAATCGGTGTATTCTTTACTTCACGAATACGTTTGCAGATTTCGAAGCCGTCCATGCCCGGAAGCATCAGGTCTAAGATATACATGTCAAAATCAGATGCCAGTGCTTTCTCCAAACCCCTTGCTCCATCACTTTCGATTTCGACGTCGAAACCGCTTAACTCTAAATAATCCTTCTCCAGTTCTGCAATTGAAACCTCATCTTCAATAATCAATACTTTACTCATTTGGAACCTCCTGATATTTTCTCAGTACAAAATACATGATTGTACCTGTTTCTTCTTTACTGGTTGCCCATATCTTTCCGCCATGGTCTTCAATAATTTTACGGACAATGGATAAACCGATACCACTTCCGCCGGTTGCAGAATTTCTTGAAGTATCTGCCCGGAAGAACCGGTCAAAGATATATGGCAGGTCTTTCTTTGCAATTCCTTTTCCATTATCTTCTATCTCTACCTGGATAAAATCACCCACATCCTTTACACGAATATTGATAAAGCCCTTCGGCTTATCCAGATATTTGATGGAATTATTAATAATATTATGAATGACACGCTTTAACTGCTCCGGGTCTGCAATAATCTGCACATCATCCCCGGCGTAATTAAAATACGATAAACCAATATTTTTTGCCTCTAAATCCAGGCCGATTTCTTCTACGCAGTCATCGAAATATTCCATTACATTTATCTTGCTAAAATTATATGGAATTCGATTAGTATCAATCTTTGAATAAAGTGTCAGCTCATTTAATAGTAAATCCATCTCATTGGCTTTATTATAAATGGTCTTGATATATTTATCCCTTTTTTCCGGCGTATCTGCCACACCATCCATCAGACCTTCCGAATAACCTTTCACAGCAGTAATCGGGGTCTTTAAATCGTGGGCAATATTACTGATTAAAACACGGTTTTCTTTCTCTGATGCCAGCTTCTCTTCTGCAGAATCTTTCAGTCTCTGCCGCATCTCTTCGAAGTTCCGGCACAGCTCGCCAATTTCATCATTGCTGTCTATTTCCAAAGTAAAATCAAGGTTTCCCTCTTTGATATTCTGGGTTGCCATCTCTAACTTCTTAATCGGAGTAATGATGCTCCGGTAATTCCATATGGTAAGCATACCTGCCGTCAACAAAAGTATCAATAACACAGAAATAATAATATCTATCAGAAGTTCCTTCATTTCCGGCACGAGTGATTTAATAGATGTAATTACAAACAACGTTCCTTCCGAACCATCCGAAAAATCAAAGTCAATCCGCTTAATCATTTCCTGTTTATCACTGTCAATGAAATAGCCGGTCTCTCCCCCTGTCTTTGTATCCATGTAATCCGGCAGATTTTCCGGAACCGTATTCAAATCATTCGTTCCCACATAGACTTCTTCATTATCCCTCATGACAATCAGGTAGGAGTTTTTCCCCTGCAGAGTCTCATTAACCTGCATTAAATATTTCATGTCCAGGAATTTGTCCGGGTCGCTTTCCGCTGTATCCAGTAACTTCTGACAACTGTCCTTTGTCACCCGGTTCCACATCTGCACCGTATTGGTCAGATAACTAATATTTCCATCTTCCACCTGATAGGTGTTGGCAATATCTCTTAACTGAAAATAACGGAATCCACACATTGCCAACGCGGCCAATGTCACCGGCACAAATATGATAATACAAAATGATATAATCAGCTTTGTCCTTAGTTTCATTCTCAAGCCTCCAGTTTTTCATAATCATAGTATACCACATGCAGTCTCTTTTCCCATGAAAATTCTGAGAATTATTCTAAAGAATTTATAAATTATTTTCCAACCACCCAAAACTCTTTGCTGGTTTTCTCATTAAAACTACGAGAAACACGCTTTGCGAGTTTCTCGAGTTATCGCGGTGCTCGCCAAATCTGCATGCAAGCATGCGATTTTTCTCGCTACTCGCGTAAATACCAAAAGACCTCTTTCCGGCATTTCAATCATTTCCCTTAAGAAATAAATCTTTTCCGAAAAGAGGTCTTTCTTCTTTATACTATTCTGGAATCTATTCCAATATTATAAGTGTTTCTTTAATTCATCAACTTTGTCCAACGCTTCCCATGGAAGTGCAACATCGGTTCTTCCAAAGTGACCATATGCTGCTGTCGGGCGATAAATCGGTCTGCGTAAATCAAGCATCTTGATAATTCCTGCCGGACGAAGGTCAAAGTTCTCACGGATAATTTCTACTAATTTCTCATCAGAAACTTTTCCGGTACCAAAAGTATCAACCATAACAGAAGTAGGCTGTGCTACACCGATTGCATAAGATAACTGAATCTCACAACGCTCTGCAAGACCTGCTGCTACTAAGTTCTTAGCAACGTAACGTGCTGCATATGCTGCTGAACGGTCAACCTTGGTGCAATCCTTACCGGAGAATGCTCCGCCGCCGTGACGGGCGTATCCACCGTATGTATCTACGATAATTTTACGTCCGGTAAGACCTGCATCACCGTGTGGTCCACCGATTACGAAACGTCCGGTTGGGTTGATGAAAAATTTAGTATTCTCATCAACTAATTCCTTTGGAAGGACTGGGTCAAAAACATATTTCTTAATATCCTCATGAATCTGTTCCTGAGTTACATCCTCGTCATGCTGTGTAGAAAGTACAACTGCCTCTAATCTCTTTGGTTTTCCAGCCTCATCATACTCTACAGAAACCTGTGATTTTCCATCTGGTCTTAAGTATTTTAAAGTACCATCTTTACGAACTTTGGTTAACTGTAATGCCAGTTTGTGAGCTAAAGAAATCGGATATGGCATATATTCCGGTGTCTCGTTGGTTGCATAACCAAACATCATACCCTGATCTCCGGCACCGATTGCTTCAATCTCCTCATCGGTCATTTTATTTTCTTTTGCTTCCAAAGCCTTGTCAACACCCATTGCAATATCCGGTGACTGCTGGTCTAATGCTACCATAACAGCACAGGTATGTCCGTCAAATCCGGTTTCTGCATGGTCATAACCGATTTCATTTACAGTATTTCTTACAATTGCAGGAATGTCTAATTTTGCCTTTGTAGTAATCTCTCCTGTTACAAGTACAAATCCGGTACAGCTTGCTGTCTCACAGGCAACACGGCTCATTGGATCCTCTGCCATACATGCGTCAAGAATTGCATCTGAAATCGCATCACACATTTTGTCTGGATGTCCTTCTGTTACGGACTCTGATGTGAATAATCTTTTTTCCATCGTTTTCTCCTCTCGTTTTGTTGATTCCCTTATTAAGTATCTGGTGGGTGCGCTTGGCTCCTCTTTCTTCCAGACCTTTTTTCGCTGCTCGCGTAAAATAAAAAAAAAACCGCTTACATCATAAGCGGACCCGATAACGGTAAAGATAATCAAATCCTCTTATTGTTCGACTTGCTCGCTCAGGTTGGCACCTTCCTTATGCTGTGGGGTTGCCGTGACTTCATTGATCCTATGTATCTCCATCACTCTGAATAAGAGAAATTACAATATTGAATTTTCAAATCTCTATGGGAGAGAATACACCTATTATATCGAAATGTCAAGCACCATATTTTCTCATCAACAGAGAAAACATTCCTTATTACTTTTTGTATCCTTTTGACAAATTTTACCGGTTTTTGCTGTTAAGATTGACATTTTTAGCAAAAAGAATATACTTAAATAGGAATATAATTGTGATTTGTTCTATCATAATTATAAAATCCATCCAGAACGAGGACCACATGCATGAAAGAATATCAGACAAAAGATTTGTTACCAGGTATGGTTACAGCAATTCCTGTCCGCACCAAGCGTGGACAGCTTATTATTAATCCGAATGTAGAACTTACGCGTACCCTGATTTCCAGACTGGAATTTTATGGCATCGCCAGTGTGCAGATTACAGAAAATAAACAGGTCGCTGCTCCAATGGAAACGCCAAAGGATCCGGCATATTTTCCTGCCAAAAGCCCTGTTTCTGCACCAAGTCCGGTTTCTGATGCTTCTTACTCACAGAAGCTCAAAAGTTCTCCGGAATTCCAGCGTTTTCAGGTGGATTTCACCCTGCGTTCCCAGGATTTAAAGAACTGTTTTGATGCTTACCTTTCCGATGGAGGAACCGTAAACAAAGAAGAGCTTTTATCAAAGACCATTTCTTTAGTAAGTCCAAAGCAGACCACTCTGGATGTCTTTGATATGTTACATAATATGCGTCAGGTCAACGACAGCACCTATGCACACAGTCTGAATGTTGCCATCATCTCCCGTATTATCGGAAAATGGCTGCATTTTTCCAATGAAGAATTAGACACTCTCACCCTTGCCGGTCTGCTTCATGACATCGGTAAGACAAAAATTCCGGATGAGGTCTTAAATAAAGACGGAAAATTAACAGATGAAGAATTTCAGATGATTCGTAATCATCCGAAATATGGCTACGATATTTTAAAATCCCAGCCATTAAATTCCCATATTAAAAAGGCAGCTCTCATGCACCATGAACGTTGCGATGGTTCCGGTTATCCAATGGGGCTTACCATGGAAGAAATCGATGACTATGCACTCATCATTGCGATTGCCGATGTTTACGATGCCATGACAGCAGCACGCTCCTATCGTGCTCCCCTTTGTCCGTTTGAGGTAATCGCCGAATTTGAAAAAGACGGTCTGCAGAAATATAAGCCAAAGTATATTCTGACCTTCTTAGAGAATATTGCCAATGCATACCAGAACAACCGGGTTATGTTAAGTGATGGTACTTCCGCCCGCATTGTTTTATTGAATCATCGTCGTCTTTCCAAGCCACTGGTTCAGTTAGATGATGGAGCCTGTATTGACCTTGAGAAAAGTCCTTTATATATCAAAGCAATCATATAAAAAGAATGTGCCTTGGCACATTCTAGCGCCTGCGGCGGTCGCTTGCGACATCTGCCTTATACGCCGCAATGCGCATCCTCGCGGAGCGTTTTATACTTTACAGGAAAGCAATTTCCTGTAAAGTATAAAAGATATCTGATAACTATGCCTCATTTGCAGCATATTTACCAAATATCTTTTTTTGGTTATGATAACGCTTTTTAACACTTCTGTCTCATTGCAATATTCATATTAGTATTTATATTCAGAACTTTCTATATTGTGATGCTCTTATCTTATGATACTTTCAATGTGAATTTCTGGATTTCTTTCTCGGAGCTTACTTTTTCAATCATTGCACCAAGGGAAGCTAATTTCTCTTCAAAATGTTCATATCCACGTTCAATATAATAAATATCATCTACAATGGTGATGCCTTCTGCTGCAAGACCTGCAATTACAAGGGCTGCACCTGCTCTTAAATCCGGAGCACTGACTCTTGCACCTGTGTATTTTTCAACACCGGTAATAATTGCAATATTGCTCTCTACTTTCACCTGTGCACCCATACGGGTCAGTTCATCTACATATTTGAAACGGTTTTCAAAAATACTTTCTGTTACGGTACTTGTTCCTTCTGCTAATGCTAAAAGCACCGACATCTGTGGCTGCATATCTGTTGGAAAGCCAGGATACGGCAAAGTAGTTACCTGGGTATGATGCAATGGCTTGCTGGATACCACACGTACTGCATCATCAAATTCTTCCACTTCACAACCAATTTCAATTAATTTTGCTGTGGTTGCCTCTAAATGCTTGGGAATAACATTTTTAACAGTTACATCACCTTTGGTTGCAGCCGCTGCAAACATAAAAGTTCCTGCTTCAATCTGATCCGGAATAATAGAATATTCTGTTTTATGAAGCTTCTCTACACCCACAATACGGATGACATCTGTTCCTGCACCACGGATATTTGCTCCCATGCTGTTTAAGAAGTTTGCTACATCTACGACATGTGGCTCCTTAGCTGCATTTTCAATAATAGTCTTTCCCTCTGCCATGGATGCCGCCATCATAATGTTGATGGTTGCTCCTACAGAAACTTTATCTAAATAAATATGGTTTCCCACCAGATGCTCTGCAGTAGCAGAAATTAACCCATGCTGAATATCAACATCGGCTCCTAACGCACGGAAACCTTTCAGATGAAGGTCAATCGGACGGGTTCCGATTGCACAGCCACCCGGAAAAGCCACTTCTGCTTTCTTATATTTACCAAGTAATGCTCCTAACAGATAGTAAGAAGCTCTGATTTTATTAATATATTCATAGTCCACGCTCAAATCATGAATCAGTGAACCATTAATCTTTACCCTATGTTCTCCAAGACGCTCTATCTTAGCACCAATTCCCTCCATGGCACTTAATAACACATTAATATCACGAACGTTTGGTAAATTATCTATTATTACGGTCTCATCCGTCATAATTGCTGCCGCAAGAATTCCCAGTGCAGCATTCTTAGCTCCACCAATCTCAACTTCGCCAACCAAAGGATTTCCACCTTTAATCACATACTGTTCCATCTCGCACCTCTATGCTTAGATTCCCTACAAAATTGCAAACAAAATATTATAGTAACTTATTTCCTCTTTTGTCAAGTATTTCTCGTACCTCAAAAGAATTATCTACAATAGTATTATTATATTATATATTCACTAACTTGTAAATCGAAATTAATTCAGATAGTTCACCGGATTTACCTGGGAGCCATTAATTAATATCTCAAAATGCACATGCGGACCTGTAGAACGCCCCGTACTTCCGCTTAATGCGATAACTTCACCCTGCGATACGCTCTGTCCTGCTTTTACCAGTAATTTACTGTTATGCGCATATCGTGTCATTCTTCCATCCGGATGGCTGATTAAGACACAGTTGCCATAACCGGAAACATAACCAGCACTGACTACTACACCATTGCTGGATGCAAATACCTTGGTTCCGGTCGGACATGCCCAGTCAATTCCTTTATGCATTCTGCCCCATCTTCTTCCAAAACCGGAAGAAACTCTTCCGCCAATCAGCGGTTTAATGTAAGTTGGCGGTATCTTGGTTCCACGCTCAATAACTGCCGGCGTTGACTCTGTCAGTATGGTCTGGTGGATCATACTCCGCTCCGTCTCAATTCCATTCTCTGTTGTCACCACCATATTAACCTCGCGATGTCCGGTAGTTCCCTCTGCAAGCACCACTTCGTCGGTCGTATACCAGGAATCATTCGGTACAATCTCCGGCTCTGCGGTATAATCCTCTTCATATACTACGCCTTCGCTGATCCGTAAGCTGATGTCCGGCTGAGGCACCGACAGAATCAGTTCTTCACCGGCACTGATTACTGCATCTTCCCCGGACAATCCATTGAGTGCGATAATTGCTGCCACCGATGTATCATGCTCCTGTGCAATGACCGACAGACAGTCTCCCGGCTGTATCTCATATATTTTATTCGTTTCTTTCTCTTTTGTTACTTCTTCCACCGCGGCATCTATATCCGTCAGGGTGTCCGCTGCTACCAGATTGGTGAACACTTCCACATCCTGTGCAAATTCCATCGAAAGAATTCCGGTTTCATAATTATTTTCCCCGGGATTCTCCTGTGCATCGGAAAGATAGGTCCCAAGCTGCTGCACAATACCGGCATCCGCAGAATCTTCTGTTTTTTCTGAATCACCTGTTTCTTTTAAGTTTGCAAGAAGCATTCCCTCCTGATGATCCGTTTCCTTTTTGAACTCTATCTCAAACCGATTGTCCGTATCCTGTTCTTCCTTCAAACGTCCTAAAAACGTTTCTACTTCATCTAAAGTTGCAAAAGAAAGCTGGTTTTCACCGGCACTTACCGTATATGCAAAGATTTCTCCGGAATTATCTTTCTTAAGCTCCTTTGTAATCTTTTCTTTTAATGCAGTTTCACTTAACAGCTTCTGAAATGGCTTATGGCTTTCTGTTGTCTCATAAAAAATCTCCTGCATCAGATAGCCTTCACTCTCTTTTGCCATTTGCCGCCGGCTTTCGTGTACTGCCTTTTCCACATCTGTCTTGCTGCTGACACAGCCTACCACTTTATTATTTACGGTTACCACAAAATAATTCTGTCCCAGTGAAAATTTCTGCAAAAGTACCACCAGTACCAGACAGACGAAAAATATGCCTGCTGCCCACATGCGGATACGAATCTTTTTATCGACTTTTCCAATTCTATTTAAAGTTGTTGATTTCTTTTTCTGCTCCTGCATCTTATCTGACTTCTTCATTTTATCTGATTCCTGTATCTTCACAGGTTCCTGTGCATTCCCTGGTATCTGCATCTTTTATTCCATCCCGAGTTTTTCTTTTACCACATCGATTGTTTCACGAATAGACAATCCCTCTTCACTTACGGTGATATCCGCATATTTTTCATAATATGCCGTTCTCTCATCATACAAATCTTTCAGGGTCTGTCCATCTTTTAATACTACACCGCGGTTCTTCAAATCACCAAGACGCTCTTCTAATGTCTCATAAGATACACTCAGATAAAGTACGGTTGCAATTTCTTTATAATGCTCCATGGCTTTTGCACAATATACTGCACTGCCTCCTGTGGCAATGACTGCTTTATGGCCTTCTATGCTGCTGTTTACCTCATCCTCAATCTCAAGAAATCCTTCTGTTCCATGCTCTGCAATCAGCTCACACAAAAGCTTTCCAGTCTGCTGCTGGATGACTAAATCTGCATCCACAAAATTATAGCCTAATGCCTTCGCCAATACGACACCTACAGTACTTTTTCCTACGCCCGGCATTCCGATTAATACGATATTGTCTTTCATTCCATACTCCTGTATCTATGTGATAGAAAAGAAGCAGAAAAATAAATTTTCTGCTTCTCTATGTTCTTGTCACTTTGTAATTTCTGCAATTATTCTGTTGCTGCCTCTGATGCTGTCTCTGTCTCACTTACAGATTCTGTTTCTGTATCTGTTTTCTTGATGGTATAGAGCTTATCAAAGTTAACAGCTGCCCATACATCATCATTTACCGTCCATTCTTTTTCTTCCTTGTAGCTGTCGCATACTTCCGTATATTTATCGGACTGACGCTGGGAAACAATTGTTTCTTTCTCTTTGTCGGTTGCATCACGGTCAAATTCACTGTCTAAGCGGATAACATAATATCCTTTTCCATCTACGGAAATCATGGAAGAAACTTCTCCCTCTTTTAACGCATCTGCTGCTGTAATAATGGATGCATCCATACTTCCGGTTGCTGTTCCATCTTCACCGATTTCATCACTGCCGTATGAATAAGTGCTTACAGTATATCCGTTGTCTGTTGCTGCTGCATCAAAATCGGTTTTCGCTTCTTCTGCGATTTTCTCTGCAGTTTTTTCTAATTCTGCCTTCTCATCATCGGTATATTCCACATAATTCTTGCTGTCATCATAATGTGCCTCGGTAGAAACCTTGATATAACTGAAGGTTCTCTGTGCCGCTTCTTCATCAGAAACTTCGGTATCTACAGTTGCAATGATTGCATTATGCATCTTCTTCTGAATCAGGTTCAGTCGAAGCATTTCTGCTACGTATTCTTTCTTGGCACCCATGGTCCTGATTGCTTCCTTACTGTTATCATCCATGAACTGCTGTGCCGCAGTATCAATATCAGAAAGCTCCTCATCCGTTATTTCCACACCATAGTCTTTCATATGGTCTTCTAAGAGATAATTGGTCTGTATCTGTGTCAGGATTCCATCTTTTACATTATCCTGCATAGTCTTACCGTTTCCGGATAAATCCTGTGACCACATATTTTCCTTAGCATATCCCATGGTAATATAGCTGTCATAGGATACTGCTGTATACTGTGCCATAAAGTTGGCAAGTCCAAGTGAAATCTCTTTATCTCCTAATGTAGCAACAACTGCATCTTCATCGATTCTGCTGCCACATCCTGTCATAGCTACGGAAGCTGCAGTAACAACCGCCAATGCAAGTGCTGTGAATTTCTTAAATCTCATATCACGTTCCTCCAAAATATTTATCATCGTTCTATTATAGTGCTTTTTCGTACATGCCGCAAGATTTTTATGCAGTTAAGCATCCTTTTTTATGGTTTTTTCTACCAGAATCGTCTGCACATCCAACACAAACTGGCGGATATAGTCGATACTGCTGCCTGATACTGTCCGGCTGTTGGTTCCCCGGTTCAGCACAAAATACGGTCCTTTCTGATCCGGTATAAATTTCAACGCATGATCATATTTTGACAGAAGTTCCGGTATTTTTGCCGGATTCACCGCAGCTTTTTCATACATGACAAAGCGCACTGTATTGCCACGCTCTACCACTTCCTTCATATACGCCTGATGCGCCAGCACTTTTATCAATGCAATGGAAAGAAGGTTTGTTACTGATTTTGGCGGGTCTCCAAAACGGTCTGTCAGCTCATCAAGCATCTCATCACTTTCCGAATCATTTTCAATGGCTGCAATTCGTTTATAAATATCCAGCTTCTGTGTCTCGTTTGGAATATAGGACGGTGGGATAAATGCATCCATTTCCACATCTACTGTTGTATCGAAGCTTTCTTCCACTCCGATTCCCTTCTCCTGTTTGACAGCCTCATTGAGCATCTTGCAGTAAAGGTCATAACCGACTGCCTCCATGTGTCCGCTCTGCTGGGCACCCAGCAGGTTTCCGGCTCCACGGATTTCCAAATCCCGCATGGCAATCTTAAAGCCGCTTCCTAAGTCTGTATATTCCTTGATTGCAGCCAGACGTTTCTCTGCGATTTCTTTTAACATCTTATCCCGGCGGTACATTAAGAACGCATATGCCGTCCGGTTGGAACGCCCTACTCTTCCGCGAAGCTGATAGAGCTGTGACAGTCCCATATTATCCGCATCATGAATAATCATGGTATTTACATTGGAAATATCAAGCCCCGTCTCGATAATCGTTGTGGATACCAGCACATCAATCTCTCCGTTGATAAACTGATACATAATATCCTCAAGTTCCCGTTCCTTCATCTGTCCGTGGGCAAATGCCACATTGGCATCCGGCACCAGTTCTGAAATTTTCGCAGCCATTTCTGCAATCTGATTTACCCGGTTAAATACATAATAAACCTGTCCGTCTCTTGCTAATTCCCGGCAGATTGCCTCCCGCACCATTTCTTCATTATATTCCATGACATAAGTCTGGATTGCCACACGATCCATCGGCGGCTCCTCTAAAACACTCATATCACGGATTCCGATAAGGCTCATATGCAATGTCCTTGGAATTGGTGTTGCCGTTAAAGTCAGCACATCCACATCCTTTTTCATCTGCTTGATTTTCTCTTTATGAGCCACACCAAAACGCTGCTCCTCATCGATAATGAGAAGTCCCAAATCCTTAAATTTCACATCCTCAGAAAGCACTCTGTGGGTTCCGATAATAATATCCACCATGCCTTTTTTCAAATCTTCGATGGTTTTCTTCTGCTCTTTTGGGCTGCGGAAACGGCAAAGCAAATCTACTCTTACCGGGAAATCTTTCATCCGCTGGGCAAAGGTATTATAGTGCTGCTGCGCCAGGATTGTGGTCGGTACTAAATAAACTACCTGTTTTCCCTCCTGCACCGCCTTAAAGGCAGCACGGATTGCCACCTCCGTCTTGCCATATCCTACGTCTCCGCAAATCAGACGATCCATAATCTTGGTGCTTTCCATGTCATTTTTGGTTGCTTCAATGGCAAGTTCCTGATCTTCTGTCTCCTCAAATGGAAACATCTCTTCAAATTCCTTCTGCCATACAGTATCCGGACCATAGACATAGCCTTCTTTGTTCTGCCGGATAGCATAGAGTTCCACCAGTTCGTGGGCAATTTCTTTTACCGCACCACGCACTCTGGTTTTTGTCTTATCCCAGTCCGGGCTGCCCAGCCGGTTTAGTTTTGGTTTCTTGGCATCGGAACCGGCATATTTCTGAATCAGTTCCAGCTGGGTTGCAAGAATATAAAGATTGCCTCCCTTGGCATATTCAATCTTGATATAATCCTTGACTTTTTTATCGACTTCGATTTTCTCGATTCCACGATAAATGCCAAGGCCGTGATTTTCATGTACCACATAATCACCTACATGAAGGTCACGAAAGCTCTGTATCTTTTCTCCATCATAGAGGCGGTGTTTCTTCCGTTTCTTCTTTTCCTGCCCGAATATATCACTTTCTGTGATAACCGCAAATTTAATCAGCGGGTATTCGTATCCACGTTTTACTTTTCCATAGGCAGTTAAGATTTCTCCCGGCTGCAATTCCCGTTCAAAATCTTTGGCATAATAACAGCTTACCTCTTCTTCCTGTAAATCCTTCGCCAGATGCTCTGCCCTTGTCTTAGATGCGGATAATACAACGACCCGGTATCCGTTTTTCTTATAATTCTTTAAATCCTTCACCAGCGTTGCAAAGCTGTTATTATAGGAATTCACACCCTGCACCTGAATATGGTAACGGTTCGTAATGTCTAACTCCCGCACCTTCATATCCAGTGCTGCCAGTGCAAGTCCGTGGAAACTCTGCATCTTCGCAGTAATTTCCTTTCCGGTAAAGAGCGTTTCTGCCTGTCCCGGCAGGATATAACCCTTCTCCAAGCGCTGCTTCATGCTCTCTTCAAATTCCTGCTCTGTCACTCTGCCCTTTTCCATCAGCCGGGCAGGTTCATCCAGGACTAAAAGAGTCTCGTCTTTGCCAAAATAATCCAAAAGGCTTACCGCCTCCGGGAAGAAATATGCAAGGCTGCTGTCCAAATTAGCTGCACCACCTAATTCTTCTATCTCTTCTTCCAAAGCAGCCGCCGTCTGTTTGATGCGATGGCCTTCTTCATTTTTCATCTGGTCGCGGAACTTCTTTTCTGCTTTTACCGCTTCCTGTCGAATTTTCTTCAAGCCCGCCTGCTTCCGTTCTTCCGTCAGCACCAGTTCCGTTGCAGGATACAACGTAATTTCTTCCAAATTCTCTATGGAACGCTGGCTCTCAGCCTCAAAGCTTCGCAGGGAATCAATGGTATCTCCCCACATTTCAATACGCAGCGGATTTTCTTCCGTCAGAGGATATATATCAAGGATTCCTCCACGCACCGCAAATTCTCCCGGCATTTCCACCTGATAATTGCGCACATACCCCATCTGCAAAAGCCGCTTTGTCTCTGCCTCAAAGTCTAATTCGTCTTCCACCTTATAAGTACGCACCGCTTCTTTAAAGGCTTCAAGTCCTGCCATCCGGTTCATCAGTCCGTCAAAAGTCAATACCACTGTAACCGGCTTCTTTTCGGATAAACGTTTTAACAGGGCAATCCGCTCTCCGGTAAGCTGATTACTTCTGATATCCGACTGATAAAATAAAATATCCTTCGCCGGGAAATAGAGAGTCTCCCTGTCGAAAAAACGATAATCTTCTAAGATTTCCCTTGCTTTTTGTTCGTTAAAAGTAACGATGATTTTATTTCTAAAACCATCGTTCGCCGCAAATACCATATGTGCCTTCTGCGCATCCATGCATCCGGATATCTGAACGATACCCGGACTGCTCTTTAGCTGCTTTAAGGCATTTTGCAATTCTTCCAGTTCCGAAAGGGGCTGCAAAAATACATTCATAATGTTCTTCCTTTAATTATAGTCATTCATTGCCTGTTCGATTTTTCCATCGACAATCAGTTCTACCGCAGATACCGCATCTAAAAATGCTTCCTCTGCCAGTTTCCGGTCTGCCTTATCCATATGGCCAAGGACATGGTCTGCCAAATCCCAGCCCTGTGGTTTCTCACCGACACCTACCTTAATCCTAGCAAACTGCTCTGTTCCCACCTGCGCAATAATATTTTTAATTCCATTGTGTCCGCCGGCACTGCCTTTTTTACGAATCCGTATTCTTCCCGGTGCCAGGCTGATATCATCAAAAATCACTAACAGTTCACTGGCCGGATCCACTTTATAGAAATTTACTGCTTCAGCGATGCTTTCTCCGCTTAAGTTCATAAAAGTCTGTGGCTTCACCAGAACAACTTTTTCACTTCCGATCATTCCTTTGCCGCAGATTGCTTTATACTTTTTTTCGTCCATCCTTATATTATATTTTTCTGCCAGTACATCCATGACATCAAAGCCAACATTATGTCTGGTATGTTCATATTTCTTTCCAGGATTTCCAAGTCCCGCTATAATGTACATTCTTTCTTCCTTCTTCTGATGATTTCTGCAGCTGATTCTAACTGCTTCTGGTCATTTACTCCATTGATGTCTTCCGGGCTTTCCAGTGCAAATGCATCTACACGAAGTCCTTTATCCTTTAATATCGTAAGCGTATCCGGCAGATAATATTCACCCTGTGCATTATTCGGCTGAATCTTATCCAATGCCTGTGATAATTCCCAGGTATTAAACACATACATTCCGGAATTAATCTCATGGGATTTCAACTCTTCCTCGTTTGCATCCTTATGTTCTACGCTCTTTATAAATTCTCCTGATTCATTGCGGATAATTCTTCCGTATCCGGTCGGGTCATCTATCGTTGCTGACAATACGGTTACTGCATTTTTATGCTGGATATGATGCTCCAAAAGCTGCTTTAAGGTTGCAGATGTAATCAGTGGCGCATCTCCAAAAAGAATCAGTGTATGTCCATCTTTTCCCAGAAAATCCTTGGCACATTTTACCGCATGACCAGTTCCAAGCTGCTGCTCCTGCAGTACAAATGTTACATCATCTTTATGTGAAATGGTATTCTCTACCTCTTCATGCTTATAGCCTACCACCAGACAGATATCCTCCGCTCCTGCTCCTTCTGCCGCTTCAATTACATAATCTACCAGACACTTTCCGTCTATTGTATGCACTACTTTCGGAAGGTCTGACTGCATTCTGGTTCCCTTTCCAGCTGCCAATATTACCGCTTTTAATGCTTCCATATTTTTATCCTCTTTATTCCTCTCCGGCTTTCTGCCGAAAATACTGTTACATTTTAGTATACTTCTTTCTCAGAAATTTGTCATCCTTTTTTCCAAAATATGAAATAGATGACAATGTAAATCTGCCGTGGGGCAAATGGAAAAGCGAAAAAGACTATAAGGAGCACTAAGAATTTTGAAAAAATTTTTATCAGTTCTGACAACCGGCGCAAATCAACATCCATGTTGCTTGCTCCTCGCCGGCACTTCCCTGTGCCGGCGTTGTCTGTTTTCGCCCGAAATTCCAAGTGCTCCTAACAGGCTTTTTCATGCTTTCTCATTTGCCCCACGGCATATTTATACTTCATTCTATCAATTGTTCAAAAAAAGAAGTGTGAAAAACAGGCTGCCACATTTCTGTGACAGCCTGCTCGTCTTCCTTATTCTATGTACGTGTTACGCCTCCTCAGCTGCGATTTCACTTTCGTACTTTTCTAAAATAATCTGCTGTATCTTATTTCTGGTATCTGAGTTAATTGGATGTGCAATGTCTCTGTATTCCCCATCAGCAGCCTTGCGGCTTGGCATTGCAATGAAGAGTCCCTTCTCTCCGTCAATCACCTTGATATCATGTACAACAAATTCTTCATCTATGGTAATAGATACCACAGCTTTCATTTTACCTTCTTTTTCAACTTTACGTATTCTTACATCTGTAATCTGCATTATGTTACCCCCTTCACGCCTTTCTCTTAAGTCTTCTGCCTACAGTGCATATCTGTCATTGCGCTCAAGTACAACCTTTACTCCGTCGTCACCGCAATAATACGTGTTGGCTTTCAGCGTTCCACGGCTTTCCACGATACAGTTTTCAATATGCGTATTATCTCCAATGTATACGTCATTGAGAATAATGGAATTCTTGATTACACAATTCTTTCCTACAAACACATTTTTAAACAATACAGAATTTTCTATTTTACTGTTGATGATACATCCACTGGAAATCAGGCTGTTCTTCACATCAGAACCTGCATTGTATTTTGCTGGTGGATAATCATCTACTTTCGAATAGATATGCGGTGTCTCACGGAAGAAGTAATTTCTCACATCCGGTTTCAGGAAATCCATATTTGTATTGTAATATGAATCTACTGTTGCAATATTGCTCCAGTAATCTTCCATTTTATATCCATAAATTCGTTTCATATTCTTATAACGAATCAGAATATCTGTAACGAAATCCCATCTGTCTTCCTGACCGCTCCGCTCTAACATTTCAATCAGCTGTCTTCTGCGGATGATATAAATACCGGTAGAAATTGTATTAGAGCTGGATACCATAGGTTTCTCTTCAAACTCTGTGATTCTGGATTCTTCATTCATGCGGATTACACCAAAGCGGCTGATATCTGCGCCTTCCGGCATATCCTTGCACACAACAGTTATATCAGCTTTCTTCTCAATATGGTAATCCAATACCTTATTGTAATCCAGCTTGTATACACAATCACCACCTGTAATAATTACATATGGCTCATGACGTTTTTTCAAGAAATCAATGTTCTGGTACATTGCATCTGCAGTTCCTCTGTACCACCAGCTGTTGTCAGCGGTTACAGTAGGAGTGAAGGTATAAAGACCTCCCTGTTTTCTTCCAAAATCCCACCATTTGGATGAGCTTAAATGTTCATTTAAAGAACGTGCATTATACTGAGTCAGCACTGCAACGGTCTGAACATGTGAGTTGCTCATATTACTCAATGCAAAATCAATGCATCGGTAACTTCCACCGATTGGCATTGCTGCAATTGCACGCTTGCTGGAAAGTTCCTGCATACGATGATTGTTTCCACCTGCTAAAATTAATCCTAATGCCTTCATATTCTGTCACCTTCCTTAATAATAGCTCCACCGCCTGCTAACATTCCATCTGGATAATCTGACGGTTCCGTTACTCCGGAAATCGCTGTATTTTTTCCAATTGAAACTCCGTCTGGTATTACAGAATCTTCTCCGATAGTAACCAGATCAGATGCATATACTTTTTCATTCAATGTGCTTGGTGCATACTCGCCTACGCCTAAGTGGCAGTTTGCTCCAACAATGGTCTTATCTGCAATAATGGATTTCTCCACCACAGTATTCTCTCCAATCACACATTCTTTCATGATAATGGAATTGTGTACCACCGCACCCTTTTCAATCCGGACTCCTGCACCAATTACAGAATTCTGCACTTCTCCATAAATTTCAGCACCTTCTCCGATAATGCTGGTATCAACCTTTGACTCTGCTGCAAGATACTGCGGAGCTACATTATCGCTCTTGGTATAAATCTTCCAGTATTCTTCATAAAGGTTAAATTCCGGAATCAGATCAATCAATTCCATATTTGCTTCCCAATAGGAGGAAAGTGTTCCAACATCCTTCCAGTAACCATTGAATTCATAAGCAAATAAACGCTTTCCATTCTCATGGCAGTATGGAATAATATGCTTTCCGAAGTCACAATTACTCTGATCCTTCATAGCAATTAAACTGTCACGCAATACTTTCCAGTTGAATATGTATATTCCCATGGATGCGAGGTTACTTCTCGGATGTTCCGGTTTTTCCTCGAACTCTTTAATTTTTTTATTTTCGTCTGTTATAACCACACCAAAACGGCTTGCTTCTTCTATTGGAACAGGCATTGCTGCAATTGTTACGTCTGCATTATTTTCCTTATGGAAATCAAGCATTACTTCATAATCCATCTTATAAATATGGTCGCCTGATAAAATCAGCACATAATCCGGATTATAAGTCTCCATATATTTCAGGTTCTGGTAAATCGCATTTGCTGTACCAGTATACCATTCACTGTTATCACTTCTCTCATATGGTGGAAGAACCGTTACTCCTCCGTTATTACGGTCTAAGTCCCACGGAATTCCAATTCCAATATGTCTGTTTAATCTCAATGGCTGATACTGTGTCAGCACTCCGACGGTATCAATACCTGAGTTGATGCAGTTGCTCAATGGAAAGTCGATAATACGATACTTTCCTCCAAATGCGACTGCAGGCTTCGCTACACCGGAAGTTAATACTCCAAGACGGCTTCCTTGTCCGCCCGCCAAAAGCATGGCTATCATTTCTTTCTTAATCACGTCATTCACCTCTCGTCATAAAATCAGGTCATTTTGGTATAACAAAAGTATAACACACTGCCCATATGTTGTACAGCATTTTGTATAATTATTTTATCTTTTTTCGCAAATTTTAGTCATTTTAGACAATTTTCAAACATTTCTTGTCATTTTTACAAAATCACCTCCATTATTTTGCATTCTTTTTTCCTGACAGACAAAATAGATTTGCAAATTCCCTGCATATGGTTATAATATTAGGAAGAAATCTTTTCTCAAGAAACGAAATTATAAGTCAGGCAGGTAAAGAATTATGTATTCATTAAATTTTGAAGAACCTATTCATGTACATTTTATCGGTATTGGCGGTATCAGTATGAGTGGTCTTGCAGAAATCTTGCTGGAAGAAGGTTTTACCATTTCCGGTTCTGATGCAAAGCAGTCTGCGCTTACCGACAGCCTTGCAAAAAAAGGCGCAGCCATTTACATTGGCCAGAAAGCATCTAACTTATCCATCCGTCCTGCACTGGTTGTCTATACTGCTGCCATCCGCGAGGACAATGAGGAATTTAAAGCAGCCGTAGATGCCGGTATTCCAATGCTTTCCCGTGCAGAACTGCTTGGACAGATTATGGATAACTATGAGAAATCCATTGCAGTTGCCGGTACCCATGGAAAAACCACTACCACATCCATGATTTCACAGATTCTTCTTGTTGCAAAGGCTGACCCTACAATCAGTGTTGGTGGTATCTTAGAAGCAATCGGTGGAAATATCCGCGTAGGTGGTTCAGAAGTATTCATTACCGAGGCCTGCGAATATACCAACAGTTTCCTGCATTTTCATCCGAAATACAGTATCATCACCAGTGTGGAAGCTGAGCATCTCGACTTCTTCAAAGATATCGATGATATCCGCCGTTCTTTCCATGAATTTGCCGGAAATACTGCACATGATGGTGTATTAATCATCAACGGCCAGATTGCAGCTTTAGATCAGATTACCAACAATTTGTCCTGTAGCGTCACTACTTATGGTTTATGCGAAAACGATGACTTTTATGCTAAAAATATTACTTATAATGACCATGCCTGCGGCACATATACTCTGATGCACAAAACCGAAGACTTAGGAACCGTTTCCTTAAGCGTTCCAGGCAAGCATAATGTCTCCAATTCACTGGCTGCCATTGCACTTTGCTTAAATCTCGGTCTTCCTTTGGATGTTATCAAAAAGGGACTGCTTCAGTTTGGCGGCACCAAACGTCGTTTTGAATACAAAGGAACAAAGAACGGTATCACCGTTATCGATGATTATGCACATCATCCGACCGAAGTAGCTGCTACATTAACCGCAGCCCGGAATTATCCACACGGACGGATTATCTGCGTTTTCCAGCCACACACCTATTCCAGAACCAAGGCATTCTTAAGTGATTTTGCCCGGGTGCTTTCCATGGCAGATATTGTAGTCCTTGCAGACATCTATGCAGCCAGAGAGAAAAATACGATCGGAATTTCTTCCAAAGACCTTTTGGCAGAGCTTCAGAAAAACGGTCAGGAAAGTTATTACTTCCCGTCTTTTGATGAGATTGAAAAATTTTTATCGGAAAAATGCATAAACAATGATTTGTTGATAACTATGGGGGCCGGAGACGTGTATCTTATAGGAGAACACCTGCTTCAGCAGTAGTTATCCACATTATCCACATCGTAATTCACATTTTTGTGAATTATGGATGTGGATTTTTTTGTTTACATAATGTATTTTTGAAAATCGCCATTCTATCTGCATTAACCGCCAAACTGCTCCCATTTCAGTTACCATAATGCACTTTCAAAAGAAAGTTATCCACATTATTCACAATTCTGTGCAAATGTGGAAACCCTTGATTTTACTGGATTTTTGGTTAAAATAAGACTTCTCAATTTTAGATTCATATGCTATAATGTGGTCGGTGAAAGAGGGAGTTCTTATGACAGACATAACATTACATACGAAAAGCAAATCCACGGTTACCTGCGTATCCAATACCTTTATTGATGAGTATATGGCAGATGCCAATGGAGAATTTGTAAAAATTTATTTATATTTACTCCGCTGCATCAACGCAGCTGAGAATTTTTCCATTTCTAAGATGGCTGATAAATTTGACCATACAGAAAAGGATATTAAACGTGCCTTAAAATACTGGGAGAAGAAACACTTACTCCAGTTAGAATATAATTCCGGCGAACAGCTTACCGGCATCTGCCTGTGTGAGCCTGTTTCTGCGGTTACGCAGGATTCTGAACATGTGGAAAATCCTACGGAGGCATCTTCTGTAGATATCCGTCCATCCTATACGAAAGACCAGATTCTGTCTTTCCAGAATGATGAGGCTTCCAGCGATTTATTATTCATTATTGAACGCTATATCGGACATCCTTTGTCCATCAAAGATTATGAAACCATTCTTTACTGGTCAGATGAATTGAAATTCTCCACAGACCTGATTGAATATCTGGTAGAATCCTGTGTGGACAACGGCCATAAGAGCATCCGCTATATGGACAAGATTGCCCTTTCCTGGTCTGCTTCTTCTATCCGTACTGCGGAAGATGCCAGACGTTCTTCCAGTGCCTATAAGCAGACACATTATGGTGTCATGAAGGCATTTGGAATCAGCGGCAGAAAACTGGCTGAATACGAACTTGAACTGGTAGATAAATGGACCAGCCAGTTTGGATTTACACTGGATATCATTTCCGAGGCATGCAAACGGACACTGCAGGCGACAAATCAGCCAAGCTTCCAGTATGCCGATACCATCTTAGAGAACTGGCATAAATGCAATATCCACCATTTAGAGGATATTGCTATATTAGACACTGCTTACAAAAAAAGCAAGGCATCTTCTTCCCGCAATGTCACCGTAAACAAGACTGCCGCCAACCGGTTTAACAATTTTTCACAGCGTACCTATAATTTTGAACAGCTTGAAAAACAGCTCTTAAATAATTAAGACACTTTTTTCAGGAATACTAAAGGAGCATTTCATGTCTCTTAATAATTCACAATACGATACTTTAATCCGGCAATATAATGCCAGACAGTTTCACAATCAGCATCTTCTGGATGAACGCATTCAGGAAGTCTACGGAAAATGTCCGCGCCTTACAGAAATAGACAACGAGATTTCTTCCATCTCAGTAGCAAGTGCAAAACAGCTTTTATCTGATGATGGAGCAGAAGATTCCTCTGTTCTCTCTTCATTAAAAGAACAGCTTGCTGCTCTTCGCAGGGAGAAACAGAATCTGATTGCTTCTCTGGGTTATCCGGCTGATTATCTGGAACCGGTTTACACCTGTAAGGACTGTAAGGATACCGGTTATATTGGGAATGAACGCTGTCATTGTTTTGTACAGGCTGCCATTGATTTAGTCTATACGCAGTCTAATGTAAAAGATATTTTAGCCAAAGAGAATTTTTCGAATTTCTCTTATGCATACTATTCCAAAGAGCAGATAAATCCCACAACCGGATTATCTGCTTATGATACTGCAAAAAAAGCTGTTGCAGACTGTAAGTCCTTTATTGAGCATTTCGATACCTCTTTTGAAAATCTCTTTTTCTATGGAGCAACCGGTGTCGGTAAGACTTTTCTTTCAAACTGCGTTGCCAAAGAGCTTTTAGATAAAGGACATTCCGTTATTTATTTTACAGCCTTCCAATTATTTGATATATTTGAAAAGGACACTTTCCAGAAGGACGCTGCAGCTTCTGCTGCCGGACAGAATATCTTCGACTGTGATCTTTTAATCATTGATGACCTTGGAACCGAGCTTGCCAACTCCTTTACGGCATCCCGGCTTTTCCTGTGTCTGAACGAACGTATGCTGCGTCAGAAATCAACATTGATTTCTACGAATTTAAGTATCGACCAGCTTGCTGATGTATATTCCGAGCGTATCTGCTCCCGCATCTTCAGCAGCTATACGATGATCAAGCTTTTTGGGGACGATATCCGTCTTAAGAAAAAGCTGCATTAATTACGCATTCAATTAGATGCTATATCTATTGAACTATATAAGATAAATTATTTCTATGGAGGAACCTATTCATGTCAAACAGTGAAAGAAACTTAGAAACCCTTCCTACTGGTTCTCTTGGAATTATTCCATTACAGAGCTGCCAGGAATTAGGAGAAAAAGTTGACAAATACCTTGTCAAATGGAGAGACGAAAGACAGCATCAGCACCAGAATGATGCAGCTTTTATGGGCTACAAACGTGATTCTTATATCATTGAAGCAGTTACCCCTCGTTTTGGTTCAGGCGAGGCAAAGGGAATGATCAAAGAAACTGTTCGTGGTTATGACCTTTATCTTATGGTTGATGTCACCAACTACAGCCTTACTTATTCTCTGTGCGGTCAGACAAACCATATGTCCCCAGACGATCATTATCAGGATTTAAAGAGAATTATTGCTGCAATTGGCGGCAAGGCAAGAAGAATTACTGTTATCATCCCATTCCTTTATGAAAGCCGCCAGCATAGAAGAAGCACCAGGGAATCTTTAGACTGTGCACTGGCTTTACAGGAACTGGTTGCCATGGGCGTTGACAACATTATTACATTTGATGCACATGACCCTCGTGTCCAGAATGCAATTCCTTTAAAGGGTGGTTTTGAAACTGTTCAGCCTGCATACCAGTTTATCAAAGGTATCTGCAAAAACGTTCCTGACTTACAGATTGATTCTGACCACATGATGATTATCAGCCCGGATGAGGGTGGTACCGGACGTGCAATTTATCTTTCCAGTGTACTTGGTCTGGATATGGGTATGTTCTACAAACGTCGTGATTACAGCAGAATTGTTGACGGACGTAACCCTATTGTCGCACATGAATTTTTAGGTTCTTCCGTAGAAGGAAAAGATGTTCTGATTATCGATGATATGATTTCTTCCGGAGAAAGCATGATTGACGTTGCAACCGAACTAAAGAAGAGAAAAGCAAACAGAATCTTTGTCGTTGCAACCTTCGGACTTTTCACCAATGGTCTGGAAAAATTCGATAAAGCTGTAGAAGATGGAACTATCTACCGTGTAGTTACCACCAACCTGACTTATCAGACTCCGGAGCTTTTAAGCCGTCCATATTATATCAACTGTGACATGAGCAAATATATTGCTTATATTATTGATACATTGAATCATGATGCTTCTATCAGCGAGCTCTTAGATCCAAACGAGCGTATCCAGAAGCTTATAAAGAAATATAAAGCTAATCAGAAAAAGAAATAAATAACAACAGCAAAAATGGCTTCGGAATTCCGAAGCCATTTTAATATCATGGGCAAAATAAAACTAGAATAAGTTAACCTTGCCTGCATATGTATCGTTTATAACATAGTATGCTGCATATTCTTCCGGTTTTAAATAAACCTTTAAAGACTTGATGCTGGATGCTCTGTGTCCGTCTGCTGTGAAAGCTTCTTTTGCTCTCTCAATCACGTTTGCAACAACATCTTCATTACCATCAAACTGAACAAATACTTCCGGTACAAGTTCTTTCTTCTCTACCTTAGTAGTTTTCTTAGCCGCTGCTTTCTTGGTTGCTTTCTTTGCGGTAGTCTTTGCTGCTGCTTTTACAGTTGTCTCTGCTTTCTTTGCTGTCTCCTCTGCCTTCTTAACTGTCTCTTCCGCTTTCTTTACTACGGTTTCTGCTTTCTTCGCTACAACTTCTTTTGCTTCTGCCTTAACCTCTTCTGCCTTAACTACTGCCTTTGTCTCTGTAGCTTTTACTGCTGCCTTTACTTCGGCTGCTTTTTCAACTGGTCTCTTCTGCATTATAATTCCCTCCCTGAAAATTAATCACACACTAAAAACTTCTCCATTGCTAATAGGGCTTCTTCTTCATCATTTCCCTCTGCAACAATGTTAACCGTCATTCCTTTGGACGGATTAAATGCCATAATTCCCATGATGCTCTTGGCATTAATTTTACGGTTATCACTTTCCAGAGTAATATTGCTGTCAAACTGGCAGGCAACCTGAACCAACTCTGCAATTGGATTATCGTGTTTTTTTGAAACGTTTGAAACTGTAACTTCTTTTCTACTCATGTTATCTTCCTCGCTTCTAAGTAGTACAATTAGTACAAAAGTTAATATATCCTACACTAACAGATTTTGCAATAGACTTTGTGAAAATACAGCACTAATACCGAAACTGCCAAAAAACTTCGGCTTTTTTTAGGCAATTTTATACGTTTTTTGCGTCTTTTTCACGCCTGTCTCTGCCTGCATCCCTATTCTGCCATTTTCATATAAGCAAAATATACATTACCTGCTGTATCAAATAAATTCTGTGCATCCGTCATTGACATCTTCTCTGTTGCACCGGTTGCCGGATTATAAATATAGACTCCTGCGTTATCATAGCCTGTAATCAATACAGCTTCGCTTCCACTGTTCATGGCAAATACCGGTGTTCCCAGATTGACATAATATAACACTGCATCCAGATCGCTTCCGGTCAAATCAATGACTACAGAGTCCTGCAGGGTATCCTTTAAAATTTGTTTTGGTGTATTTCCGGATGTCATCAATTCTCCTACACCAACATTTAATCCCTGCATCGAAAGCATACCATTGATTGCTTTTGCTATCGTTGTTCCGGATGCGTCTGCATCACCTATTGTAATCGTCAGTGGTGACTGGGAAGATTTTCTTGCCCTCTTCCAGATATACTGCTGTCTGCTTCCTACCACAACGCCCACATTATCATTTGCCACTGCAATGGCTTTTGCCGCATTATCCGTTGCCAGCACTACTCTTCCGGCAGAATAAGCATAATAATAATCTGTCTCTTCCGGCTCTTTCAGATTCACATTTCTCGGTGACTCCAATACAATCCGTTTCGGAGTCAGAAGACGACCCGAGCTTATCTCTTCTTCCTGTAATAATTGCAGCTGCAGCTGCGTCTGTTTTCGTTCCGTTACCGTACTGTGAATGCTGACTACTTCTGCAGAATCTCCCTCACGATTCATAATTGTATCCTGTTCCGCCGGAACATAAGCCATACCGTTATACTGTTCCCGGTTCAGATAAATAGTATAATCCACAACTTCTACAGATGCCACATAATATCCATCCTTATGGTAATCTTTTAACACTCCGTGTTCTTCATCATCCGTATCTACAATATAAATATGATTCATCGGAAACTGTACATTTCCGGCAGAATCTGTATACACATCACTGTCATCCGCCTCGCCATAGATAAAATCATCTTCCATAAATGCCAGTGGCCGGATATACGTTCCTGCTGCCGCTGCCACTTCAAAGCTTTTCGAATTCTCCAGATTCAGAACAGTAATTTTCGAACCGCTGTCACTGTTGCCATCTGCAATATAAGCAACAAACTGGTTATTCTCTGATACCGCATAATTTCCTGTTTCAAATCCGCTGACTACTTCCTTTTCTTTGGTAGTAGCAAGATTAATCTCATACAGTGTCCCACCCATCATAATGTAGAACATTCCACTTTCATTTTCATACATCAGCTGTCCCAGTTCTGATTTCAGCACTTCGTAAGAGTGGGTGGATGGTATAAACAGTTCCTCTTCTACTGTATTTGCCACGCTGTCATAATGATAAACACCTACACCCACCTGACCTTCGTGGTTTCCCCTGTTCATATAACCATATACAACAAAATCAGCACTTCCTGTTTCATCCACCTTAATAATCCGGATATCATGTTCCTTATGATTTTCCCTGGAATCAATCCCCTCATAACCACGGAAGCTGAACACCTGGGAAAGCTTTTTTTCTGTCGCATTGTAACACCAGAGTTCTCCTTCTTTTACAAAACAAAGAATACTTCCTGTCTCATTACTCTTATATTCCACATCGGACGAACATATTCCAAGCTGTAAATAATTCTCATAAAAATCATCATTCTCTGCCCGGAAAATTTCATCCATGGTTCTTTCAAAATTCAATAGATACATCCGGTCATTGGTATAACGGACACGGTAATATTCTTCTACATTATAATATTCCAGTTCCCCATTATCTCCGGTTGCCGTCACTACATAATCCAATAGAATTACATTATAGGAATTATTGATTTCTTTAATGCTTACCGATGGGTCCGTCAGAACGGTCCCATTGAATTTATCCCATGTTACCTGTCGCAGTGTGGAATGAATACTGACATTGGCAAGCGTGGTATTATCCGCAGAAGAATCCGGTTCCATATAAGTTGCCAGAGAGCCGCTTCCATCCTCCTGAAATGTTTTTTCATGGAAATCTTTTGCAAAATCAATGCTTTCCTTCACATAACAATCCTGCGGTTCAATAATCCTTGTATAATAATTTAAAGTATCATCCCCATGCAGTAAATGTATAATCAACAGATATTCTGCATTGGAATCCAGAAGATTCTGAATCGGAAGGTCTGCTGTAATCACTCCATTCTTCTGGGAATAACTATCTACCTTCGCATCTGCAATAAGACGCTTAGTATCCATACTCCGGATCTCATAGGAAAGTTCATCCACTGCATAGCTTCCATTCTGAACGCGGATTGGAAGCAGCCTGTCCGTATCAATCGGCGTAATGCTGTCCCTCATGTAAACTGCATTCATTTCATCTACATACCCGTAGAGTTCATTGATTTTCTGCTCTTTATAATAAAGCTGGACAGTCGGCAGCGTTGCCTCCTCCAGTTCTGTTGTCATATCGGGATTTGTTTTATTTGTCAAAAAACTAAACACTACGGTTGATACCAGAAACACACCTGCTAACACCAGTGCCCGAATCATTCCTTTATTCATCTGTATTCCTCATCTTCCTAAACTACGAAAAACACGCTTTGCGAGTTTCTCAAGTTATCGCGGTGCTCGTCAAATCTGCATGCAGGCATGCGATTTTTCTCGCTACTCACGTAAACAAACAATATAGCCATCAAAAAACGACAGCTATATTGTAATTCCTTTTTTGCAAAAGCTCAACCTCTATTTTATTATCCGCTACCAGCATCTGCGGCAGCGTCTGTAACGGCATCTGCGGTGAAACATCTCATGAAACAGAAGAATTTCCGGAGCATCCATGTCTTCCCGGCTTTCCCCAAGTCCCGCCTTATCACGGATTCTCTTACAAATCTGCCGTAGCATCAGCCGGTCCGGATACTCGTCAAACATGAGACTTCCCTCATATTCCATCTTATCGCATTCTTCTTCCACCAGCTCCTGTACTTTTCTTATCTCCAGCGGATACATCTCTTTCATGCGGTCTAAATCCCTCTGATATTCTAACTCCGTCATGTAAAGATTCTGGATTGGATTTGTCATGTAAAAGGGCTGTTTGCCCGGCATCTGCTGCTGTTGCATCTTAAAGAAAATATCCTGATTATAATCCAATGTTTCCTTCTCTCCTGATTCTCATCAGTATAATATATGCAACAGAGACTGTTTGTTGACGGCAAAAATGCTGTTATCTGTTTGTTTCCAACGACATCAGAAATAACACCGCTGTCAGTTCCTTTGGGAACATGGCATGCAGTTTCAGAATTTCTTTTGACGTCAGTGTGTCCTGTTGTGCCGCATAATATGCAGCCGCAGCCACCAGCATTTCTTTTCCAAAGTTTTTAACCTCTGCAATCAGTCCTGCCGGCTCCCTTAATTTATGTGCAATGATACATTCTGTCACCTGTCTTAACTCTGCATCTGCCAACTTCTTATGAAGTGTTTCCACAAAATGTTCCATGGAATATTCAATTGCTGCATCTGCATCAAATACCTCTCCACAGATTTCTGCCGCTGCAAGGAAATATTCCCTCGGTGACATTTTCTCCTTTTCACTTCGTTCTGCCAGAAGTGTATGTACTTTATTAAATTCGCTTTTCTTAGCAAAACGTTTTACCGGCATTTCATCCCTGACCAGTAAATCCAGTTCTGTCATCCGATACAAAAAGTGATCCATTGCCCTGCGGTATTTCTCCATGGATTCCTTTTCAAAGGTATATACATAGCCATAATATTTTCCATAAACCTTCATGGTATCCTGGTATCCCATTCTGGCATTTGCCATTAAAAGAGCATGGTCAAAATTCATCATGGTTCCAAGGGCGCGGCTTGGCTTGATATAAGTTACATACGGCCGCTTTGCATAGGCATCGTGTGCCGGTGATGTATGTAAATCAACAGCAATAATCTGCTGTGCTCCCATTCGGATGGCAAGGTCAATTGGAAGATTATCATAATAGCATCCATCCAGATACGTTATCTCTCCGATTTTATGCATCGGGAATAATGGAAAAATTGCAGAAGATGCCAGAATATAATCTTTCATAAGTCCTTCCGGAATGTCACGCTTTGTCAGTTCGCAGGGTTTTAAAGACGGAAATTCCACCGTAACCAATCCAAAATCTGTCTTTGATTTCCGAATCTTATCCTCTTCTATCAGTGTTTCAATAAAAGCAGTAAAAGGTGAAATATCTGCACCTTTATTCTTTACATATTTTTTCAGGAATGGACCAATTGCCTCTCTCTGGTCATACATGCCCTCTATGGTATCCGTCAGATTGATTCCATCCTCCATCATATCTTCCATGGTTATGGTGCTCCATAGTTCATAAGCCCTGTCATAATCTCCCGTTGCCATTAAGGCTCCGTTAATGGAACCTATGGATGTTCCGGTTACAATCTGATAATCGATACCAAGTTCATTTAATGCTTTCCAGACTCCCAGTTCATAAGAGCCTTTCGTACCGCCTCCACTTAATGCAATTCCACGTTTCATATAAGTCCTCCTCCGGTTATCTCCCGGCTTCTGCCTTTCTTTTAAGAAAGCCAGACTGTCAGTTTCTCTCCATTGAATGCGAACTCATTTTTACGTCCTTTGTAACATATCACAAATTTCTTATATACTTTTTCATAACCTTTATGCAGCATCTGGACTGTTAATGTCTCATCCTTTGTGATGGTCATCTCATATTCATTATATACACCATCCTGATATGTAAAATCTTCTCCGTTATCCTGATAATGCACATAACGACCTTCTCCCGGATATACATCAAGAATCAGCGTATCCAGTTCAATTTCTCCCACATACTGCATTGGTTCAAAACATGGGATAATGCTTCCTGCTTTTACAAAAACCGGACATACATCAAGAGGTGCGTCTTTTACAATATACTGCTTTCCGGTATATTTTTCCCTTGTATCGTAGTCATACCAGATTCCCTCCGGCAGATATAAAAGCTTCTTCGTCATTCCCTGCTCTACTACAGGAGCTACCAGCATACGCTCTCCAAACAGGAATTCTCCATTGAGATTCCATGTTTCTTTATCTTTCTCATAATGTAATACCAGTGGACGGATTACCGGCATACCATTCTGCTCCGTCTCATGGAATAAATCATAAAGGTATGGCAGTAATTTATAACGAAGTTCAATATATTTCCGGTTAATATTTAATGTCTCTTCTCCGAAAAGCCACGGCTCCTGTCTGGTAGAACCCTTGGAAGAATGATTCCGGAACAACGGTGAAAAGCAGCCGACCTGTATCCATCTTGACAGCAGTTCCGGTGTCACATCTGCACCGAATCCACCTACATCTGTTCCGATAAATACCATACCGGATAATCCCAGATTGCACATCTGCGGAATTGCCATCCGCAGGTGCTCCCACAGGCTCTGATTATCTCCTGTCCATGCTGTGGTATACTTTTGGGAACCACTGTAACAGGCACGTGTGATTACAAATGGTCTTCTGCCATCCTGCTTCTTCAAGCCTTCATAGGTAGCCTTTGCCATCAGATGCCCATAGACATTATGCATCTGGCCATGATCACATGGTCTGTCTTCGTCCGTAAACACGACATCTTCCGGCAGTTCTCCACGGAAACTTGCCGGCTCATTCATATCATTCCATACACCGCGGACTCCTAAGTCCACAAGATATTTCTGCTTCTCTCCCCACCACTGTCTTACCTTCGGATTTCCAAAGTCAGGGTATACCGCATCTCCAGGCCATACTGCATTTACATAGGTATCTCCTTCCGGTGTCTTGGCAAAATATCCCTGTTTCATGCCTTCATCATACATATCATAACCTGGATCTAATTTGACACCCGGGTCAATGATGGTAACAATTTTAAATCCTTTTTTCTTTAAATCCTCAATTACTTCACCCGGTCTGCCAAAGTCCTTTTCATTCCAGGTAAAGACCCGGTAGCCATCCATATAGTCAATATCCAGATGAATCGTATCAATCGGAATCTTTAATGCACGATATTTATCCGCAATTGCGCGGATCTCTGCGGAAGTCTCATATCCCCAGCGCGACTGATGATAGCCTAATGTATAAAGCTGCGGAAGCGGTGTTCTTCCGGTCAGATAAGTATAACCAGCTACTACCTCCGGCATATTATACCCGGCAATAAAATAGTAATCCAGATTGCCACGGTCTGAGCCAAAGAAATAGTATCCCGCATTTTCTTTTGCCAGATCAAAATAAGTCTTACAGGTATTATCAAAAAAGATTCCGTATACGCAGCTTTCACGCAATGTTATAAAGAACGGGATCGATTTATACAATGCTTTAAAGGCTTCCGTATGCGCCGCCGGATTATCTGTATTCCACATCTCATAATCGTAATTCTTCTTATTTAATACCCCTGCTTTATCACCAAAGCCATAGAAGGCTTCGTCTCCCTCCATGCGTTTTACAGCCTGCACATGATAATTCTTATCTGTCGCCTGCGGCACCTCATGTCCCTCTGCTTTTAAGAATTCGATAAATTTCTCACTAATCTGTGTTGCAAATTCCCTTCCACCACGATAGTCCGCACAGAGAAGCTGTCCATTCACATCATAAAAATCCACCATAAAATTATCATATACGCGTATGATTAATCTTGCAGTCCGAACCTCAAGATAGTCAATTCCTTCCTGCACATCAAAATGTATATGTTTTGACTTTTCTCCCTCGATGGCTTTTGAACGATGTTCCTCACTTTCGAACGGAACAAACACATTTACAATGTTATCTGTCAGAACCTCTAAGCTTCCCATGCCATATTCAAATACAAAATGAATGATTCCACTCTCCACATAATAAGATTTTCTTTTTCCCAGCATACTTTTTCCTCCACTTTTGCTTATATTAGTAGCAATGTACCTCCCACTATCATAATTAATCCAAAGAATGCCTTTGGCTGTAGTCTTTCATTTAAAAACACAGATGAAAATACAATTGTAACTACAATGCTTAGTTTATCAATCGGTACCACTACACTGGCTTCGCCCAGCTGTAACGCCCGGTAATAACAAAGCCAGGATGCTCCGGTTGCTATTCCGGATAAAATCAGAAACATTCCATCCCGGAAGGTCATACTCCGGACCTGCTTCTGTTTCTTTGTTACAAATACTACCACCCATGCCATAACAAGTACCACTCCAGTACGATATGCCGTTCCGAGATTGGAATTCACACCATCTATTCCCACCTTGGCAAGGATGGATGTCAGGCTGGCAAACACTGCAGACAGCAGTGCATAGATAAGCCATGCCCGGCTCTTTGTGCCACCGCTTTTCTTTCTGGTAATCATGAGCATCGTTCCAACGCCAATTAATACCATGGCAATAATTTTCTTCTCGTTCAGTCCTTCATTTAAGAAAATGACTGCCAGAATCATTGTCAGGATTGTACTGGATTTATCAATCGGTGTTACTTTGTTTACATCGCCTAGCTGCAATGCCCGAAAATAGCAAAGCCAGGATGCTCCGGTCGCTATTCCTGATAATGCAAGATAAATTAACGTCCGTGTTTCTATACTTCTGACTGGAGTATAAGATCCGGTAAGCCATACCATAATCCATGCAAACATCAATACTACAATCGTCCGGATTGCTGTTGCAAGATTCGAGTCTATTTTCTTAATTCCAACTTTTGCCAATATTGCCGTAATACCTGCAAAAAAAGCAGAGCCACATGCATATGCAAGCCACATATTTATTCCTCTTTTCTATTATCCCGGGAAAATTCTGTCTTAATCTGCACTGCAGCAGACTTTATTTTTACCACCCACTTTTGCATCGTTCAAATACAGATGCCACTTCACTTAATATCCATACCCGTCATAATATTTCAAATATTATCTTATTCCATTCTTCCGCCTCTTTCGGTATTTCTCTTCTCTTGTTTGTTCTTTCCTGCTCCCTTCATTCCCCATACATATCCTATTTCAGAAATCCATTTACAATCTGCTCCTCTGCCTCTTTTTCAGACAGTCCCAGTGTCATCAGCTTAATCAGCTGTTCTCCTGCTATTTTTCCAATTGCTGCCTCATGAATCAATGCTGCATCGATATCATTCGCTGCAAGAGACGGAATTGCCTCCACCTTTCCATTGTCCATGATGATGGCATCACATTCTGTATGTCCGCTGCATGCATTATTACCACGAATATAAGAAACAAACTTCTGGTGGGAATCTCCCTTTGCTACCGAACGCGATACCACATTTGCACTGGAATGTGCTCCATTTAAATCTACCGTAAAATCTGTCTCTGCCTTCTGCTGTCCATGAGTCATAATACGTTCATGAATCACAAGGGACGCATCTTCTTTAAGGTCTGCTTCGGTTGTACGGATTGTGGAGTCTACTCCTTTAATCTGAACACTGTCCATATCCATGAATCCGCCTTCTTCCATGTGGATCACTGTAGTTGGATTTAAGACTCTGGCTCCATTTCCATCCCCTTCACCATAATGCTTTTCTACATATCTTACTTTTGCATTCTTTCCTATATAAAAGGTGTGTATTCCATCATGCTGTGATGTCTGGTCTCCGCAGTTGTGGATACCGCATCCCGCAATGATTGTCACATCTGCACCTTCCCCGATATAAAAATCATTATACACCAGGTCCTTTAAGCCGCTTTCACTTAAGATAACCGGAATATGCATACTCTCATTCTTTGTTCCCGGTTTTACATAGATATCAATTCCCGGCTTGTCCTTCTTAGTTACAATATCAATATTTGCAGTTGTATTTCTTGCCTCCAGTTTTCCGTTGTTACGGATATTATATGCGCCTTCCGGCACGCTGTGTAAATCTGATATCTCTGCTAAAAGATTCTTTTCTATACTGTCCATTTTCTCACCTTTTCCTAGACTAATTTTTCCATCAAAGTAGAGCAGGCTTCACTGCTGCCTAACAGCTTTGGAAGCACTTCTTCCCGGCTTCCGGCTGTGCTTACTTCTCCATCTGCAATTACAATAATCCGGTCTGCAATGTTTAAAATTCTCTCCTGATGTGAAATAATCAGAATCGAGCCATTGATTTTCTGATACATATTCTCAAATACCTGAATCAGATTGTTAAAACTCCAAAGGTCAATTCCTGCCTCCGGCTCATCAAATATGGATAATTTGGTTCCTCTTGCAATTATCATTGCAATCTCAATACGCTTTAGCTCCCCACCGGAAAGGCTGTCATTTACCTCCCTGCCAATATAATCCTTTGCGCAAAGTCCTACTTCTGAAAGATAGGAACATGCCTGACTGATGGAAATATCTTTTCCCGATGCCAGTGTAATCAAATCCTTTACGGTCAATCCCTTAAATCTTACCGGCTGCTGAAACGCAAAGCTGATTCCCTTTCTTGCCCGTTCAGTAATGGATAATCCCGTAATATCCTCTCCATCCAATAAAATCTGTCCGGAAGTTGGTGTCACTATTCCGGCAATCAGCTTCGCCAGTGTGGATTTACCTCCACCGTTTGGTCCGGTAATTGCCACAAACCGGTCTTCTATCTTCAGATTGATATTTTTTAATATTTCCCTGTCTGCTGTTTCATCATTTACCTGAAAACTAATGTCTTTTAATTCCAGCATTTCTCTTTCCTCACCTTACTATCAGATTCACCTATCTGCCTCTCTGCGAACCTGGTTTTTATAAAAAAAGGATAGCACAAAATGGCTTTTTTGCCAACTTCTTTCCCTTCTATTATACATTTTGGATTCTTTTTAATGAAATATTAATAAATTTTTATCGAGATTTACCGTTGTTTTTTTTCTTAAATAGATATATCCTTATTCAGTCAAAAGTAAATTATATGTAAAAAGTGTGTAATCTACTGGGAGGAGAACCATTATTATGAGAGAAAAACATTCTTTTTTAAGTAAGTGCAAGAACTTATTTTTTAAACTAAAAAACAAAATAAATACTTTTAAGAACCGGGAGAAGAAACCACATCCACACCTTGACCGTGCAGTTGTGATTATGAACAAATACTCTTTGGTATTCCATCTGTTACTGTCCTGTTTCCTCGTTCTGGTGATTGAATGTATTTCCAGACGAAATGTGCTTTCTGCATTTTCCTTTATTGCAGGACACACCATTGCTTACCTTTATAACTCATTTATTATTTTTGCAAGTTTATCCCTGGTCTATCTGATTCGAAGAAGAACACTTGCCCGTCTCTTAATCAGCGGCTTCTGGCTTTTCCTTGGAACCATCAATGGTGTTATTCTTTCCAAACGTGTAACTCCATTTGGTTTTACAGATTTGAAATGTCTGTCTGACTTATTTGCCATGCAGAACACCAAATACTTTACCTTTGGTGAAGCACTCGCCGTTATTATCGTAGTCGGTCTTTTCCTGCTTTTCTGTATCTGGCTTTTTATCAAAGGACCAAAATATCAGGGCAAAATCAACTGGATTGTAAGTCCGCTTATGGTTGCTGTTATCTTCCTGATGTTACCGGTAACTACCAAGGCAGCCCAGTCCAATAATATTGTTGCTTCCTATTTTGCCAATATTGCACAGGGCTATGAAAATTATGGTTTTGTCTACGGCTTCTCATCCAGCGTTGTTGACCGTGGTATGAGTAAACCGGACAGTTATTCCGAAGAGCGTATTGCCAAAATAGGGGCTTCCGTTCCGGAAGAAACTACCGAAGCTGCCGAAGATGCGCCAAATATTATTGTTGTTTTACTGGAATCCTTTGTAGATCCCTCTGATGTTAAGTTCTTACATACTTCAGAAGATCCGGTTCCAAATTTTCACAACTTATTAAACAACTATTCTTCCGGTTACTTAAAAGTTCCTGTTGTAGGTGCCGGAACAGCCAATACTGAATTTGAAGTATTAACCGGTATGAGCATGCAGTATTTTGGTACCGGCGAATACCCATATAAGACTACTTTAAAAGAAATCGACAGTTGCGAAAGTATTGCTTCCGACCTTGGAAGTCTCGGCTATGGTACACATGTTGTACATAACAACGGTGGTAACTTCTACAGCCGTGCCAATGCCTTCTCCCTGATGGGATTTGACAGTTTCACCAGTAAAGAGTGTATGAACATTCAGGAGTACACACCACTTGGTTCCTGGCCAACCGATAACATCTTAATCAGTGAAACCTTAAAGGCTATGGATTCTACCCCTGACCAGTCAGATCTGGTATATACCATTACCGTACAGGGACATGGTGATTATCCTACTGAAAAGATTCTTGAAAATCCGGAAATTGCAGTAAGCGGTGCTGCAGATGAGGCTTCTAACAATCGGTGGGAATATTACATTAACATGATTCACGAAGTAGATAAATTCATCGGCAACTTAACCGAAGAGCTTTCCAAACGGGATGAAAAGACCATCGTGGTATTCTTCGGCGACCACCTTCCTACCATGGGACTGACCGATGATGATATGGTATCCGGTGACATTTTCAAAACCAAATATGTTACCTGGAACAACTTTAATTTACCAAAACAGGATGCTGACTGTGCTGCTTATGAATTATTAGCAAACATCACCAACCAGCTTGACATCCACAAAGGAACCATGTTCTCTTACATCCAGAGCCAGAAGGGTTCTGCTTCTTACGACGAGAACTTAGAGAATTTACAGTATGACCTTCTTTACGGAAAACGTTATGCTTACAACGGAACAGATAAATATCCAGCAAGTGATCTGGTTATGGGTATTGATGATGTAACGATTAACAGTGTATGGAAATCCGATGACAATAAGTTATGTATTTACGGCTCCGGATTTACTCCTTGGACGAAAATTTATGTCAACGGAGAGAAGGTATCCACTTCCTTCTTGGGAAGCACCATGTTAAAGATTAATCTTGACGACATTGAAGACGGCGATACGATTGTTGCTAACATTGTAGGTTCCAGCAGCACCATCTTCCGAAGCTCCAACGAGTTCCTCTATGAGGACCCGGATGTAGAACATACGGAAGAGCCTGCTACCGAAACAGAACAGCCTTCTACTGATACAGAAGGTTCTACCCAGTCCACTGAGAAATCCACAGAGCAGTCCTCTGAACAGTCTTTAAGTGGTGCCGGTACAGCAACTGACCAGTCTGTAGAGCATGCAGTCAATACTCCACTGACACAGAATTAAAAGAATAAACTACGAGAAACACACTTTGCGAGTTTCTCGCGTAAACAGAAAGTCCCGATGGGATGAATTCTTCTATGATATGTACCCTCTTTACTGGACAACCAGTAAGGAGGGTGTTTTTATGCGTTATAG